>DASRBA010000251.1:0-77190 GCA_035637895.1 Myxococcaceae bacterium
CGAGGGCGTGTTCATCGTCGGCAGCGGAATGAGCTTCCACAACATGCGCGGCTTCGGCGACCCGCGCGCCCATCCCATCTCGGAGCAGTTCGACGCGTGGCTGCGCGAGGCCGCGGTGCAGGCGCCGGCGGAGCGCGACGCCCTGCTCACCGCCTGGTCGAAGGCGCCCGCAGCGCGGCTGTCGCACCCGCGCGAGGAGCACCTGCTCCCGCTAATGGTGGTGGCGGGCGCGGCCGGCGAGGACCGCGGCGCGGTGGCGTACAGCGGGCGGTACGCGGGCGTGCAGGTCTCCGCGTATCAGTTCGGCGCCTGAGCGGGCATCGCCATGGAAGCGACGCGGGAACTCCTCTTGGCGCACGGCGCCGCGTATCAGATCCGGCGCCTGAGTCGCCGGATCGCCGCGACGCAGAAAGCCCCTCTCGGCGCGCAGCGCCGCGTACCAGTCGGCGTCTGAGCCGAGTCGCGGGGTGGCAGCGCCGCGTATCAGCCCGGCGCCCGTGCCTCCTGAGCCGCCGGGAGCGTGAACCAGAACGTGGAGCCCGTTCCTGGTGTGCTGGCGACGCCGATGTTCCCGCCGTGGGCCTGTACCAGCTCCTTGGCGATGAACAGCCCCAGCCCCGCGCCGCCGGGTGGGCCGCCGGGCAGGCGGAAGTACTTCTCGAAGACGGCCTGCTGGTACTCGAGCGGGATGCCGGGTCCCGAGTCCCGCACCTCGAAGCGCACCTCGCTGCCGGAGACCGCGGCGCGCACCGCCACGGTGCTCCCCTCCGGGCTGTGGCGGATGGCGTTGGTGAGCAGGTTCCCGAAGACGAGCTGCACCCGCTCGGCGTCCGCCGCCACCTGGCCGATCCCGGGGAGCAGCTCGGAGCGGAGCGCCACCTTCCGCTCCTCGGCGAGGTGCCGGTGCGCCTCCAGCGCGCGGTTGACCGCCTCCTCCGCGCCCAGCGGCTGGCGGTGCAGCTCCACCCGCCCGGCCTGGATGCGCGACAGGTCCAGCAGCTCGTCGACGATGGCCTGCAGCCTGGCGCAGTCCTCCCGCGCCGCGTAGAGGAGGTCCGCCTGCTTCTCCGTGAGCGGTCCCACCGTCTGCTCCACGCAGAGATGGATGGCCATCTGCAGCGAGGTGAGCGGGGTGCGGAGCTCGTGCGCCACCGTCGCCACCAGGTTGTTCTTCAGCTCGTCGAAGCGCTGGAGCCGGGTCACGTCCTGGAGCACCACGGTGGTCCCCAGCACCGAGCCGCCCTCGGCGTAGACCGGCGTGGCGCGGGGGAGGAAGTGGCGCTCGCCTTCGGGGGTGGAGAGGGGGAAGGACTCTTCCAGGCCCTTGGGGGAGAAGGCGCCCTTACCGGCCGTCACGTGCTGGCGCATCCGCTCCACCACCTCGCGCGCCCGTGGGTCCAGCGCGCGCAGCGCCTCCTTCCCGCCCTGGCCCAGGTCCACCTTGAAGACGGACTCGGCGGCGACGTTGGCGTGCAGCAGCGCGCCGTCGTTGTCCACCACCAGCACCGGGTCCGGCAGGCTGTCGATGGCGGCCTGCGACGCCCGCTGCGCCTCGATCAGCTCGCCCAGCGAGCTCTGGCGGTACTGCTGGAGCCGGTCCGCCATGGTGTTGAACTCGCGCGAGAGCTGGGCGATCTCGTCCTTCCCCTCCACCCGCGCCCGCGCCACCAGGTCGCCCTCGCCGATGCGCCGCGCCGCCTGCCCCAGGACGCTCACCGGGCGCAGCAGGCGGGTGGTGAGGGTGGCGGTGCCGTACACCGCGATGACCAGCCCGGCGATCGCCGCCGCGATGAGGATGGCGTCGAAGCGGCGGGCGGTGCGGTCCGCCTCGTCACTCTTGCGCACCATGGCGTCCTGGTTGAGGGCGAGGATGACGTCGATGGCCTCGTGGGTCCGCTCGGAGCGCTGGAGGCGCGCGTCCGTCGCCAGCCCGCGCTCCAGCCCCTGCCGGTACTCGTCCCAGGCGGCATGGAGCCGGGCGGTGGCCTCGCGCTCGCCGGGCTCGGTGATGTTGCCCTCCTGCACCCCCAGCTCCTCGGCGAAGTGGGCGCGGTCGGCCTCGCGCCGGTCGCCCAGGAGCGCGCCCTCGTCCATCCGCCGGAGCGCGTCCTTCATCCGCTGCATGGCCAGCACGCTGCGGTAGTTGTCCTTGAGGATGCGGTGCGAGGCGCGCCCGAGCGAGGAGGTGATGGAGCTGCCCGCCGCGCTCACCAACACCAGCGCCAGCACCAGCGGCGCCTGCGCCAGCAGCAGCTTGGAGCGCAGGGTCACGCGGTCCGCTCCTCCGCCTCGCGCAGGGAGACGATGATGACGTCGAAGCCGTCCGCCTCCCGCACCAGGCGCAGCGGCACCGACCGCCCCAGCACCTGCCGCCACCACGGCTGGTGCGAGCGGCCGATGATGATGATCCCCACCCCGTGCGAGCGCGCGAAGTCGACGATGGCCGGCACCGGGTCCGCCGCCTGCAGGCGCACCACCTCCGCCCCCAGCTCTCGCGCGCGCTCGATGTTGGACAGCAGGTGGCGCTGCGCCTCCGCGTCGATCCGGGTGGGCGCCTCGTCCGGCGTCTCCACGTAGACCACGAACCAGTCGGTGTTCAGCCGGCCGGCGGTGCGCGACCCGCGGCGCAGCAGCGTCGCCGCGTAAGGCGGGTAGGAGGAGAGGCAGACCATCACCCGGCCACCGGAGCGCTCGCGGCCGGGCTGCTCGCGGCGGGCCTGCGCCTCGCTGGCGCGCTCCAGGCTCTCCGCCACCTCGCGCAGGGCCAGCTCGCGCAGGGTGGAGAGGTTGCCCTCCTTGAAGAAGTGCTCCAGCGCCCAGGGGATCTTCTCCGGCGCGTAGATGCGGCCGCCCCTCAATCGCTCCTGGAGGTCCTCGACGGCGAGGTCCAGGTTCACCACCTGGTCCGCCTGCTTGAGGAAGCCGTCCGGGACGGTCTCGCGCACCGCCACGCCGGTGACGCGCTCCACCAGGTCGTTGAGGGATTCGAGGTGCTGGATGTTGAACGCGCCGATGACGTTGATGCCCGCCTCGATCAGCTCCAGCACGTCCTGGTAGCGCTTGCGGTTGCGGCTGCCGGGGACGTCGGTGTGGGCGATCTCGTCCACCACCGCCACCGCCGGCTTGCGCGCGAGGATGGCGTCCAGGTCCATCTCCTCCACGGTGACGCCGCGGTACTCCTGGTGGCGGCGCGGCACCAGCTCCAGGCCGCCCACCAGCGCCTCCGTCTCCGCCCGGCCGTGCGTCTCGACGAAACCCAGCACCACGTCCACGCCGCGCTTCCTCAGCGCGTGGGCCTCCTCCAGCATCTGGTACGTCTTCCCCACGCCGGCGGCGAAGCCGATGTAGAGCTTGAGGCGGCCCTTGCGCGCGCGCTGGACCAGCTCCAGGAAGTCCTCCGGTCGCTGGCGGCGCGGTTCGCTCATGGGGGCGTGAGGCGGGCGCTGGCGCTGGGGCTCCCCAGCTGGCGGTCGAGCGCGAGGTTCAGCAGTAGCACGTTCACCCGCGGCTCGCCGAGGAAGCCCAGGTCGCGGCCCTCCACGTTCTGGTCCACCAGCGCGCGCACGCGGTCCGCCGCCACGCCGCGCGCCTTCGCCACCCGCTCCACCTGCCAGGACGCGCCTTCCGGCGTGAGGTGCGGGTCCAGCCCGCTGGCGGAGGCGGTGACCAGGTCCTCGGGGACGGGCTCGCGGGCGCCCGGGTTCTCCTTCCGCAGGCGGGCCACGTCCGCGGCCACGCGGTCCTTCAGCTTCTGCGAGGTGGTGCCGTAGTTCGAACCGGAGGACGCCACCGCGTCATAGCCGTTGCCGGCGGCGGACGGGCGCGGCTGGAAGTAGGCCGGGTTGGAGAACGGCTGGCCGATCAGCTCGGAGCCGATGACGCGGCCCTGCTCGTCGCGGACGAGGCTACCGTCCGCGCGGGCGGGGAAGAGCACCTGCGCCAGCCCGGTGACGAGCAGCGGGTAGGCAAGCCCGGTGAGGACCAGCGTAACGGCCGCGGCGCGGACGGCGATGAGGAGGTGCTTTCCCATGGCTAGGTCAACCCCACGCCCGCGAGGATCAGGTCGATGAGCTTGATCCCCACGAACGGTGCGACGAGCCCGCCCATCCCGTAGATGAGCAGCGACCGCTGCAGCAGCGCCGCCGCCCCCAGCGGCCGGTAGAGGACGCCGCGGAGCGCGAGCGGGATGAGCGCGATGATGATCAGCGCGTTGAAGATGACGGCGGCGAGGATGGCGCTGTTCGGCGACGCCAGCCGCATGATGTTGAGCGGCGCGATCTGCGGGTAGACGCCCATGAACATCGCCGGGAGGATGGCGAAGTACTTCGCCACGTCGTTGGCGATGGAGAAGGTGGTCAGCGTCCCGCGCGTCATCAACAGTTGCTTGCCGACCTCCACCACCTCCAGGAGCTTGGTCGGGTTGGAGTCCAGGTCCACCATGTTCCCGGCTTCCTTGGCGGCCTGGGTGCCGGTGTTCATGGCCACCCCCACGTCCGCCTGCGCGAGCGCCGGCGCGTCGTTGGTGCCGTCGCCCGTCATCGCGACCAGCTTGCCCTTGGCCTGCTCGGCCTTGATGAGCTTCATCTTCGTCTCGGGCGTGGCCTCGGCGAGGAAGTCGTCCACGCCGGCCTCCCGCGCGATGGCCTGGGCGGTGCGCGGGTTGTCGCCGGTGATCATCACCGTGCGGATGCCCATGGCGCGGAAGCGGTCGAACCGCTCCTTGATGCCGCCCTTCACCACGTCCTTGAGGTGGATGATGCCCAGCACGCGCTTGCCGTCCGCCACCGCCAGCGGCGTGCCGCCGTGGTCGGCGATGCCGTGCGCCAGCCCGTCCAGCTCGGAGGGAACCGCGCCGCCCAGGGCCTTCACGTGCTCGCGCACCGCGTCCACCGCGCCCTTGCGGACGACGCGGCCCTCGAGGTCGCACCCGCTCATCCGCGTCTGGGCGGAGAAGGGGATGAACTTCGCGCCGATCTGCGCCACGTCGCGCCCGCGCAGCCGGTAGCGCTCCTTGGCGAGCACCACGATGGACCGCCCCTCCGGCGTCTCGTCCGCCAGCGAGGCGAGCTGCGCCGCGTCCGCCAGCTCCTCCGCCGCGACTCCCGGCATGGGGAGGAATTCCGTCGCCATCCGGTTGCCCAGCGTGATGGTGCCGGTCTTGTCCAGCAGCAGCGTGTCCACGTCGCCAGCCGCCTCCACCGCCCGGCCGCTCATGGCGATGACGTTCTTGCGCAGCAGCCGGTCCATCCCGGCGATGCCGATGGCGGAGAGCAACCCGCCAATGGTGGTGGGGATGAGGCAGACCAGCAGCGCCACGATGGAGGTCGTGGAGAGCGCCACCCCGGAATAGAGCGCCAGTGGGACGAGCGTCACGCAGGCGAAGAGGAAGATGATGGTCAACCCGACGAGGAGGATGTGCAGGGCGATCTCGTTGGGCGTCTTCTGGCGCGCCGCGCCCTCCACCAGGGCGATCATCCGGTCCAGGAAGGACTCGCCCGGGTTGGCGCCGATCTTCACCACGATGCGGTCGGAGAGCACCTTGGTGCCGCCGGTGACCGCGGACCGGTCGCCGCCGCTCTCGCGGATGACGGGCGCGGACTCGCCGGTGATGGCGGATTCGTCCACGGAGGCGATGCCCTCCACCACTTCGCCGTCGCCCGGGATGAGCATCCCCGGCTCCACCACCACCAGGTCACCCTTGCGGAGCTGGGACGCCGTGACCGTCTCCTCCTTGGAGTTCACCAGCCGTCGCGCGGAGGTCTCCTTGCGCATCTTGCGCAGCGTGTCCGCCTGCGCCTTGCCGCGCCCCTCGGCGATCGCCTCGGCGAAGTTGGCGAACACCACCGTGAACCACAGCCAGAGGGTGACGGCGCCGGTGAACCACAGCGGCGCGGCGGGACGAGCCGCGAAGAGGTCCCGGACCCAGCAGAGGGTGGTGAGCACGCTGCCCACCTCCACCACGAACATCACCGGGTTCTTCGCCACGTGCCTCGGGGTGAGCTTGCGGAAGCTCTCCTTCACGGCCGGGCCGAGGATGGTGGGGTCGAAGAGCGAGAGTTGCTTGGCGGCGGCCATCAGAAGGCCCTCCCGGAGAGCGCGAGGAAGTGCTCCACCACCGGGCCGAGGCACAGCGCGGGGAAGAAGGTGAGCGCGCCCACGATGATCACCACCGACACCAGCAGCGCCGCGAACAGCCCGCCATTGGTGGGGAACGTGCCGGGGCCGGGCGCCACCACCTTCTTGTTCAACATCGCCCCGCCGATGGCGAGCGCCGGGATGATCATCAGGAAGCGGCCGGCCAGCATCGCCACCCCCAGCGTGGCGTTCCAGAAGGGGGTGTTGGCGTTGAGCCCGGCGAACGCGGAGCCGTTGTTCCCGGCGCCGCTGGTGTACGCGTACAGCAGCTCCGTCAGCCCATGCGGACCGGCGTTGTTCAGGCTGGAGACGCCGGAGGGCGCCACCGCCGCCCAGGCCGTCAGCCCGAGGATGATGAACGGGAAGATGATGATGTAGAGCACCGCCAGCTTCATCTCCCGGGACTCGATCTTCTTGCCCAGCAGCTCCGGCGTGCGCCCTACCATCAGTCCGGCGATGAAGACCGCCAGGAGCACGAACACCAGCATCCCGTAGAGGCCGGCGCCTACCCCGCCGAAGATCACCTCGCCCAGCTGGATGTTGAGCAGCGGCACCAGCCCGCCCAACGGCGTGAAGCTGTCGTGCATGGAATTCACGGCGCCGCACGACGCGTCGGTGGTGACGGTGGCGAAGAGGGCGGACGCG
The DNA here is from genome assembly GCA_035637895.1 of Myxococcaceae bacterium. Classification (GTDB taxonomy): domain Bacteria; phylum Myxococcota; class Myxococcia; order Myxococcales; family Myxococcaceae; genus DASRBA01. Next base: position 6,781 of record DASRBA010000251.1, read on the forward strand.
GGGATGCCGAACCGCACCTCCTTGCCCTCCATATTCCCGGCGCCCCGGGACTCCGCCCAGTATGCGGTGGTCACGCCGGCGGCAAAGAGGACCATCATCGCCGCGAAGAGGACCCAGCCCTGGCGGGTGTCCCTCGCCATCTTCCCGTAGGTGTACGTGAGGCCGGCGGGGATGGCGAAGATGAGCACCAGCTCGATGAAGTTGGTGAGCGGCGTGGGGTTCTCGAACGGGTGGGCGCTGTTGGCGTTGAAGAAGCCGCCCCCGTTGGTGCCCAACTCCTTGATCGCCTCCTGCGAGGCGACCGGGCCCATGGCCAGTACCTGCTTGCCGCCCTCCAGCGTGGTGACCTCCGTGTAGGGCGCGAGGTTCTGGATCATCCCCATCGCCACGAAGACCAGCGCGAAGACGACGCAGAGGGGCAGCAGCACGTAGAGGGTGCCGCGGACCAGGTCGACCCAGAAGTTGCCCAGCGTCTTGGCGCCGTCCGGGCCGGGCCGGCGGGTGAGGCCGCGCGCCAACGCCAGCGCCACCCCGATGCCGGCCGCGGCGGAGATGAAGTTGTGCCACGCCAACCCGGCCATCTGGGTCAGGTAGCTCATGGTCGACTCACCCGAATACGCCTGCCAGTTGGTGTTGGTGGTGAAGCTGGCGGCGGTGTTGAAGGCCAGGTACGGCTCCACCGCGCCCACCTTCTGCGGGTTGAGCGGCAGCGCGAATTGCAATCGCTCGATGCCGTAGGTGATCAGCAGGGTGACGGCGCTGAAGGCGAGCAGGGCAAGGGCGTACTCCGCCCACGTCTGCTCCTGCTTCTCGTCCACGCCGCACAGGCGGTAGAGGAAGCGCTCCACGCGCGGCAGCGGCTGCCGGTCCCCTTCGAACACGCGGAACAGGTAGGCGCCCACCGGCCTGGTGAGGAGCGCGATGACGGCCGCGAAGGCGGCGATCTGGAGCCAGCCGATGGCGGTCATCAGAAGCGCTCCGGGCGGAGCAACGCGTAGACCAGGTAGGCGGTCAGCAGGGCGGAGAGCGCGGCGCCGGCGATGGAGTCGAGGTTCATGGCTCAGAGATGGTCGCAGGCCCGGACGTACGCCCAGGAGAGGGCGAAGAAGCCGAGCGAGGCGAGGATGAAGGTGAGGTCGGTCATGGGTGGTCCTAGAGCGCGGCGACGGTCCCCAGCACGACGAGGAGTTGGTTGGTGGATCCGGAGAACGAGGGCGCCGTCGACTGGTCGTACCGTCCCTCCAGCTTGATGATCAGCGCGGAGGCCGGACGTACCTCCAGCGTGGCGGTGCCTTCCCAGAGCTGCTGCGCAGTGCCGCTGATCGCGCCGTCCGTGTCGTCGAAGACCTCGGCGCGCCCAGCGAAGGCGATCGCGTCGGAGACGGCGTAGCGCGCCCACAGCGAGGCCGCCTTCCAGGTGCTGGCAGGTTGCTGGAACGCCGCGTCCGCGGAGGCGGCGAGGCTCAGCGTCGAGGTCGGCTTCCAGGTGGCGACCAGGTCGCCGAAGAAGCGCCAGTCGTGGTCGTCGGCCGGGAGCTCCGGGCCGAGGCAGGTGTTGAAGGCGATCGAGACCGCGTCCGTGCTCCAGGCCAGCTGCGTGCCCACGGTCTTGGCGCGGTTGTTGTCCCCGATGATCTGCCAGCCATTGATGACGTGAAGCTGGGCGGAGAGCTGATCGGTGAAGGCGTACTTCGCCATCACGCCGGCCTGGTAGTAGGGCGTCAGCTCGCCCATGTCGCCGCGCGTGTACGTCCAGTTGTCCTTCGACGGGAGCGTCTCGAAGCCGATGTGGCTGGGGTAGATGCCGGCCTCCAGGTGCCACTTCGGCGTGGGCTCCCAGATCGCCGACGCCTGCTGGACCAGGCGCCACGCCTGGGGGCCGACGAACGGCGCGGGCGGCTCGCCGGCATGCACGACTTCGGCACTCGTTCCGGCGTTGAGGATCAGCCGGAACCCGACCGGGGCCGGTTTCATCCCCACGTCGATCGCCGCCAGGTTGAGGCTCACCTCACCCGCGCGCTTGGCGCTGGTGCCCGCGCCCGCGATGAAGTTCGTGCCGTCCGCCGGGTGGTTGAAGTTGTAGGCGTAGTACGCGTCCACGTAGCCGTGGACCTCGATGGGCGCTGCCTGCGTCAGGACGAGCGCGACCCATGCGCAACCGGGGCTCATGCCCGGTGACGGAGCACCGCCCGTGCCGGAGCCACCGCCGAGTGCCCGCGGTCACTTGCGTGAAGCGGGCGATTGCATCCTGCAATCCCGGGGCGGGGCCTCCCTGCAAAACGCAGGGCCGTCCGCGGCTAGACCTTCACCCAGAACGGGGGCGTGACGGTGAGCGCCGCCACGTCCAGCCGGTCCTTCCCCAGCAGCTCTTTCGCCCGCGCCAGCGCCTCCTCCACGCTGGTCACCGGGCTGAAGCCCAGCCGGGCGCAGGAGCGCGGGTCGCCGTACGCCGCGAGGATGTGCGAGGCGCGGCGGCGCGCGGGCGCGCAGTGGTACCAGGAGTGGAGCGGGTGGACGCCGTGGAAGGCGAAGCGGCGCTCGTAGCCGCCCACGAACTCGGGGCGGCCGGCGAAGGACGACTCGAATTTCTCGTGGATGGCCTGCGGCTCCCGTTCCTGGCGCAGCACCAGGTCGTAGAACTCTTCGTGCGGGCGGTGGATGCGGTCGAAGGAGGGCGTGAGCGGGTTGGCGATGACGATGACGCCGCCCTGCCGGAGCAGCGGGCGCTGCGTGAACAGGTGGTAGACGTAGCCCAGCGCCAGCTCCGCCGTGAGCACGGGGTTCTGCGCGCTGCGAACGGAGCCGGGCCCCACGTCGGGCAGGCCGAACAGCATCACGTCCACCTCGCCCTCGGTGGCGACCTCGTGCTGGCGGCGGAACACCGCGCGCGCCCTGGGTTCCAGCTCCGCGGGCGGACCGAAGCCGAACCACAGCGGCTTGTAGTTCGCGCGGAGCAGTCGAGCGGCGCGATGGCGCACCGGCGTGGGGAGCGAGTTCCACATCTGCAGCGGGCGGGTGAGGCTGACCGTGGTGCCGCCCTGCAGCACCGCCGCCAGCGCGGCGGGCCAGAGGTCGTTCGACAGCACGGTGGAGAGCTGCACCACCTTGACCTTGGAGAGCAGGAGCTCCGCCACGCGTTCGTGCGCGCGCACCAGCGCGGAGCCGGGGAGGAACGGCGCGTCCTCCGCGTAAGCCGCCGGGGTGAGGAGCCCGCGGTACGTCTTGTACCCGAGCGCCCCGGACACCAGCGGGTACGTCCCCGCCATCAGCGGCATGGAGACGACGTTGAGGTGCACCACCAGGTCCGCCTCGGCGAGCGCCTTGTTGACGTCGATCGGGGTCCCGTCGATCTCCCCGATGCGGGAGAGCTGGTGGGATGCCTCGGCGTCGTGGCACTGGACCGGATGCGCGGCCAGGGTCTGTTCACCCAGCAGGTCCTTCAGCTCCACCGGCCGCCACTGCCTCGAGAGGCCGTTGGCGACGACGATCTTGATCTGCGCCGAGCGGATGCCCTTCTGCTGCAGCTGCGCGAGGACCAGCTCCAGCATGTCCCCGCGCGGGTCGTGCGACGGCGGCGGCACGGGGAGCGAGAAGTCGTCGATCAGCACCGTCACCCGGGCGTCCGAGGCGACCAGGTCCGTCAGCGGTGGGCCGGCGATCGGGGCCATCATCGCCTTGACGATGGCCATCCGCGCGTCGTCCATCGGCAGCTGTGCCCGCAGCGGCAAGAGGAGGCGCACCTCCTCCGGGAGGTCCACGACCCGCAGGTCGAAGCCGCTCATCAGCAAGCTGCTCGGCACGTCCGGACCTTTACCCAGGCCGCGACTCGCCTGGAAATTACTTCTACGAATACGTCCGCTAGAGCGGACTCGGCCCGGTCGCTACGACAGATCGCGCGCGCCGGTGGATTGCGCCTTCGCCGCCACCTTGGGAACGACCTCCTCCCGCCACCTCCGCGCCGCGGCGACCAACTGCTCCGTCTCCTTCTTGAGCTTCTCCGCCGGAGGGGCGGACGAATACACCCGCGTGAGCAGCACGCTCTTCGACGCCGCCTGGTAGTCGAACCGACCGCCGCCCTTGTCCTCGACCTTCTCCACCGCGCGGAACGCGTCCAGCACGGCGGGCTTGGGCAGGGCGCGGAACCGGTACACGGACGCCATCACGCTCAGCGTCCCCGCCTCCGGCGCGAACTCGAAGTAGATCGCCTCCGCGCCCACGGACACACCGCCCACGTTCTTCGGAGACAACCCCTTCGTCTTCGCCTTCGGGTCGATCGCCTGGCACAGCGCCTGGACGGCGGCGATCGCCTCGTCTCGCGTCACCAGGAGCCGCCGGCCCCGCCGCCGCCGCCGCTGCCGACGCCGGTGTTGGTGTTCGGCGGCCGCCACTGGGCCATGTACTTGTCCCAGCTGTGCGCGGTGAACGGGTTCCAGGAGTTGAACGTCCGCACGTCCGCGCCGCGGCCGGGGTTGGAGAACGGCGCGCCCACGCCGAACAGCTGCGGGACGATGTCCGCGCGGTTGACGTAGTGGGTGTACGCCGGGCCGTCCGGGAAGTTGCTGCCGGCGCCGCCGAAGGTCTCCACGGTCAGCTTGGAGAGCAGCTTCTCCGCGTCGCCCTTGCTCATCCCGTCCTCGAGCATGAAGCGGTTCTTGGCGTCCGTGATGGCGCGGTCCACGATGGCGCCGCCCTGCGAGAAGCCGGCGATGTGCAGCGGCTGGCCCGACTTGAGCGTGTCGTGGATGAGGCTGGAGAGCTGGTCGGAGGCCGGGTTCTTGCCGATGTCGAACTTGTCGCCCGCCGCCTGGAGGATGTCCTTCAGCGAGCCCTCGGTGGCGTTGTAGATGCCCACCACCTGGTTGCCGGTGGTGTTGGCGTACTTCTGCATCTCGCCCACCGCGTTCCCCGGCGGGGCGCCCACGCCGTTGACGTAGACGGTCAGGCCCTTGGGCTCGCCGTTCTGCGGCTTGATGGCCGGGATGTCCTTCAGCGAATTCGAGGCCGGGTTGAAGAGCTGGCCGTTGGCGCCCAGGTACATCCCGTCGTAGGCCTTGGGCGGCTTGCCGGCCGGCTCGGGGACGGCGGCGGCGCGGGTCGCGGGGGCCGGAGTCTGGGTGGAGGCGCTGGGCTGAGGAGCCGGCGCGGAGAGAGCGCGGGCGGCGGAGTCGATTCGCATGGTCGGGAAACTCCAGGGGTGCGATCCGATTATCCGGTCGTCCAACAGACCCCTCCTGGAAAGCCTTTTCACACTTTTTCCGAGATATTCTCAGGGGGTGAGCGCGGACCTCTACCAGCAGATCGCCCAGCTCTCGGCCGAGGGGCGCGCCTTCGTGGTCGCCACGGTGATCGAGTCCGCGGGTTCCACCCCCCAGAAGCCCGGCTCCAAGATGGTGGTCCTCCCCGACGGCACCCTGCGCGGGACGGTGGGGGGCGGGGCGATCGAGCTGCAGATCATCGACGCCGCCAAGGCGCTCTTCGGCGACCCGTCCCAGGTCTCCCGCGTCATCGAGACCCACCTCACCCACGACCTGGGGATGTGCTGCGGCGGGAAGATGAAGGTCTTCCTGGAGAAGCACGCCGCGCAGGATCGGCTCTGGGTCTTCGGCGCGGGGCACGTGGCGCGCGAGCTGGCGGCCCTCGCCCGCAACGTCGGCTTCCACGTCACCGTCGTCGACGAGCGCGCCGAGTGGGCCTCGCGCGAGCGCTTCCCGGGCGTGGACGCGCTGGTGCTGCGCAACCCCGCGGACGTCGCGCGCGAGCTGGCCGGCGGCGAGGACTGCTACTTCTGCATCACCACCCACGACCACCCGCTGGACCAGGCGGTGCTGGAGGCGCTGCTGGACAAGCCGTCCGCGTACCTCGGCGTCATCGGCAGCCGGCGCAAGGCGGAGCGCTTCAAGATGCGGCTCACCGCGGCCGGCTTCTCCGCGCCGCAGCTGGAGCGGGTGCGGACGCCCATGGGCGTGGCCATCGACGCGCTCACGCCCGCGGAGATCGCGGTGTCCATCGTGGCGGAGCTGATCGCCACGCGGCGGAAGACGGCTCCCGCTCAGCGGCCGGCGTCCGGCGCGCCTTCGCCTGCGCCCTCCACCAGCGGCACGTCCAAGACGGGATAGCGCCCCGCGTCCGGCAGGTCGAAGTGCCACCACTCCATCCGGTTGGGCGTGAAGCCCTCCGCCGTCATCGCCTCCAGCAGGATCTCCCGGTGGACGCGCGAGACCACCGTGCCGCCCTCGTAGCCCTGGTGGGCGGCGGGGCTGAAGGTGTCGAACGGGGTGGGCATCTCCACCCAGCCGCCGTCCAGGTCCGCCAGGGTGAGGTCCACCGCCGCGCCGCGGTTGTGGTTGGAGCCTTTGACCGGATCCGCCACGTAGCCGGGCTTGGGGAGGATCTTCCACATCTGGAACTGCACCGACCGCGGGCGGAAGCAGTCGTACGCGCGCAGCCGGTAGTGCTTGGCCTCCAGCCGCTTCGCCACCTTCGCCAGCCGCGCCGCCGTGTCCGGCAGCAGCAGGCAGCGCGCGCCGTCCGGGTACACCTTCTGGTGGAGGAAGTTGTCCGGCGTGGCGTAGCGGAGGTCCAGCATCAACCCCGGCACCTCCTTGGTGGCGTCCACCAGCGGCGCCGTCCCCGCCAGCGCCAGCGGCACCAGCACCCAGGCCATCTTCACGTCGCGCCCTCCGCGTAGACCGTGGGGTCCTTCACGCCCGCCTGCTCGAAGCCGCGCTTTCGCAGCGCGCAGCTGTCACACCGCCCGCACGCGCGGCCCTGCGGGTCCGGGTCGTAGCAGGAGTGCGTCAGCGAATAATCCACGCCCAGCCGCGTGCCCTCGCGGATGATCTCCGCCTTGGTCATCCCGGAGAGCGGCGCGTGCACGGTGAAGCGCGCGCCCTCCACCCCCGCCTTCGTCGCCAGGTTGGCCAGCGACTCGAAGGCGCGGATGAACTCCGGCCGGCAGTCCGGATACCCGGAGTAGTCCACCGCGTTGACGCCGATGAACAGGTCCACCGCGCCCACCGTCTCCGCCAGCCCCAGCGCCAGCGCCAGCAGCACCGTGTTCCGCGCCGGCACGTACGTCTCCGGGATGCCGTGGCCCATGGCGGATTCGCTGCGGTCCTTGGGTACGGGGATGTCCGCGGTGAGCGCCGACCCGCCGATGGCGCGCAGGTCCATCCGCACCAGCCGGAAGTCCTCCACGCCCATCGTCGCCGCCACCACCCTCGCGCGGTCCAGCTCCACCGCGTGCCGCTGCCCGTAGGCGACCGCCAGCGCCACCGGCCGGAAGCCGCCGGCCTTCGCCATGGCCAGGCAGGTGGTGGAGTCCAGCCCCCCCGAGAGCAGCACCACCGCCTTCTTCGGCTCCGCGCCCGTCACAGCCGGGGCCCCTTGATGTTGAACTCCATCGTGCACACCGGGCACGGCTTGTCGCCCACCGGGTGGATGGTGTCGCGCAGCCGGCCGCAGGCGCGCACCGCGTCGAAGTGCCCGTTGAACCACCCGGGCGGAGCGATCCCGCCGTCCGGGTCGGGAGTGGGGATGGCGCCGGGAAGGAGCGGATCGTCCGGGCAGACGTCGATGCCCAGCGGCTGGCTCTGGGACAACGAGACGGGCAGGACGTACAGCTCCTCGTCCACGCCCGCGTCGCCGCAGATCGTGAACGCCCGCGGCGCGGAGAACGGAGAGGTGAGGACCCTCCCGTCCCACGCGGAGTCGCGGACGTAGTCCTGGATGGTCATCCAGCGGATGGTGCCGTCGTCGTCGCCGGAGAAGATGGCGGAGAAGGTGAAGCCGGCGTCATCGGGGATCTCCGAGTAGCCCGCGTCCCGGCACGCCTCCAGGCTTCCCGGGACGCCGCGGGCGGTGAGGCTGAAGGTGACGATCTGCGTGCCCGGGTACTGCTGCCCGGGGCACGCGGCGAGGAGGATGGCGGCGGCGGCGGCCAGCGCCACGCCGCCGGAGAAGGTGGCGCGCATCGGCCGCGAAAATACCCGCGGCGCCCGAGAGCGCCAAACAAGCCGCTTCCCGCGACGTCCGGCAGGCGGCGCCACCTCGGCTCGGCGACCGGCACCACCGGCGCCGGCGGCGGCGCGACGCCCCTGCCGGTGACGTGGCTAGAGCGTCGACAGCGCTTTCCGGGCGATCGCCGGGAAGGCGTCGCTCTGGCCCAGCACCGCCGCCACGTCCACCTTGCTCGGGTCGCCGCCGCGCACCAGGGGGTCGAGGTGGGCGAGCACGCGGCACGCCGCCAGCGACGCGGGCGCGGCGCCGAACGCGTCCTCGGCGGCCTTGAGGAAGCCGTCCGGAACCGGGCCCGGCTTGTGCAGCGCGATGCCCTTCTCCGCCATCGCCAGCCCCAGCGCCACCAGGTACACCAGCTCCGCCTGGCCGAAGACGGCGAGCGCGCCCGCGCCCAGCACCAGCTCGGTGGGGCTGACCAGGTACGCCTCCACGCCGCCGCGCGGGTCGAGCAGCACCGACACGCTGGAGGCGGCCAGCCCCGCCAGCGCCGGCTGCAGCGCGCCGTGCAGCCGCGGCATCCGCTCGGCGTCCAGCCGCTCCAGGATGGCCGGGGCGGGGTGGTTGAAGGCGGGCGGGAAGGTCACCAGCGGGCTCAGCGCGGGCATCGGCGCGACGGCGTCGCTCCCGGTGAGCGCGGCGCCGAAGCCGTCCACCATCTTGGCCTGCGCCTCCTGGCCGGACCGGCCCAGCGCCTCGGCGAAGAGCGTCCACGCGTCGGCGTCGGTGAGGTCGCGGGAGAGCAGCGCCGGCCACAGGCGCACCGCGGTCGCCGCGCCGTCCGGGTCGGCGGAGAACCGCTCCGCCAGCATCCGCTGCGTCACCGGCGAGGGGTCGATCCACTCCCCCAGCAGCTTCTCCGTGAGCGCCACCGCGGGCGCCAGCAGGTTCGCCTCCAGGTAGCCGTAGAGGACCTGCTCCTGCTCCTCGATGGACTGGGCGGCCTTCTCGCGGAGCGCCAGCGACTCCGCCACCCGCCCCAGCTCACCCGCCAGCCGCGCCCGCTCCGCCAGCACCTCCGGCGACTCGGGGAGCAGCGCCAGCTCGCGCAGGGCCTCCTCGCGCTTGCCCAGCTTGACGTAGGCGGCGGCGATGGCCGGGCGCCGCTCCATCAGCGCCTCGTCGCCGAACGCCTCGCGCACCTGGTCCGCGAGCGCCACCAGCGTCTCCGGCGCCTCGTCCGGGCGCGCCATCCCCAGCAGTTGCCGCGCGGCGGCCGCCAGCGCCGCGTCGTGCGCCAGCGCCTGCTCGAACGCGGACCGCGCCTTCGCCTCCGAGCCCGGGATCCTCAGGTACAGCTCGCCCAGCTCCAGCTCCAGCGGGGCGCGCGCCTTCGGCGCCTCCTCCTCGGAGACCAGGGCCTGGACCGAGGCGGCGGCCTCGGCCAGGTTCCCCTGCAGCCGGTCCAGCGAGACCTTCTCGCGCAGCATCTCCTTGCGGCGCGCGGGGACGGTGGAGGCGATCCGGTCCAGCGCGGTGCGCAGCAGCGTCGCGCCCGCCGAGCGCGCCTGCGCCAGCACCAGGTCGACGATCTCCGCGTCCTCGGCGCCCAGGTCCTTCTCCAGCTCGGCCTCCACCGCCGGGCCGGCCTTCCCCCCGCCGGCCAGCTTCTCGAAGGCGCGCCGCCGCACCGGGGTGGGGAACCGGCCGAGCGCGATCTCCTCCAGGAGCGCGGTGGCCAGGTCGCGGTCCATCGGCTCCACGGCCGAGACCAGCCGCAGCATGGCGTTCGCGTCGCCCTTCTGCCGGACCTCCTGCGCCAGGCGGTGGACGTGCGCCTCCTCCACGCCCTCCGCGCCGCCCTCCACCAGCGCCCACAGCGCGTCGCGCGCGCGGTCCCGCTCCTTGGCGCGGTCCGCCAGCTCCAGCGCGCGGGCGAAGCGGCCGGCCTCCATCGCGGGCTCGAAGGCGATGTCCATGGCCCGGACCGGCTGGCCCAGCGCGGAGAGCCGGTCCGCCGCGGCGTCCGCGGTGAGCAGCGCGGGGTGCTCGCGGGCCACCCGCTCCAGCAGGTCCGCCGCCTGCTCCCGGTTCCCCGCCGCCTCCAGCGCGTCCGCGGCCTCCACCAGCAGGCCGCCGCGCGCCTCGGGCGGGGAGAGCTGAGACGCGCGGACCAGCGCGCCGCCCTCGCGGCCGCGGTCGCCCAGCTCGCGCCACGAGGAGGCCGCCAGCACCAGCGCCTCCACCGTGGGCTTGAGCTCGGCGGCGCGCGACGCCAGGTCCGCCGCTCGCGAGGACTCACCGGCCTCCTTGGCGGCGCGGGCGCCCAGGAGCAGGAAGTCCGCCTGCTCGTCGCCCGCGGCCAGCTCGGCGCGCGCCTCCAGCACCTTCGCCAGCGCGGCGTGGTCCTCGACCCGGGCGAGCAACGCGGCCAGCTTCTCCACCGCCGCGCGGTAGCCGGGCGCCTCGCGGCCTCCCTCGAACACCGCGGAGAGCGCCTTGCGCGCCACGTCCGTCAGGCCCAGCTCCTGGGCCACGTCCGCCAGCTCCAGCCGCAGCGTGGCGCGCTGCTCCGGCTCGCGCGCGACCTGGACCATCTGCGCCAGCGAGCGCGCCAGCCCGGACAGGTCGCCCCGGCGGCGCTGTTCGTCCGCCACCGCGGCCAGCGCCTCGGAATTCTCCGGGTCCAGCTCCCCGGCGCGGCGCCGCAGCTCGAAGGCGCGGTCGCGGTCGTTCAGCTCCGCCTCGGTGACCCGGGCGGCCTGCAGCAACAGCTCCGCCGCCGTCTTGCCGCCGATGGCGGTGGCGCTCCGCTCGTAGGTCTCCAGCAGCTCTCCGTGCCGGCCCAGCGCGCGCAGGGCCTGGACGGTGCGCCCCATCACCCGCTCGTCGGCCGGGCGCAGGCGCGAGAGCGGGAGGAGCGCGTCCACCGCCTTCGACGGGTCGTCGAACAGCTCCGACGCGCGCCGCAGCAGCGCCTCCGCCTCCTCGCCGTGCGTCCCGGCGGCCAGCGCCAGCGTGGTCTTGAACAGGCCCGGCGTGTCGCCCGTCCTGGAGTGCACCTCCGCCAGCAGCGAGAGCGCCTCGCGCCCGCGCGAACCGTTGGGGTCCAGCGCCACCACCTCGCCGAAGGCGTCCGCCGCGTCGACGTAGGCGCCGCCGGCCAGCGCGGCGTGCCCCAGGCGCAGCCCGCTCTTGAGGCGGACCGGGAGCGGGAGCGTGGCCCCGCCGAATTCGAGGAGCCTCCGGTCGTACGGCTGCGACGCCTTGGGCCCGCCCGCGTTCGCCGCCAGCTCGGCGCGGACGGTGAGCGCCTCCAGGTCGTCGCCCGACAGCTCCAGCAGGTCGTCGAACGCCTCGGAGGCCAGCAGCTCTTCGCCCGCGCGCAGCAGCGCGTTGGCGCGCTCGCGCATCAGCGGCAGCCCGTCCTCCACCGGCACCGCCAGGGCGCGCGCGTGGAGCACCGCGGAGAGCTTGCGGACGTCGCTCTGCGAGCGCTCGCGGGCGATCTCGTAGGCGCGGTCGTCCTCCGGCGCCTTCTCGAACGCGCGCGCCTCGCACAGCGCGGCCTGCTCCTCGGCGCCCGCCCGGCGGAAGGCGTCCGCCGCGTCCAGGAACGTCCCCGCGGACTCGGCGCCCTCGCGGGCCTCGGCGCGCCGCAGCAGCAGCGCCGCCAGCGCCTGGTGGTCGCCCTGCTTCTCCAGGTGCGCGCGGTGGCGGGCGTAGGCCGGCTCGGAGAACGGGTCGGACTCCAGGAGCAGGGCGTCGAACTCCGCGCCCTCCTCGGCGCGCCCGGCCTGGTGGAGCAGCTCGGCGATCTGCCCGGTGAGGGCGGCGTCGTCCGGCGCCGAGGCGCGCGCCGCCAGCAGGGCCGCCGCGGCCGCATCCGGCCTCCGCGCCCGCTCCGCGTACAGCTTCGCCGCCTGCTTGAAGCGCGCCGCCCGCTTCGCCGGGTCCTGCTCGCGCGCGGCCAGCTCCTCGTGGAAGGCGGCCAGGTCGTTCACCCGGTCGTCGCGCTCGAACAGCGCCTCCAGGAACGACTGCGCGCCGGCCATCGCGGGGTCGTTCTTCAGCGCCTCGCGCGCGGCGGCCTCCGCCCTGTCCGGCGCCGCCAGCTCCGCGTCGTACAGGCTGGCCATCTCCAGGTGCGCCGCCGCGCGCTCCTTCGGCGTGCCCAGCAGCGGGACCAGCCGCTCCATCCAGCGCGCCTGCGCGGCGGCGTCCGAGCGGCGGGCGGCCAGCACCTGGCCCTCGCGGCAGGTGGCCGGGTCCGCGCGCAGCTCGAAGCTCCGCTCCAGCGCGGCGGCGGCGGCCTCCAGGTCCAGCTTCTTGTGGCCGAAGAGGTCGGCGCGCCGGCGCTCCACCGCGGCCGCGGCGGCGGTGTCCTTCTGGTCCACCCGGAGGTCGCGCACGGTGGCCAGCGTGTCCAGCGCCTCGTCGACGCGGCCCACGGCCTCGGAGAGCCGCGCCTGCTCCTCGTAGGAGGCGATGGCGTCCGGCACGTCGCCGCGCTCGCGGGCCATGGAGGCCAGGCGCGCGAGCTGCTCGATGAGGTCGCCGGTGCGGCCGGCCTCGCGGTACAGGTCCGCCAGCTGGCGCCGGAGCGGTTGCGGGTCGGCCGTCATCTCCGCGGCCTTGAGGAGGATGCGTCCGGTGAGGTCGACGTCGGCCAACTCCGCCTTCGCCCGCGCCGCCAGGTCCTTCAGGAACGCCGCGTTCTGCTCGGAGGGCGAGCGCTTCTGCGCGTGGGTGAAGAGGAGGTCCACCGCCTCGCGCGGGCTCCGGCGGGTGACGATGGCGGCCAGCCGGTCCACCGCCGGCGTGGACAGCGGGCGCTCGGCCAGGACGCGCCGCAGCGCGCGCTCGGCGAGGACCAGCTCCCCGCCCTGCTCCGCCAGGTCCGCCAGCGCCAGGCCGATCTCCTCCGAGCGGTCCGGGGCGTCCTCGAAGTCGGCGGCGGTGAACAGCTTCTCGTACAGCGGCAGCGCCTCCTGCGCCGCGCCGCGGAGGTAGAGCAGCCGCGCCACCGCGTACAGCGCCTCGCCCTCCGGCGCCTGGAGCTGCAGCGAGCGCCGCGCCAGCCGCACCGCCAGCTTCGCCTCGCCGGCCTCTTCCGCCCGCCGCGCGCCGCCCAGGAGCAGCGAGGCGCCCTCGGCCGCGGGGAGGTGCTCGGAGGCCTCCTCCAGCAGCTCGGCGGCCTTCTTCACCTCGCGCTTGTCGAAGAGCAGCCCGGCCAGGAGCCGCCGCGATTCGACGTTGGCGCGGTCCGCCTGCGCCGCGCGGCGCAGCGCCGCCTCGGCGGGGCCGGGGGACTCCAGCTTCTCCAGGTAGAGCTTGCCCAGCTCCAGCGCCAGCGGGCCCGCCTCCTGCTTGCCGGCGCCGTCCAGCTCGACCGCCAGCAGCTCCGCCAGCGCCTCCCAGTCCTCCAGCGCGGTGAGGACGCGCCGCAGCGGGGCGGTGGCGGCGGCGTTGCGGGGCGAGAGGTCGAGCGCGGCGTGGAGCGCCTCGGCGGCGTCGCCGAGCTGGCCACCCTGCTCGAGCAGCTCGGCGCGCTTCATCTGCGCCTCGAAGCGGCGGCGGGCCGGGCCCTGCTCGCCGGCGCGCCGGAACGCCTCGGCCGCGCCCTGCGGGTCGCCCAGGCCGACCAGGGATTCACCCAGGCCGAAGTGCGCCTCGCACAGGTCGGCGGCGGGCAGCGACAGCGCGGCGCAGGCGGCGAAGCCCTCGCGCGCGGAGCGGAGGTCGCCGGCGGTCAGGCGCGAGCGGGAGAGCGAGAGCAGCCGGGAGCCCGCGACGTCGGCCAGGGTCGGCTCGCGCGCGACGGCGTTCTTCCACGCCGCCAGCTCGCCGGCCTCGTCACCCGCCTCCTGCGCCAGCTCCGCCACCCGGCGCAGCAGCTCGCGCGGCTGATCGGCGAGGGTGGCCGCCTCCTGCAGGTCGGCGCGCGCCTCGGAGAGCCGGCTCTGGCCGTGGTGCAGCGCGGCGCGGTCCTCGAGGAGCCTGGCCCGCTCGTCGCCGGCGCTGGCGCCGAGGACGATGCCGATGAGGTCCATCCGCTCGCGGGACTCGGCGGCGCCGGAGGGGGCGCGAGGGAGCAGGCGCAGCAGCATCTTCGCCGCCCAGGCGTTTCCCGGCTCGCGCTCCAGCAGCGAGCGCAGCGCGTCCGAGGCGGCGGTGGGCCGGCCCAGCTCCATGGACAGCTCGGCGTACTCGCGCAGCGCCTCCTCCTGCGCGGTGCCCTTCAGCCTGGGCCAGATCTCCCCCACGAGGTCGCAGAGCGCTTCCTTGTCGCCCGCGCGCCGGTGGAGGTCCGCCAGCTCCTGCTGCGCCTCGACGTCGTCCGGGCGCTGCTGGGTGTAGAAGGCCAGGTGCTTGCGCGCGGTGTCCGGCTGCCGGGCGCGGACGGCGGCGCGCGCGGCCAGGCGGGACGCCTCCAGCCGGTCCGGCCCGGTGAGGACGTCCGGGTCGCCCGTCTTGACCTGCAGCGCGGCCTCCAGGTCGGCGAGCGCGGCGTGGGCGTTGGTCTCCAGCGCCAGCCGCGCGCGGCGCATGCGGACGAGCGCGAAGGACGGGTCCTTCTGCACCGCCTGGGCGAGGTAGCTCTCCTCGCGCGCGGTGCCCCCGACGAGGTCGGAGGCCTTGAGCAGCAGCCGGGCGCCGGCGCGCGGCTCGGGGTGGAGCGCGGCGCGGCGGGCGAGCAGCTTGGCCGCCTCCAGCCGGTCGCCCGCCTCCAGCGCGGTGGCGGACATCAGCTCCAGGATCTCCGGCGCGCGTTCGCCCTCCGGAGACGCCTCCAGCGCGGCGTTGAGGCGCACCAGCGCGGCGGCGGACTCCTTCAGCTCCATCAGCGCCTGGGCGCTCTGGAAGTACAGCGGGGCGGCGGCGTCCGGGCGGCCCGCGTCGGCGAAGGCCTTGGCGCGGTCCGCCCACAGCTCGGCCAGCGCGCGGGTGTCTCCCGCCTCGCGGTGCAGGGCCTCCAGCCGCGCGGCCAGCTCGTCGTCGAGCCGGCGGAGCGGGAAGGCCTTGGCGTAGTTCTGGCGCGCGGCCTCGCGGTCGCCGAGGAGGTCGCAGGCTTTCCCGAGGCGGGCCTGCACCTCGGCGATGCGCTCGGGCGGCGCGTGGCGCGGGAGGGCGCCGAGCAGCTCGGTGAGCGCGGTGCGCGCGTGGTCCGGGCGGTCGCAGCGGATGGAGAGGTCCGCCAGGTCGATGAGGATGCCCTGGTCCGGCGAGAGGCGGGCCGCCTTCTCCATCGCCACCAGCGCCTCGCCCACCCGCCCCAGCCGCAGCTCCAGCACCTGCGCCATCTCGCGCAGCGCGGCGGCGGCGAGGCGGCGGTCGTTGTGCGCCTCGGCGACGCGGGCGCGGATCTCCAGCGCGGCGGCCAGGCCCGGCATGTCGGCGCGGCGGCGGTGCAGGCCGCACAGCTCGCCGATGGAGGCCAGGTCCTCCGGCTCCAGCTTGAGCACCTCGGCCAGCGCCCGGGTGGCGAGGTCGAGGTCGAAGGTGAGGTCGCGCGCGGCGACGGCGAGGCGGCGATAGGTGCGGGCGCGCTCCTTCGGCTCCAGCGTCTGCTCCGCCAGGCCCTCGAGGCAGCGGCAGAGCGTGGCCCCGTCGCGGCGGCCCTCGGCGAGCGAGAGCAGCGCCTCCAGCGCGGTGCGGTTCTTCTCGTCCGCGTCCAGCGCGGCGACGAGCAGCTTCTCCGCCTTCTCGGACTGGTTGAGGCGGGAGCGGTACAGCTCGCCCGCCTCCGCCCAGAACGCGGCGCGGCGCGCGGGCTCGTCGGTGACGGCGGCCGCCTTCTCGCACGCGTCGGCCAGCTCGGCGGCGCGGCCGGAGGCGCGGAAGTACGGGATGAGCTCCTCCAGCGCCGCCATGTCGCGCGGGTCGAGGGCGAGCGCGGACTCGAGGTGGTCCTTGGCCCTGGCCGGGTCGCCCAGGCGGGTGCGGTAGAGGCGGGAGAGGGCGTGGTGCGAGGCGTGCGCGGCCTTGCGGATCTCGTCGGTGCGCGGGGCGGGGCCGGCCAGCTCCACCGCCTGCTGGTAGCCCTGGACGGCCTCCTGCAGCTTGCCCAGCGACTCGGCGACGCGGGCGAGGAGGGCGTGCGGCTCGGGCTCCGCGGGCATCAGCGACACGGCCTCGCGGTAGCGCAGGAGCGCGTTCTCGCCCTGCTTGAGGCCCTCTTCCCAGATGCGGCCGGCGAGCACGTTGGCGCGGCCGATGCGGTCGATCTCGTGGCGCGCGAGGGCCACCTCGCGGAGGCGGTCCAGGGCCTTGAGGCCGCGGAGGTGCTCGCCGGCGCGGAAGCAGAGATCGCCCAGGTGGTAGAGCGCCTCCGGGTGGTCGGGGCGGAGCTTGAGGGCGGCCTCGCAGTGGAGGCGGGCGCCGGCGACGTCGTCCTCCGTCTCCGCGCACAGCCGCGCCATGTTCACGTGCGCGTCGGCGGCCTCGTGCGGGTCGCGGGCGAGCGCGGCGATGCGGCGGTAGGCGCGGATGGCGCCGGCGCGGTCCTTGGCGAGGTCCGAGGAGCGGGCGAGCTGCTGGAGGGACGGGAGGTGGTCGGGCTTGAGGCCCAGCAGCTCGTGCAGGGCGCGCACCGCCATCTGCGGGGCGTGGTCGCGCGCGGCGCGGGCGGCGGACTCGGCGGCGAAGAAGGCGGAGGCGTCCTCGGCGTTGCGGCGGGCCAGGGCGCAGAGGGCGAGGTAGCGCTCGGCGGCGCGGGCGTGCTCGCCGCGGCGCTCGCGCACCACCGCGTCCGCCCACAGGGCGCAGGCGCTGCGCTCGCGGCGGCGCTGGAGGGAGGCGGCGATGTCGAGGGCCAGCTCGTGGGCCTGCGGGTCGGCGACGAGGAGGGTGAGGAGGCGCTCGGCGGCGAAGGGGTGGGCTTCGGAGACGTCGCCCAGCTTCAGGTAGGCGTCGCGGGCCTCGGCGAGCTTCCCTTCGGCGACGAGGGTCTCGGCGTCGGCGAAGGCGCGCGCTCCTTCGAGGGCGAGGAGGAGCTCCTCGTCCGGTGAGGAGGGGGGCGGGAGGCCGCCGGAGGAGAAGCGGAGCTTGAGGCCCTGGGAGGAGACCTCGGCGACGGAGAGGCGGGCGGTGTCGAGGGTGGGGACCTTGTAGCCGCGGCTGACGGCGGCGAGCTGGCAGAGCGGCGGGAGGAGGCGGGTGCCGAAGCCGGTGGCGCCGCGGAGCTCCACTTCGGGGAGGAATTCGAGGTCGCGGACGACCTTGGAGAGGGCGACCGCGAGCTGGGAGGCGGGGGTGGCGGTGAAGCCGTAGAGGCGGACGTCGTAGAGGTAGACGGCGAGGCGCTCGCCGTCGCCGTCGAAGGCGATCTTGAAGGTGAGCGGGGTGCGCTCCGCGCTCTTCATCCGCGCCTGGCCTTCGAGGTAGCCGGGGCGGAAGTGGAGCTTGAGGTCGTCCAGCTCGGGGAGCCTGGAGGAGAGCTCCGCGACGCGGCGGGCGATCAGCTCGGCGTCGACCTTCAGCTCCAGGAAGCCGAAGTGGAGCTGCTTGCGCTGGTAGCGGGAGGGGCCGCCGGAGAGGTTGAACGGGAAGGTGACGTCGGGGATCTGCAGCCCGAAGTCGGTGATGGTGAGGCCCGGCGCGACGGCGAGCGACGGGAAGCCCACGAACGCGCGGCGATCGACCAGCCGGAGCATGGGCCCGCCGTCCGCGCCCGCGGGCGCAGAGGTCGCGGCTTCCGTCGTCTGGTCTCGGTCCGTCGCCATGGAGTGGGAGGCGGGGGCGACGATAACACCAGGGATAAGCCCCCAAAATTCCCGGACATTTGGCGGGTCGGAGGGGAGGCGGGCGTGCGTTCGCGCCCGCGCGCGGTGGCATGCGCGACCCCGTTGGTTCCTCCGGCGGATCTGCGAGAAAGTACGCGCCCCCGTGCTCCCCCCGGACTCGCTGGTCCTCGATGGACGGTTCCGCGTGGTGCGCCTGCTCTCCGAGGGCGGGATGGGGGAGGTGTACCTCGCCGAGCAGGTGTCCCTCGGCCGGAAGGTCGCCCTCAAGGTGCTGCGCGCGGACCTCTCCCAGCAGCACCAGGCCAGCGAGCGCTTCCGCCGCGAGGCCCATCTCCTCTCCAGCGTCGAGCACCCCGCCATCGTCCGGGTCATCGACTTCGGCGAGAGCGACGGCCGGCCCTGCCTGGTGATGGAGCTGGCCGAGGGCGAGACGCTCCAGGAAGCGCTGGAGCCCGGCCCGTTCCCGCCCGAGCGCGCGGTGCCGGTGCTGATCCAGCTCGCGGACGGGCTGGCCGCCATCCACGAGAAGGGGATCGTCCACCGCGACCTCAAACCGGAGAACGTGGTGCTCACCCGCACCGTCCGCGGCGAACAGGCGCGCTGGCTGGACTTCGGCATCGCCCGGCTCTCGGACCCGGTCGGGCTGCCCGTGCCGGAGGGCGGCCTGGCCACCGCGTCCGGCGTCATCCTCGGCACTCCGGAGTACATCTCGCCCGAGGGCGGCTTCGGCGGCCACCTCGACCCGCGCAGCGACCTCTACTCGTTCGGCGTGCTCGCCTACCGCACCCTCTCCGGAGTGCTCCCCTTCCCCGGCCCCAGCCCGCGCAACTTCGTCGCCCAGCACATCTCCGCCCAGCCGCTGCCGCTCTACCAGGCCGCTCCCCAGCTCGTCGCCAACACCCCCCTGTGCGAGCTGGTGATGCGGTGCCTGGCCAAGAACCCCAACGAGCGGCCGCAGTCTGCGCTGGAGCTCTCCGAGGCCTTGGCCCGCGCCCTCCGCGCGCCGAAGGAGGAGCCGCTCCCACCGGAGCCGCCCACCCCCGCGAGCGGAAGCCAGGGTCTCTACATGGCGCCGCCGCCTGCCGAGACGCCGGCCCCACCCGAGCCCGCCGACGAACCGCTCGTCCCGCCGGCCCCGTGGCCACCTCCCTCGCCGGTGCCTGACGTGTTACCGGAGCTCGCCGAGCGCCCGCGCGTTCCGACCCCACCGCCGCGCCCGCCAACGCGCCCCGAGCCGGGACCAGACTCTGATGCGCTGCCGGAGCTCGCCGAGCGCCCGCGCGTTCCGACTCCACCGCCGCGCCCGCAAGCGCGCCCCGCGCCACACAAGCCCACGTCGCCGCCCCGCCGCGGGCTGGGCGATCTCCCTCCGGCCGCGCGCGCCGCCGGCCTCGGCCTGCTGCTGGTGGCGGCCACGGCCACCATCGTCGTCGCGGTGAAGCGCAGCCGGCTGGAGAACCGCGCCCGCGCCTCCCTCGAGGCCGGCCACCCGGAGCAGGTGCTGGAGCTGTTGGGGTCGGACGACGCGGAGCGGGCGCCGCTGGCGCGGGTGAAGGCGCTGCGGGCGGCGGCGCTGCACCGGCTGGACCGGCACCAGGAGGAGCTCCGGGAGGCGGCGGGCGTGGACCTGGAGGCGGTGGGCGACCTGGACGCCGTGCTCCTCGACGGGCTGGCGCAGGACTACGGCAAGAGCCACGGGCGCGACCCGGCGGTGCGGAAGTACTTCAACTCCTGGCCGCGCGAGCAGCTCCGCGTCCCCTTCCGCGCCATGGCCGCCGAGCCCATCTCCCCGCGCGAGTGGGGCGCGCTGCGCTACCTGGACCAGGCGAACCTCGCCCAGGGGCTGAACCTGGTGGAGCGCTACGTCACCGCCCTGAAGTCCACCGACTGCGACATCCGCACCCAGGCGGCGCGGCGGCTGCGGCAGCTGGGGAGCCTGGCCGCGCTCGATGCGCTGGAGAAGCAGGCGGCGGCGCCGGGGTGCGGGCAGGAGGAGGCGGTGGAGGCCGCGCGGTCGCTCCGGCGGCGCGGCACCGCGCCCTGACCCGGACTCACCAGGGGAATTCGAACGTCGCGCCGGCCAGCGCGTCGAAGGCGATGGGGCCCTGGTAGGGGAAGTCCGCCCACGCGTCGGCGAAGAGGTCGGCGCTCAGCATGGGGAGCACGCGGACCTGCACCAGCGGCAGCCGCCGGAACCCGAGGCGCTGCACGCTGCCCAGGCCCAGCCGCGGCGCGGTCTGGTAGAAGTTGGCGAGCACGTCGGTGGTGTTGGTGGCGGCGAGGGCGAGGTGGACGGACACCGCGTCGCCCAGCGCCAGCGTCACCCCCGCCCCGGCGGTGAGCGTGAAGAACGGCGTGAGCGTGGCGATGCCCCACGGGCGCGTGTTGCTCGCGTCCAGGGTGAAGGACACCGCGACCGCCTTGCCGTACCAGTTCCGCATCCCCAGCGACGCGCCCAGCTCGTAGGTGATGGCGGCGAAGCGGACGCTGCTCTCCACGCCCCAGGTGCCGGCGCCGAAGAGGTACTCGGAGTCGCCGGCGTTGCCCACCCGCAGCACCACCGCGGGCGCGAAGATGTCGAGCTGGACCTGGTCGGTGATGCCCACCGCCGCCTCGGCGTCCCACCCGAACCCGGGCCCCGCCACGCTCCCGATGTCCTTCGGCCCCAGCGCCCCGGAGACCTCCCAGGTCCCGCCGGGGAGCGTGGTGGAGAGGGACGGGCTCCGCTCCGAGGCGCCGAGGACTGCCAGCATCACCAGGCTGATCGCGTGCATGGGAGGTGCGACGCTACACCAGCGGCTGATTCGAGCCGCTTGGACTTGCCGGGGTATCCTTGGTCCCCATGCGCGCAGTGGTCACCGGAGCGAATCGAGGGATCGGGTTGGAGCTGGTCAAGCAACTGCTGGCGCGCGGCGACGAGGTGGAGGCCCTGGCGCGCGACCCGGATCGCGCCCGCGAGCTCCACGCGCTGCGGCCGGCCCACGGCGCGTCGCTGACCATCCTGCCCTGCGACGTGTCGAGCGACTCCAGCGTGCGCACCTACGGGCGCGCGCGCCCGCGGCAGCCGGTGGACCTGCTGATCAACAACGCCGGCGTGTACGGGACCAGCCGCGGCCTGGAGCACGAGGACACCGCGGGGATGGTCCGCATCCTGGACACCAACGCCGTGGGCGCGGTGCGGCTGGTGAAGGTGCTCTTCCAGCCGCTGCGCGACGGACGCGGCAAGAAGATCGCCCACCTCTCCTCCAGCATGGGCTCCATCGGCCAGAACAGCTCCGGCGGCTACTACGCGTACCGGATGAGCAAGGCGGCGCTGAACATGTTCTCGGTCACGCTCGCCGAGGAGGTCCGCCAGCACGGGCTGATCTCCGTGGTGCTCAACCCGGGCTGGGTGCAGACGGACATGGGCGGCTCCGGCGCGCCGGTGCCGGTGCGAGATTCGGCCGCCGGACTGCTCCGCGTCATCGACGGCCTCACCCCCGCCGACTCCGGGAAGTTCCTCGACTACCGCGCCGGCGAGGAGATCGCCTGGTAGCCCATGCCGTAGTGGGTTCCGGAATCGCGTAATCCAGTACCGTCCGCCACGCGACGGCCTCCCGCGATTCCGGGGGCTTGGGCCTGGCGAGCGGTTTGCTCAAGGACGACCTTCAGGAGGCTTCCCATGGTCATCAGTGAGTCCCGCTGGTCGAACACCGCCTACGCCGTCCTCTTCGCAGGGCTGATGCTCCACTTCACCGTCACGGTGATGGTCGTCGTCGGGAGCGGCAAGCCCGGAGCCTGGTTCCCGCTGATGGGCGCCTACGCGCTGGCGATGGTGCTCTTCCGGGTGTTCCAGGTGGTGCGCGTGCGCGTGGAGGGGACGGACCTCAAGGTGGGGTTCGGCATCCTCAGCAAGCGCATCCCGCTCCACGACATCGACCAGGTGACGCCGGTGCAGTACCGCTGGCTCCAGTGGGGCGGCTGGGGCATCCGGCTGCGCCGCGGCGCGGTCATGTACAACGTCCCCGGCGACCAGGGTCACGCGGTGGAGCTCAAGCTCCGCAACGGCAAGCGCGTCCTCTTCTCCGCCGAGGACCCGGCGGCGGTCTGCGCGGCCATCCGCGCCCAGTGCGCGACCGTGCCGTAACGCTCACTCCCATCCTCCGAGCAGCTGGCGGACGCGCTCGTAGCGCTTGAGCAGCTCCGCCCGCTGCGCGGAGAGCAGCACCATGAACCCCACCACCAGCAACCCCAGCACGGAGAGGAACACCGCGCCCAGGCGGTGGTCGCGCATCCCGTAGCGGACGAGGTTGGCGCTCACGGTGACCACCAGGAACCCGGTGCCCAGGTAGACGTACGACCGGATCCGCGTGGCCACGCCCGCGGCGACGCCTAGCACGCACACCAGGGCGCAGATCAGCATCGCCCACGTCTCGTCGAACACCAGCGGCTTCCAGGCGGCGGCCCCGTAGAGCGCGGTGAGCGCCAGCGCGCGCAGCCGGGCGCGGGCCACGTCGGAGAGCTGGTCGCGGAAGATGCGCAGCAGCACCAGCACCGACACCGCGGCGGGGATGACGTAGTACTGGGGTTCCTCGGAGCCGGTGGCCTGCCATGCCACCAGCAGCGCCACGTTGAACGCCGCCGCGGAGAGCAAGGAGAGCGGGCGGCGCACGTCGGGCAGGCGCGCCATCGCCGCGAAGTGCGCCGCCATACCCACCAGGAGCGCCGCGCCCACCAGCGGCTCGCGCTCCCACGGCGCGGCGAGGAGGCCGATCACCGGCAGCGCGATGGCCCCGAACATCGCCGGCCGCCGGAACACCGACGACTCCTGCCGCGCGGCCCAGCCATACAGGCCGCCGAACGCCGCGCCCGCCAGCAGCGCCACCAGCGCGTCTCCCTGGCCGAACGGGCTGCCCATCCCGTGCCGGCGCACCACCAGGTAGCCGACGGCGAGGGCGATCTGGGCGACGAAGGCGGCGGGCTCGTCCCGGTCGCGCCGCGCCGCCACCACGGCGACGACGGCCAGCGACGCCAGCGCCACTCCCGCCACCAGCGCCTCGCGCAGCGCCTGGGTCTCGATGGCGGACAACCCACCGCCCAGCTCGAGGAAGGCGATGGCCGCGGCCACCAGGCCCACCACCCGGCGCCCCGACTTCGGCCCCAGCCACAGCGCCGCCGCGCCCAGCAACGCGGAGGCCGCGCCGATGTACGGGAGGATGAACGACTGCGGCTTGCCGGTGGCGAGCATCAGGCCCGCGGAGAACAGCCCGGAGTGGAGCCACGCGAGCGAAGCCGCCCAGCCGAGCGGCTCGAACGTCTCGTTGCCCCACACGGCGGCCCAGACCGAGAGCATCGCCAGCGCGCCGGCGATGGGCGTCGACGCGTGCTCCAGCGAGTGCAGGCCGACGAGCGACACCAGCGAGACCACCCACCCCGCGTGGCGGAGGACGCGCGCCTGCGTGAGGCGGCCGGCGAACAGGCGCGACGCGAGGCAGAGGGCCAGGCCCGCCGACGCGCCGCCCACCGCGCGCCACGGACCGGGGAGGACGGCGAAGGCGGCCAGCCCGAACAGCGCGGCGCCGATGGCGGATTCCATCCGGTCCTGCGTCCACAGCAGCAGCGCGGCGCCGATCAGCAGGAGCACCGCGGACGGGAGGTCCGCCTGGCCCGAGAGCATCGTCCCGGAGGCCAGCAGCGCCGACGCGGCCCCCGCGCACCACAACCACAGCGACCACGGGCCCGGAAGCCCCGCGCCGGCGCGCTCGGCGAACGCGTGCGCCGCCGCCTGGGCGCGCTCGCGGCGCAGGAGCGCGGCGAGGCCGGTCCACGCCGCCGCGCCCACGGAGAGCGCGGTGGTGAGGGGAAGCCCGAACCGGGTCAGGCCGACGCTGGTGGCGAAGGCCGCCAGGCCCAGCCCCCACGTCAGGCCGGAGAGCAGCGCCGCGGCGAAGAGCGTCCCGCCCACCAGCAGCAGGCCCGGGAAGAGCTGCGTCTGGTCGTGGAACGCGCCCACCTGCCAGTGCACCAGCGCCAGCGCCACCGCGGCCAGGGCGCAGGCCAGCGGCGTCCGCGCGCGCTCCTGCGGTCCGCTCAGGTGCGATGCCGGCGACGGCGCGTGGCGGGCGAAGAAGCCGAGCCCGAGCAGCGCCGCGATGCCGGCGAGCCGCGCCTCCGGGTACGGGAGGAGCAGCGCCGCGGCGCCGGCGACCCGGAGCCACTGGAAGGAGCCGCCCGAGAGGACCAGCGCGCCCGCGGAGGCGATCGCCAGCCACCGGGCGTGCTCCGGATCGCCAACCATCGCCGCGCCGGTGGAGACGAAGAGAGCGCCCAGCGCCCACAGCGAGACCTGGTCCGGCGAGCCACCCGGCACCAACCGGTTCAGCGCGCGCGGCGACCAGGACGCCACCCGGACGACCGCCACGGAGAAGAGCGGGAGCACCATCAGCGACCAGGGCACCAACTCGGGGGGGACGGCCCACGGCGCGACGAGGAGCGCGGGGACGGCGAGGAACAGCGCTCGACCGCTGGTGCGCGCCCACGCGAGCGCGAGCAGCGCGATGGCCACCACGGCGAGGCCGCGCTCGAACGGCTGCGCCGAGATCAGCATGAGTCGACCGACCAGCGCCGCCAGCACCGCCCCCGAGGCAGCGATGGTGGCCACCGGCCGCGGGCCGAAGAGCAGCGCGCGCGCCCTCGGCCACTCGTCCAGGGCCGCCAGCGCGGTGAACGCCAGCGCCCCGGCGAACGCGTAGTCCAGGTGGTCAACGGAGGCCGCGGCGGCCAGCAGCGCCGCCCACGCGAGGCTGATGCGCGGCCAGGTCGCGCGCGCCGCCAGCAGCGCCACGCCCGCGGCCGCGAAGAGGGGCCAGTGGCTCGCGACTGCATGGAACCAGTCGATGCGGAAGACTCCGAACCCCGCCGCCGCCAACGTCGCGACGAGGCCGTGCGCGATGGCCGCGGGAGACCGGCCTCCTCGGCTCGGGAACGGGGGACTGGTGGTCTCCGCTCGCGGCGCACCCGTTTCTTCGCCGCTCGTTCCTCCGGTGCTGGCGGCGCTCACCCGCCGCTTGCTCGCCGTGGTGATGACCTCCGAGATCGGGACGCCCGCCCCACCCAGCGCGCCGGGTCGGGACTGGATGACGGTCCACACGGAGGCGCCCAGCGCCATCATCCCCAGGAGCGCCATCGTCACCGGCGGCGGCACCGCCCACAGCGCCCCCAGGTCCAGCCACTCCGGCGCAATCGCCGCCGCCAGCATCGGCGCGCCGATGACCGGCGCCCACCCCGACGTCGCGGGCGACGCCAGCAGGCACGCCACCCACCCCGCGGCCAGCACCGGCACCGGTCCGGTCCAACCGGACGAGCCCGCGGTGACGGCCCAGACCACGGCGACGATCGCGCCCGTCACCGCCACCGCGCCCCAGGTCTCCAGCGACTTCCGGCGCGACGCGGCCGCCAGCGCCGCCGCCGCGAGGGCCGTGGCCACCGGCGCGAAGGGACCGGCGACGGCCAGCGCGGCCACCGCCACCGTCACCATCGAGAGGGCCGCACACCCCGCCCACGCGACGTGCTTGTGCTTGATGGCGAGGACCGCCATCGCCACCGCTCCCATCGCCGCGGCGGTCGCGGAGAACAGCGTGTGCGGCGGGACCAGCGAGACGACGCCCGCGCCGATGGCCAGCGCGGCGGCGGCGACGCTCCGCCCGTGCGAGGCGTCGCGCGGCACGCGCCAGGAGAGCACGGCCAGGGCGAGCGCGAGCGCCCCGGCCGTGACGGCGCCGGCCTCCGCCGAATACACCACCCCCATCGACACCGGCAGGGTGAGCAGCGACAGCGAGCCCACCCACGAGAGCAGCCGCCGCTCCAGCCACAGCCCCAGCGCGAGGCAGGCGATCGCCAGCGGCGGCACCGCCCACAGGCCGGGCCGGAGGTCCGTGCCCGCCATCGCCTCGGCGCAGAAGAACGCCGCGCCGGCGGCGGTGGCGTTGAGGAGGACGCCGCCCACCGTGCGCCGGCGCTCGCGCTCCACCGGGTCCACGTGGTCGGACCGGAAGAGGCGGGCGGCGAACGCGCCTACCGCAATGACGTACGGGACGGCGTAGACCGCGGCGAAGTTGGGCGGCACGAACCGCTGGGTCGCGTACCCCAGCCACGCCTTCACCCGCAGGAACAGCTCCATCACCGGACCCGGCACGATGGTGCCGACCGACTGGTAGGCGAGGTAGCCCACCGCGTACGTCGCGTAGTGCCAGCGCGCGCGGGCGCCCTCGCCGCGCCCCAGCTGCCAGAGCGTGACGGTGCACAGCGCGGAGCTGAGGAAGAACGCCGAGGGCGGCGCGGCGACGCCGTCCAACCGGACCACCGACGCGGCGATGGCGGCCACCTGCAGCGCCACCACGCCCACCGCCACCGGATCCACCGCTCGGCCTTCCAGCGCCCGGCGCGCGCGCACCGCCACGAAGCCGAGCGCGGCCACCAGCGGCGCGTACGCGGCCACCGGCACCGCCACGCCCGCCGCGGTCAGCGCCACGTGGAGGCGGATGGCGAAGAGGAGGCCGAGGTAGGCGGGGGCCAGCAGCGCGAAGGCACCGCGGCGGTCGGCGCGCAGCTCCAGCGCCACCGCCAGCCAGATCACCGCCGCCGCGTCCAGCCAGATGGCCAGCGGCCCCAGGCGGACGAGGAACGGCGCCAGCGCCATCGATGCGGCCGTGAGCGCCATCGCCAGTTGGAGGACCGGCTGGAGCGCCGGCTCGTAGGCGTCCGTCGGCGCGCGCGAGAGCCACGCCGCCGCCGCGCACCAGCCGATCAGCGCTCCCCAGAAGAGCGGACTTGCGCCGGCGAGCGGGAGCAGCGCCAGCGCGGGCAACGGCGCCGCCGCCGAGCCGATCAGCCCGAGCACGCGGCCGGCGCCGACCACCTTCTCGCGCTTGAGGAAGAAGCGGCCCCAGATGCTGAAGCCCGCCGAGTACCCCGCGGTCAGACCGAACACCACCAGCGACCGCAGGGTGGTGGTCATCCCCTCCCAGCTCTCGGCGACGAAGAACAGCGTGCCGGCGAGGATGAGGAAGCCGCCGACGAACCAGCCGATGCTTTCGTAGAGGAAGGGCTTCCAGAGCCGGCTCCAGGTGGAGGCCTGCTCGATGATCTGCTGCTCCGGCGTGACGGGGAGCGGCGCCTCGAAGGCGGCGGCGAGCGGAAGCTCCGGGACGGGCATCGCCGGCTCGCGCTCCGGCTCGGAGTCGGAGTCCACATCCGGTTCAGGCGCAGGTGCGTACCCGGACTCGGACGCCGGTGGCGGCACGGCCCGCGCGGTGGAATCGGGCGCGCGCTCGGGCTCGGTTGACGGCGCGGCTTGCGCGATCGGTTCCGGCGCGAGCCCGGGTTCCGGCGCCGCCGCGGCGCGCTGAGGCGCGATCTCCCTCCCCGCGAGCACCGCCACCAGCACGCGCTCGCGCTGCTGATACTTCTGCTCCAGGTACTTCCGCAGGTCCTTCGACGCCCGCGCCGTGTCCCAGCGATCGATCTCCGCCAGCAGGAATCGAACGTGCTCCCGCTCGGCCTCGATCAGCTCTCGCGCCCGCACCTGCAACTTCGCGCCGCACTCGACGCACCAGTACGCCGGCCCCAGGCGCTCCTCGCGACACGCCACGCAGAACATGGGCGAGAGCTTCCTACAACCGTCATGCCGCTCCGCGATGCCGAGCGATTCCGAACACTTACAACCCCGCCACACCTCCACCCCACCCGTTCACTGCGCGGCGGACGACGCACTGCGTAGCCCCTCTCGCGCCACTCTTTACCCTTGTCGCAGGCGCCCCATTTCGAGTCTTCTTCGCCCCCGTCTCCGTCCGGGAGGGGAAATTCGATGGCTGCAAAGCGAAGCAGCAAGAAGAAGACGACTTCGAAGAAGGGCGCCAAGAAGGCGGCGCCGAAGAAGGCGAAGGCG
The DNA here is from genome assembly GCA_035637895.1 of Myxococcaceae bacterium. Classification (GTDB taxonomy): domain Bacteria; phylum Myxococcota; class Myxococcia; order Myxococcales; family Myxococcaceae; genus DASRBA01. The sequence continues at coordinate 34,408 of DASRBA010000251.1, forward strand.
GCGAAGGCGAAGGCCGCCAAGGCGAAGCCGGCCGCGAAGCGCAGCGCCAAGCCGGCCGCCAAGGTCGCGAAGAAGGCCGCGCCGGCGAAGAAGGCGCCCGCGGCGAAGGCGAAGCCACCCGCGCCGCCGAAGGCCGCCACGGCGGGGAGCAAGTCCCGCTTCGTCTGGGTGGACCTGGTGACGAAGGACCTGGTCGGCGCGCAGTCCTTCTACAAGTCGCTGATGGGCTGGGGCACCAAGGACGTCGACGTGCCTCCGCCGATGAACAAGTACACGATGTTCAACTTCAACGGCGAGGAGTTCGGCGGCGTCATCCCGCTGCCGATGCCGGAGGCGCCCATCCACTGGCTGCCCTACGTCCTGGTGGAGGACGTGGACCAGGTGACCAAGCGCGCGAAGGCGCTCGGCGGCCAGGTGTTCATGGAGCCCAGCGACATTCCCAACGTCGGCCGCTTCTCCGTCATCGCCGACCCGACGGGCGGCGTGGTCTCGCCCATGAGCTTCCTCCAGCCGCCGAAGGCGCAGCCGGCGCAGGGGCTGGTGGGGCCGGTGGCCTGGTGCGAGCTGATCACCCCCGACACCGCCAAGGCGGGCGCGTTCTACCAGGACCTGTTCGGGTGGGGCCGCACCGAGCAGAAGATGCCGGGCATGGAGGACTTCGCCTACCACATGTTCATGGCGGGCGACCGGCAGGCGGGCGGCATGAGCGGGCCGATGCCGAACATGAACCACATCGGCTGGGTCACCTACTTCTCGGTGGACAACGTCGACGCGAAGACCGAGGCGGCCAAGGGCGCGGGCGCCACCCAGCTCGTCCCGCCGTCCGACATCCCGAACATCGGCCGCTTCTCGTGGCTGAAGGACCCGCAGGGCGCGCTGTTCGCGCTCTTCAAGGGCGGGATGTAGCGCGGTCGTCGTTTTGCGGGCGGGCCGGAGGTCAGCGCTGGAACGAGGTCCCGGCGCTCCCCGGCTCGCGCGCTTCGCGGAGGATGGCGTCCTCCGGCTTCACGCCGACGATGTGCACGGCGTCGATGCCTTCCTCCAGCATCTGCAGGCTCTCCTCCACCTTGGGGATCATCCCGCCGGCGATGGCGCCGGAGGCGATCTGCGCGCGCGCCTCGGCGGACGTGAGCACCGGGATGCGGGTGGACGGGTCGTCCTTGTCGCGCAGCACGCCCGGCACGTTGGACACCAGGAACAGCTTCGCCGCCTTCAGCTTCGAGGCGACGCGGCTGGCCACCGTGTCCGCGTTGACGTTGAACACCTGCCCCTGCTCGTCCCCGCAGAGCGAGCCCAACACCGGCACCACGCCGATGAAGGCCAGGCGGTCGAAGAGATGGACGTCCACCTCGGTGACGTCGCCCACCAGCCCCAGGTCCACCGGGTCCGGCCCGGCGCCGCTGAGCACCGTGGGCGGCCGCCTCCTCGCGCTCACCAGGCCCGCGGAGACGCCGGTGGTGCAGATCGCGCGCACGCCCGCCAGCCGGAAGGCGGACGCCACGTCCACCGACACCTGGCCGGCCAGCGTCATCTTCATCACCTCCAGCGTCGCCTCGTCCGTCACGCGGCGGCCGGCGACCTTGGTGGGCTGCAGGCCCAGGCGCGTCTGGAGGTCGGTGGCCTGCGGCCCGCCGCCGTGCACCACCGCCACCTTCACGCCCGCGGCGACGAACGCGGCGGTGGCGGCCCCGGCGCTGCGCGCGAGGTGGGCGCGGTCCTGCGCCAGCTCCCCGCCGATCTTGATGACGAACCAGCGCCCGCGGTGGGCCTCCAGCCCGGCGTCGGGCCCACCGGTCACGGCCACAGGCCCGGCTCCATCAAGGTGAGCGTCTCGTCGTAGCCCATCATGATGTTGAAGCTCTGGATGGCCTGGCCGGCGCCGCCCTTCACCAGGTTGTCCAGCGCGGAGAAGCAGACGCAGCGGCGGGTGTCGCCGGTGGGCGGCCCGAGCGCGAAGCCGACCTCGACGTAGTTGGAGTGGGCCACGCCCACCACCTCCGGCTGGCGGCCGCCCTTGACGATGCGGATGAAGTGTTCGCCGGCGAAGCACTCCTTCCAGGTGCGGAGCAGCTCCTCCTCGGTGGTGGAGGCGGGGACGTCGGCGAAGCTGGTGGCGAAGATGCCGCGCGGGAGCGGCGCGGAGACGGGGACGAATTCGAGGGAGAGCTCGCGCCCGCCGGCCTGGTCCAGCGTCTGGAGGATCTCCGGGATGTGCTGGTGCTCGAGCGGCTTGTAGGTGCGGAGGTTCACCGCCCGGAGCGGGTGGTGGGTGGTGAGGGCGGCGTTGGCCCCACTGCCCGAGGAGCCGGTGGAGGCCACGGTGTGGATGGGGCCGCGGAGCTTCTTCACCTTGGCCAGGGGCAGCAGCCCCAGCGCGATGGTGGTGGCGAAGCAGCCCGGGCTGGCGATGCACTGGGCGCGGGCGATCTGCGCCCGGTTCAGCTCCGGCATGCCGTAGACGAAGCGCCCTTCGGTGAGCATGGCGGGCGCCGGGTGCTCCACGCCGTAGAACTTCTGGTAGCGGGCCGGGTCCCGGAGGCGGAAGTCGCCGGAGAGGTCGACGATGCGGACCCCGGCGTCGATGATCTCCATCACCACCTTGGCGGTGGTCTTGTGGGGCATGGCGAGGAAGGCCACGTCCATCCCCTTGACGGCCTCCTTGGGCGGGAGCTGCTCGAAGACGAGGTCGGAGAGGCCCTCCAGGTTGAGGTGCACCTCGCCCAGCCGCTTGCCGATGTTGTCCGCGGCGGTGACCCGCGCCACGTCGACGTTGGGGTGGAAGAGGAGGCGCCGGAGGATCTCCGCGCCGCCGTACCCCGTCCCGCCGATCAGGACCACCTTGATCTTGTTCGCCATGAAAGGAGGTTTACCAGACCGCGTGGTGTATAGAAGGCGCCCCCTATGCTGGTTTTGCGGGACGTCCAGCGAAGCGACCTGAAGGGCGTGAAGCGCCTGGCGGGCGTCCTCAACACCGTCAACCTCCCGGACAACGAGGACACCCTGGTCGAGCTGATCGACCGGTCGGTGCAGAGCTTCTCCGGGAAGGTGAAGGACCCCTTCCAGCGCGAGTACCTGTTCGTGCTGGAGGACCTGAAAGGCGGGGCGCTGATCGGCACCAGCATGATCATCGCCCAGCACGGGACCTACGAGGCGCCGCACATCTACTACGAGGTCTCCGAGCGCGAGCACTACTCGGCCTCCCTGGGCAAACACTTCCGGCACAAGGTGCTCTCCATCGGGTACAACTACTCGGGGCCGACGGAGATCGGCGGGCTGGTGGTGGACCCGCCCCACCGCGCCACGCCGGAGAAGCCGGGCAAGCAGTTGTCGTACGTCCGCTTCCTCTACATCGCCATGCACCGGGGCTCCTTCCGCGAACGCGTGCTGGCGGAGCTGATGCCGCCCTTGATGTCGGACGGCCGGTCGCTGCTCTGGGAGGCGTGCGGGAGGAAGTTCACCGGGATGTCCTACAAGGACGCGGACCGGCTCTCGCGGCAGAACAAGGAGTTCATCAAGGAGCTGTTCCCGGCGTCGGACATCTACGCGTCGCTCTTCCCGGCGCGGGTGCAGAAGGTGCTCGGCGAGGTGGGGGCGGAGACGGCCGGGGTGCGGCGGATGCTGGAGCGGATCGGCTTCAAGTACGCCGACCACGTGGACCCGTTCGACGGGGGGCCTCACTTCGAGGCCAACGTGAAGGACCTGACGCTGGTGCGGCGGTTCCGGACGGTGAAGCTGGGGGCGGAGGACTTCGAGGAGGCGGCGGACGACGTGCTGGTCGCCCGGGAGCGGGCGAGCGGCCGCAACCGCTTCCGCGCCGTCCGGACGCACGCGCGCATCGATGACCAGGTGGTGTACCTGCCGGCCGGCGCCAAGGAGGCGCTCGGCGCCAAGGTAGGGGACGGGCTGGCCGTCATCCCCTTCGAGTGACACTTCGGGGGCCCTGTGGGGCTTGATGTGGAGAGCCTGTATCGCCGCTATGGACCGCAAGTCCTGCGGCGGTGCCGGTTCCTGCTGCGGGATGAGGCCCAGGCGGTGGACGCCATGCACGACGTGTTCGTGGAGTTGCTGCGGTACCAGGACCGGCTGAGGTCGGTGGCGCCGTCCAGCCTGCTCCATCAGATCGCCACCCACGTGTGCCTGAACAAGCTGCGGGGGTCGCGGAGGAAGCCGGAGGACCCCGAGGATGAGCGGGTGATGCAGATCGCCGGGTCGGAGGACCTGGAGCGGCGGACGTTCGCGCAGCGGGCGCTGGAGGCGGTGTTCGGGAGGGTGCCGGCGAATAGCCGGGACATCGCGGTGCTGCACTTCGTGGATGGGATGACGCTGGAGCAGACGGCCGCGGAGGTGGGGATGTCGGTGTCCGGGGTGCGGAAGCGGCTGCGGGGGTTGGCGGAGGTGTTGAAGGGGTTGGAGGTGGAACCGTGAGCCAGCGCATTCCGGACTGGGTGTTGGAGCGTCACCTGGTGGGCGACGCGTTGCCGGCCGGGTTTACCGAAGCGGACCTGGCGGCGGACCCGTCCGTGCCGGAGCGGCTGGAGAAGCTGAAGGCGAGCGACGCGGAGATCCTGGAGCGGCACCCGCCGAGGGTGGTGGCGGCGCAGGTGCGGGCGCGGGCAGAGGAGCGGGGACGGCGCGCGCGGCGGCCGATGATGGTGTTACTTCCGGTGGCGCTGGCGGGCGTGGCGGCGGTGGTGATCGCGCTGCCGAGACAGCCGGATGTCCTGACCAAGGGGCTGGAGCCGCACCTGGAGGTGTTCCGGAAGGATGAGCCGGCGCGGCCGCTGGTGTCGGGCGGGGTCGGTCATCCAGGGGACATCATCCAGCTCCGCGTCGTTTCCGCCGGTGCGAAGTTCGGGATGGTGGTGGCGGTGGACGGCGAAGGCGCTCCGGTGCAGGTGGGCGCCCTCACCGTCCCCGACGCGCTGGAGTTGGACGCCACCGGCCAGTTCGAGCGCTTCATCCTGGTGACCTCGGACGCGCCGTTCGAGGCGGCCGACGTGCTGGCCGCGGCGCGGCGGCTCGGGCACGATCCGGTGGCGAAGCTGGAGCTGCCGGCCGGGCTGAAGCAGTCGTCGTTCGTGCTCCTCAAGAAGCCCTAGAAGCCATTACGACATCTTGATGTTATGATGTCAGTCATGGCGAAGCCCGCGCGGAACGCGACCACGGTATACCTGGACCCCCGGATCGCCCGGGCAGCAAAGGTCAAAGCGGCCCTGACCGGCCGAAGCCTGTCCGATCTGACGAACGAGGGCTTGGCCCAACTGCTGAGCCGGGATGAACGGCACCTCCGCCTGGCGAAGGAGCGCCGGAAGGGGAAGACACGACCCTATGAGGAATTCGTAAAGGAACTCCGCCGAGATGGCCTCCTTTAGGGTTGCGATCGAAGCCGTCGCGGAGCGAGACCTCCGCGCGGTGCCCTTTCCCTTCCGGCGGCAGATCAACATTCAGCTCAACAAGCTCAAGGACGATCCAGCTCCCTCCGGCTCCGAGATGGTCGATGAGGGAGTGATGAGACTGACCGTTCACGGGTGGTACGTGCTCTACGACGTCGACGAAGAGGTGGGAATCGTGACGATCCTCGCCATCACCAACGACTAGAGCCGCACGCCGGCCACGAATCCCGGCCAGACCAGGATGTTGCCCCCGTTGAGGCTGAACAGCGTCGGGAGCCACGAGACGCCCGCGAGCGCGTCCGAGTTGAACCGGAGGTAGGTGTTCGCGCTGACGCCTCCGAAGAGGGAGACCGGCCCCACCACCCGCCACCCGAAGACGACGCGCCCCTGGGCGAGCACGTTCGTGAAGGCCAGCGGCATCACCACCGGGTACACCGACGAGGCCCCCACGTCGAAGTCCGTCCAGAAGGACTGCCCGAGGTCGAGGTGCAGCCCGGCGCCGACCCCGTACCGGAACGTCCCCAGCCACCCGCCGCCGACCACGAACCCCGTGTAGAAGGCCCGGCTGCCGGTCTTGAGCGACACGTTCACCGGCTCGACGTCGTCCGCGTACGCCTCGACGTGCCGCTGGCCGTTGCCGATCACGTTCACCAGTCCGAACGGCACACCGTCCATCTCGTCCGCGACGTTCACCAGCCCGAGCTGCACCCCGGTCACCTTGTGCGCCAGGTTCACCGCGCCGAGCTGCGCGCCCGTCCATCCCGACCGCGCGATGTTCAGCGCCAGGCTCATCTGCGCGCCGGCGGAGTCCGTCCCGGCGTACCCGAACATCCCCCCGAACTGGAACCCCCGGACCGACCCGCCTACCCACCCGGTCGCGATCGACAGCTGCGCCCCGCGCAAGTCCGACTCCGCGCGGTTGACGAACGCCGGGATCTGCACGCCGGTCACCGTCCCCCCGGACCAATTCATCACCGGCGCGAGCTGCACCCCGGTGACCGACGACCGCGCCAGGTTGACCCCCAGGCTCCCCTGGAAGTACCGCGACTCCTGGTCCACCCACGTCCCGAAGAACCCCAGCGCCGCGCCGTGCAGCGCCGCCGACCGCGTGACCAACCCGAGCGCGAAGTTGTTCTCCGCCGCCTCCGGCAACAGGTCGTTGGTGCTGAACGTCGGGAACAACCCCAGGTTCACCGGCACCACCCGCAGGCTCGGCCCGTCCCCGCGCGGCGTGGTCGCCTCGACCGTCGCGCGCGAGAAGTCCTTCACGTCCAGCGTCCGGCGCTCGCCGTCGCGCAACGTGATGTCCGCCAGCGCACTCCCCTCCTGCCACTCGCGCCGGACCGAGTACCTCCCCGGCGGCAGCCCCAGCTCGACGCGCGCGCCGGGCCGCTTCGCCACCTCCGCGGCCAGCGCGCCGGAGGAATCCCGGACGAAGATCCGCCCCTCCAGCGCCGCGTCCAGCACCAGCCCCGCGCTCCCGGTCCGCAGGTCGGTGAGCACCAGCCCGCCGGTGCCCGTGAGGTCCATGTCGTAGGTGGCGTGCTGCGCGCCGCCCTGGGTGGACTCGGTGCGCGCCAGGGTCTCCCGGTACGCCAGGTCGTACGCCTCCCCCAGCGTGATGCGCCCGTCCCCGTCCGCGTCCGCCGCGCCCCGGAGCGCGGAGACGAGGTGGTGGGTGAAGAACGAACCGCGGAGGCGCTCGGACTCCTGGGAGACCTCGTCCTCCGCCGAAGAGGTGAGGATGGCGGTGCCGTGGACGCGCGCGCTCTCGTCGTCGAGGAACGGCGGGCGGCGGACGAACCCCTTCTTCCTCGCCAGCGCGCCGGAGGCGCAGGAGTCCAGCACCACCACCTTCACGTCCGCGTCCACCCGCCCGAGCGCGCCCCGCAGGTCCGTGTAGTCGAGGCGTTCGCCGCGGAGGAGGAGGCCCTGCTCGTCGGAGTGGCCGGAGTAGTAGACGATCGCCTCCACCCGGTCGCCGGCCCCTCGCGCGCGCCGCGCCAGCCCGGCGAGCTGGTCCAGCCCGGAGAGGACGCGGGCGCGGTCCCCGTCCACCACCATCACCGTGTCCCTCTCCGCCAGCCCGCCCAGCTCGCGCATCACCGCGCCGAACGCCTGCGCGTCGGAGGCGGCGAAGCGAAGGCGCGGCCGTCCGGGGCCGCCGTCGTTCACGCCGGCCAGCAGCGCCACCCGATGCGCCGGGCCGGCGGCGGCCGCCATGAACGACCACCCCATCAGCAGCACCAGCGTCTTCACCGCGCGTTCCAAGGCGGACCACTCTACCGACGTCTCGACCTGGTCACTGCACATAGCTCACCGACAATTGCCAGATGAGCTGTCCGACCTGGAGGTTGCGCTGCAGCGAGGCGACCTCGTTGGTCCGGTACACCGCCGAGTAGGACCCCTCCAGGCGCCAGAACCGCATCACCCCGCCGGCCGCCAGCTCCGCCCTGAACGGCGCGTGGCGCGCGACGACGGCGCCGTCGAGGAGCGGCCCGTCGATGGTGGCGTTGTACCAGACGCCCCGCGCCTCTCCCCGGATGAAGACGTACGCCGCCCACGGGATGAACGCCCGGTCGCGCGCGAGCGGGTCCCCCGTCCACCCGGCGGTGAGCGTGGTGTGCAGCGCGTTCGACAGCAGCATGCTCCCCGCGTACGCGGAGGTGCCCACCATCCAGCTCAGCGTCGGGTGGCCGCCGGACCACTCCATCCAGCTCGGCGTGGGGGCTTCGAGGGACGCCAGGGAGGTCTCGGCGAAGGCGGAGACGTCGATGGCCAGTCCGGGCTTCGTCTCGACGACGCCCCACCCCACCTCGGTCGGGAGCGACTGGCCGGTGGCCATCGTGCCCAGGTTGTGCGCGTGGAACTGGACCCACCCCGCGAACGACCACGGCCCCTGCGTGCCGCCGTTGAGGTCCAGGCTCAGGTGCGAGTAGGGCCGCCCGCCGCGGGTGAAGGCCAGCGGCGCGTTCGGCAGCAGCACGTCCAGTCCCACGGATCCCCTCAGCCACCCGCTGTAGGGGCGATCGCCCTGGAGCTCGTCCTCGGAGGCGATCATCGCGGTCCTTGGGGTGTAGATGTTCTGACCGAGGGTGGTGGAGAGGAGGACGCGCGAGTCGGAGGGGAGGTGCAGCCACTCCGGGTTCAGCGTCCACCGGAGCCCCAGCAGGGTCGAACAGGAATACCAGCGGTCGTAGTTGAGGCCCGTGGCGGGGTTCATCAACGGCCCCACGGAGTCGTTGTCGCCCAGGTAGTAGAAGCGGAACGACTCCTGGCCGGAGAGGACGGACGCACCCCCGCGCAGCTCCAGCGCGTAGGGCTGGGAGGCGAGGGCGGGCATGGACGCTGACGCGCCAAGCCAAAGGGCGGTGGCAAGCAGGCTCGGTCTCATGCCTGCTTCAGCACCGCGGCCCCGCGGATCTGTCACTCCGGTGCGGTCAGGCGGAGCTACAAGGACTCTGCTGGCGACCGGCCCCAGCATTGCCCGAAGATCTCGTTCGTGCGTTCGCCCGCCACGAACCCGCTCCATGTGGAGCCGGTGACTCCGTGAAGCGGCTCGCCGTGGGAGCGGGCGTCGCGCTCGCGGCCTTCATACTCGGTGTTCTGGTGGTGCCGGTCTTCCGGGCGCAGCCGCCACCGGCAACGGCTGCGCTGGAGGTTGGTTGGGCGCCTTGTGGGACGGACCGCGACTGCCCCGCCGATCAGGCCTGCAGACTGCACTTCCGGCCAATGGCTGGACCGATCCGCGCCTGCACCGTGGTGGGGCCTCGAGCGGAGGGAGAGCGGTGCGAGTCTCCGGCGAGCTCGCCGGCCGAGGCGTGCGGGAGGAACCTCCGCTGCAACTTCGGGCGGTGCGGGCGACCCTGCGGGAACGGAGGACCGGAAGCGTGTCCTGCCGGTTTTGGTTGCGGTCCTGACCTCGAGGAACCTTCGTGCATCCGAAGCTGCGAGGGCCCTGAATGCCCCGCGGGCGAGCGATGCGTGCGCTTGGGCAGGGAGGTGTCGCTCTGCGCGCGGCCAGGTGGCGACTGCGACCAGACCGGTTGTCCCCCGGGAGAACTCTGCGGCTGGAGGTTCTACGCCGGCACGGAGGAAGCCGTCCTCCGGTGCGTCCGACCATGCTCGACGGACGGTGAATGCCCGGCCGGGAACGTCTGCGATGCCAGGGAATGCCTTCCCGCGTGCGCCACGAGGCCGCCGCGGTGCCCGGACGACTGGTACTGCGCGGACGCGAACACGCTCCCCTGGCCGCGCTGCCGTCCGAAGTTCCCGCTATGGCCGCTACGGTGGTGACACTGGGGGCCCGCCCAGCCAGTACGAGAACCCCCCGCTGCGGAGGGCGCGGGCGAGAAACTCTCCGAAGGAGGCGGCGATCACCTTCCGGTGCTCGGGCAGATGCCACGCCTCGTGGAAGATGTCGTAGATGGGGTAAGGCATCGGCGACGTGACGGCGAACCCGGCGTAATTGCCGTCGAGCACGTCGCAGAGGGCGAACACGTTCGCGGTTCCGTGGGGGGTCTCCGCCTCCGGCCCGTAGACGGCGACGCTCGCAGGGATGATGCGCTCGAGCGGGAAGATCCAGTACGGCGAATCGAACTCGCGGAAGAGCTTGGCGCCATTCGTCGCCCGATAGAACGCGCGCAACTCGTCATCCAGTTGGAACCCGTGGGCCTGCTCGAAGGCGGCGATGGCGTCCTCGGTCGCGGCCGGCTGCGGATGATGCATCCGGAGGACCTCGGAAATTGCGTCAGTCAGCATAAGGACGCTCGGGCCCGGGCTGCGCCCATCGGCTGCCGCCTGCGTAGCACGCAGGATATTCCTGACCGAGGACGCCGTGCGTCTCCGGCGGCACTGGAAGGGCGTTATCGGGGTCGAGCGGATCGCCTCCGTGCAGAAGATCCCGGATGTGGTGACCATCCCAGAATCGATCCGGTCCACTGGGCCATTCACCACCCACTTCGTTCGCCCATTGCTCGCGGAACTTCTCGCGCCCCCGGCTCCAGTCGGCGCGCGCCTTCTGCGTCGAAGACGGTGGCTCCGCTGGCCAGTCGCAGCAGCAGTGGGTGATCGCCAAGCGCCCCCCGGCGGCCGCCGGCAGCGGACCGATGTCGCCCTGCCAATCGTATTTGATGTCGGCGATCCAGATGCAGCCCATGGACCGGCGTCCCTCGCCCGCGCACCTGGTCGAGCACGCCTGGAGCCAGCGAGCCGTACACTGCCAGGGCCCGTAGTAGATGGTCGTCTGTCGCTGGCCGCCATTCGGCGTCGGGCTCCACGGCCCAACCCACTTCGCCGGCGCCGGTGCCCCAGTCAGCTTGCCGCACGCCAGCAGTAGGGCGCTGAACGACAACACGAAGAGCCTGCGGTACGCCACAAGCCCAAGCTACGTCGCCGGCACGGGCTCCGGGCCCATGTCCCATTCCAGGTGGTGCTTCACGTCCCCCCGCTGACGGCGGGCGTGGTCCTGGAGCCGGCGGCGCATGGCGCGGAAGGCCTCGCTGATGGCGAGGTAGGCGTCCTCGTGCTCCTTCGCCTCCTCGGGGTCCCGGCCGACCACCAGGCGCCCACCCGGCACCGACAGCTCGACGCGGACGCGGAAGTGCGCGCCCTTGCCGTGGCGGTGGTGCCGGCCCGGCCGCTCGATGGTGACGCGGCAGCCGACGATGCGGGGGTAGAACCGCTCCAGCCCGGCCACCTTCTCGTCGATCAGGGACTGAATCGCCGCGGTGGGCCGGACGTTCCGGTACGACACCTCCCAGGGGATTTGCATGGCGATTCAAAGCTATGCATCGCGCGGGCCCGCCCTCGCTCGACGGGAGGGCGCGCGAGGGGGCGCACGGATTGCCGCTTCAGCGCCTCCGCCCAAGGCGTGCCAGGGTGAGCAGCGCGTTCCAGAGGCCGAAGAACGGCCCACCTGGCTCGACATCGAGCGCGTGCAGAGGCGCGACTACCTGGCTCCGCGCACCACCCGGTGACCGCCGCGCAGCACCTCCAGCCACAGCGCGCCCGCGTCCTCGGGCGACGCGCCTGCGGCGAGCGCGAGGTGGGTGGCGCGCGTCACCTCGTCGAGGCTGGTCGGGTCCAGGTCCAGCAGCGCGCCGCTCTGGAGCCGCACGCGCACCCAGACGTGCGGATAGGCGCGAGCGCCGCCTGGATCAACCAACAGCCCCTGCACCATGACGGCGCTCCGACCCTTCGCCTCGGCGAGGAACGCCCGCGCGTGTCCGAGGCACCCCGCCGCGTCCGAGGGAGCGCCGCCGAAGTCCGCTCCCGACGGCCGCTTCTCCGCGAACCGCCCGTGAACGGCTTCTGACCGCGAGCGCGCCTCCGCCTCCGTCCACTCCGGCTTGAGCATCACCGCCGTCGAAGGCGCCGCCACCGCCGGTTCCAGCCGCAGCGGGCCCGGCCCCGTGCCGACCGGCAATCCATCTCCGAACAGGTCCGGTGGATCCAGCGCGTGCGCCGGCCCCTCCAGCCGCACGAACCGCGACTCGCCGATTCGCAGCTCCACCAACGCGCCGCCGTCGTCGTACCGCGCCAGATATTCCGCGCCGAGGACCATCCCCACGTCGGACAATCCCTCTCGCCGGCGAACGCACGCCTCCCCCGTCCGCCCGCCCAGCTCCTCCACCACCCGCTGGCACCCGACCGCCTTCGGCCGCCACGACAGCCACAGCGACTCCGGTGCCTCCCCTGACGCCAACCTCCCCTCCCCATCCACCCGCAACCGCGCGCTCCGCTGCACGCTGGTCTTGTCCGCCCCCCGCGTGAACACCAACCTCGACCGATACGTGAGCTCCGCCGGCCCCCGCTCCAGCACCACCACCCCCACCGGCACGCCCCACAGCTCGAACCAGTAGGAGCGCCGCTCGGCGCCGTTCAGCGCGAGGAGGGTCAGCGCCAGCGCGATCTTCACTCGACCGACCTCCATGGCGCGCTCATCGAGGGAAACCCGTCATTCATGCAGGTACCGGCGGCGTTCCTCGGCATCGAGCGGGCGCACGGACCTCAACAAGGCCATGCGCTGCCCGCGGGAGGCCAGCGTGAAATTGCGCGAGATCCGGGCGGCGCCGTCGTTACTCCCCGTCAGAACGCATTCCCCGTCGGGGCTGAAGCTCGCCGTCCATATCGGGCCCGAGTGCGTGGTGAGCGTGGCGAGGAGCTTTCCAGCGCTGGCATCCCAGACTCGCGCGCTCCCATCGACCCCGGCCGTCACCAGGCGAGAGGCGTCCAGGTTGAAGCGAACCGTCAACACCGGACCGGAGTGCCCGGCGAGGGTGGCGATCGACTCCCCGGTCGTCGCGTCCCACACCCGGGCCGTGCCATCACTGCTCGCAGTCGCCAGGAGGGTGCCGTCGCGACTGAACGTGGCCTGCCACACCTTGTCCTCGTGACCGGACAGGATCAGGTTGCCTTCCCTGGTCAGGTCCCAGGTGCGGGCGGTCCGATCGGCGCCCGCGGTCGCGATCCGGCGACCATCCGGGCTGAAGACCGCATCCAGCACCGGACCCTGGTGACCGGACAGCGTGACCAGGCGCTCCGAGCGCAGGTCCCAGACCCGCACCGTGCCGTCTCCACCGGCGGTCGCGACCGAGGTGGTGTCCGGGTTGAAGACCGCGCTCCAGATCCAGCTCGCCTGGTGCGCGAAGCGCTGCCTGGAAGCGCCGGAGGACGCGTCCCATACCCGGGCACTCCCGTCAGCGCTGGCGGTGACGATCGACTTGCCGTCCGGGCTGAAGGCCGCCGCCCAGACCGAGTCGGAATGGCCGGACAGCCTCAGCACGAGCCACCCCGACTTGACGTCCCAGACGCGCGCGGTCCCATCGGCGCCGGCCGTGACGATGCGCGTTCCATCGGGGCTGAACGCCGCCGCCCAGATGGGCCCGGAATGCCCGTGGAGCGTCATCAGGGACTCGCCGGTCCGCGCGTTCCAGATCCGGGCGCTGCCGTCACCGCTGGCCGTGACGACCCGGGTCCCATCAGGGCCGAACGCTCCGGCCCAGATCGCATCGGAGTGGCCGTTCAGGGCCACCATGGGAGTCGCCGAGGACGCGTCCCAGAGCCGGGCCGTCTTGTCGTCGCTCGCCGTGACGATCTTCGCACCGTCCGGGCTGAGCGCCGCCTCCCAGAGCGGCCCCTGGTGACCGACGAGCGCCAGGACCTGGTTCCCCGAAGAGGTGTCCCAGATCCGGGCGCTGCCGTCGCGGCTGGCCGTGAGCGCGCGCCGGCCATCGGGGCTGAACCTCGCGGTCCAGACCACGTTGGAATGACCGGTCAGGTTGGCGATCGGCTTGCCCGACAGGCAGTCCCAGACGATGGCCATGCTGTCGCCGCTGGCCGTGATCGCCCGGGTCCCGTCCGAGCTGAAGGCGGCCCACCACACCACGTCCGTGTGCCCCAGGAGGACCGTGAGCAGCTTGAGCGAAGGGAGCTCCCAGATGCGCGCCGAGCCATCCGCGCTGGCGGTGATGAGCCTCCCTCCCTCCGGGCTGAACGCGATCTTCTGGATCCATCCGGAGTGCCCGGACGTCGTCCCCTCGAGCTGGCCCCCCACGGTCCAGAGGAAGGCGTTCTTCCCGCTCGCCGTCACCACGTGATGGCCACCCAGGCTGAAGATCGCCTCCCGGACCGGCTCGGGATGGTCGGAGAGCACCGCGACCGTCCTCCCGGAGCCCGCGCTCCAGATCCGGGCCGTCTTGTCGTCGCTGGCGGTGACGACCCGCGCCCCGTCCGCGCTGAAGCTGGCCGAGCGCACCAGCGCGGCGTGGCCGGCCAGCGTGCGCACGGCGGCCCCGGTGTCCGCGCTCCAGATGCGGGCGGTGCCGTCGCCGCTGGCGGTGACGATCCGGAGACCGTCCGGGCTGAAGGCCGCGGACCAGACGGCGTCGGTGTGGCCCACGAGCGCCGCCAGCAACTGACCCGAGTCCGTGTTCCAGATGCGGGCGGTGCCGTCGTAGCTGGCGGTGACGAGTCGCCGCCCATCGGGGCTGAACGCCACCGTCCGGACCGCTTGCGTGTGGCCGCGGAGGATGCACCGCCCCGGAGCGTTCACCCAGCGACCCAGCGCCGCGACGGCCTGCTCCGTCTCGGCCCGCGCCAGCGCCTCCTTCAGCAACGCCAGGTTGAGCTGTGGATCTCCCTCCAGGTTCGCGTCCACCACCGCCGCCAGCTCGCGAGACAGCGTCGCCGCGATCACCTCGTTCGCCCGCCTCAGGGCGGACTCGTTGGCCGCGGCCTTGGCCCGCGAATCCCCCTCCAGGCTGAGCCCGCCGTCGAGGAAGGTGGCGAGGCCCTCGTAGGCGTGGCCGATCTTGGTGGAGTCGATGAGCTGGGCGTCGTCGAGCACCGGCAACCCTTCGCCGAAGCTCCACCTGGCCTCGTTGGGGATCTTGAACATCCGGATCGCGTCCACCGGGCGAATCTCCCTGGGGAGCCAATCCATGAAGAACTCGGAGAGCTGGCTGGCCGCCTGGTCGTGCCACTGGCGTCCCAGGTCGTCCTCGGCGCTGCTCTGATCGCGCGCGAGGATCGGCACGGTGATCAGGCGGTGCCGATTCAGCGGGAGCGCCGCCTGCTCCTCCCGGGCCCGGCGGAGCACGTACCGCGTTCCACCGATGCTCTGCTGGCTGGCGGTGAAGAAGGCGAGCAGGACGTCGGGGAGGTGGATGGTGCAGATCCCTCCGATGTCGGTGATGCCCGTCCGGCTATCCACGAGAATCGCGTCGTAGGACGCCACCCACTCGTTGCGGATCTGCTCCAGCGCCCGCCCCAGCTCATGCCGTTCGAACATGCGCGCGAAGCTCAGCTCGCGGACGCGCCCCACGTACCCATCATCCAGGCGCCCGGCGGCGATGATCGAGATTGGCTCTCCGTAGGAGAACGGGCGCGCGGTGAAGACGCAGTCCCTCCAGTGGTGCGCGCGCCCGCTGCCGATCCACCCCAAGAGCTCCACCACCCCGGGCGTGGTGGCGCGGCTGCGCTCCGAGTCGAGGTGCTCCTGGAAGAACTGCTCCAGCCCAGGCGCCTCGAGGTCGAAGTCCACCGCCAGCACCTTCCGGCCGCGGCGGGAGAGCAGCGTGGCGATGTTCGCCAGGGCCATGGAGCGGCCCACGCCGCCCTTGTACGAGTAGAACGTGTAGACCGTCCCCCGCTGCCGAGCGCGAGTCACAGCCGCCCCTGCTTGATGTGCCGGGGCAAGGGCGCTTCGGGCACCTCCAGGGCGACCCAGTGCTCCGGATGAGGGCCCTCCGGGTACGGCGGCGCCTCGATGATGGCCTCGGCGACCTCGCGGGCGAGCTCTTTCACCTGCTTGAGGAACTCCATCCAGGGAACCGTGCCCTTGAGCAAGTAGGTGTGGTCGCTGAGGTCGAAGAATTGCCTCCCGGACAGCTCGTCGACCGAATCGAAGAACCGGATCGGCAGCGTGAGGTTCGGACCGCGCACCGTGAACGTCTTCCACTCCGCCCGGCAGTGCGGAGACTGCCAGTACTCCGGCAGCACGATCGCCAGCACGCAGCGGGAGTCGCGGGCCGCGCGCCGGAGCACCTCCGGCCAGTCCTGGCCGACGCGGATCTGGTCATCCCTGAAGATCAGCGAGCGGTGGTCCTCGCGGTCGGGACAGGCGTACCGGCGCTCGAGCAACATCTGCCTGAGCCACTGCCGGAAGGGAGGCAGGAACTCGTCCAGCCAGTCGGTCACGAGCGGGATGTTGGGGTAGCTGAGGAAGAGCTCGTGGCAGTACGGCATCCGGCCAGATCCGAGGAGCGTCGACTTCCGCGGAAGCCTAGCGCAACCCCATGGACCAACCTAGCGGGGCTCCGGGGACCTGATCCGGTCCGGGGCGGTCACTTTCGCTCCCGCGGCGCCGGTTTCGCGACGCGAAAGGACGTTTCCGGCTAGCGTTCCAGGGGCGCGACGCGCGCGGCGATGGGCAACCGGCGGTTCCTCTACACCTTCGGCCTCGGGGGCGGCCTGCTGAGCGGGTTGCTGGTGGGCGCCATGCTCCGCCTGCTCACCGCCCAGCCCGCGTCCCTCCGCGAGTGGGCGGCGGTCGTCGTCTCCTGCGCCGTCTGCTTCACCTTCGGCGGCTACCTCACCTGGTTCCAGTGGGCCGCACGCCGCCACCGCGCCCGCTCCACCATCGTGGCGTCGCTCGCGCAGGGCGACCTCACCGCCGCCACCCCCGAAGCCTTCACCGGCCAGGCCGAGTTCCGCCGCCTGGTCCTCTCCCTCCGCCGCGCCCTCTTCCAGGTCCAGCGCGTCACCGGCAACGTCTTCCGCACCTGCAGCGAGGTGACCGACCAGGCCCGGGCGCTGCTCGAAGCGGCCCGGCGGCAGGGCGCGGCGGTGGACCGCTCCCTGGGCTCCGTCTCCGCCATGGGCCAGAGCCTCCAGTCCGCCGGCCGGCGGGTGGGCCAGCTGGAGACCTTCGCCCAGGACACCACCGGCGCGCTCGCCGAGATGACCGAGCGCATCGAGCAGGTCGCCTCCGCGCTCACCACCCTCAACGACTTCGCACACCAGACCTCCACCCTGGTGCAGTCGATGAGCGAAGGCCTCTCCGCCGCGGCCGCCTCCGGCGACGAGCTGACCCGCTTCGCCAACGAGGCCGAGGACTTCGTCTCCGCGGTGGAGGGCGGCATCGACTCCGTGCGCCGCCGCGCCAACGAGACCGGCCACCTCGCCCGCGATGTCACCGCCACCGCCGAGCGCGGACAGCAACTGGTGGGCGACAGCGTCAAGGGCATGTACCGGGTGGAGGAGACGGTCCGGAAGGCGGCGGAGATCGTCGACTCGCTCGGCGGCCGCTCGCTGGAGATCGGCCGCATCGTCGACGTCATCCAGGAGGTGGCGGACCAGACCAACCTCCTGGCCCTCAACGCCGCCATCATCGCCTCCCAGGCCGGCGAGCACGGGCGCGCCTTCGGCGTGGTGGCCAACGAGGTGCGCGGCCTGGCCGAGCGCACCGCCCGCTCCACCCGCGAGATCGCCCACATGGTGACCGGCATCCGCGACGCGGTGGAGACCGCGGTGGAGCTGGTGAAGGAGGGCCGCGAGCAGGCCTCCGCCGGCGTGCAGCTGGGTGACCGCGCCGCCTCCGCGCTGAAGGAGATCCGCGCCATCACCGAGAAGACCTTCTCCGCGGTGGAGGCCACGGTGGACGAGACCCGGCGCCTGGAGTCGCAGGGCCGCACGGTGGTGGAGGCGAGCCGCCGGGTGGCGCGCCGGGTGGAGGAGGTCACCTCCGCCGGCAGCGCCCAGGCCGCCCGCGGCCGCGAGCTGGTGAAGCAGACGCAGGAGATGGCCCGCGTCGCCGAGTCCGCCACCGCCAAGGCCGAGGACCAGGCCAGGACCGGCCGCGCGCTCTCCGAGTCGGTGCAGCGGCTCACCGCCGCCATCGACGAGATCCGCGACGCCCACCAGGTGCTCACCAGGGGCGACGCCGCCATCGGCGAGGAGGTGGCCCAGGTCCGCGAGGACGCGCGGCGGGTCATCCGCATCGGCGACGGGCTCTCGCGGTCCGTGGACCAGCTCCAGCACGAGGCGGCCGGGCTGGAGAACGAGGTGTTCCGCTTCCGCCTCCCCCAGCCGCAGCGCGGCGGCCGCTTGCGCGTCGGCATCCACCAGCAGGAGATGCTGGAGTCCACCCGCGGCCTGGACCCGCTGTTCACCCTGGACAGCCAGATGGCGGAGATGGCCGCCAACCTCTACTCGACGCTGCTGCGCTCGGAGGACGGCACCATCGTGCCCGGGCTGGCGGACCGCTGGGACGCCGACCCCTCCGCGCGCCGCTACCGCTTCTCCCTGCGCAAGAGCGTGCTCTTCCACGACGGGATGCCGCTCACCGCGCGCGACGTGAAGCGCCACTACGAGCGGCTGCTGGACCCGCGGCTGAAGTCGCCCGAGGCGTGGATCCTCCGCGAGGTGGAGGGCGCGGCGGAGTACATCGCCGGCAAGGCGCCGGAGGTGAGCGGCTTCGAGGTGCTGGACGACCACACGCTGGAGATCCGGCTGGTGGAGCCGAAGGCGTTCTTCCTCCACCTGGTCACGCTCCCCGGCACCGCGGTGGCGCGGATCGACGCCCGCGGGATGCCCAGCGGCACCGGGCCCTTCCGCCTCCAGCGGCTGGACTCGAGCAGCGTGGTGCTGGAGCGGAACCCCGGCTACTACATCCCCGAACAGCCCATGCTCGACGCGCTGGAGTTCAAGCTCTTCGCCGAGCGCCAGGACGCGGTGACGGCGCTGCTGGGCAACGGGGTGGACCTCGTCTCCGGCCTCTACGCGGAGAACGTCAACCGCAAGGAGCTGGAGGACCTGCAGGTCATCGCCGGCACCACGCCTTCGGTCTGGTTCCTGGGGTTCAACGTGCGGGAGCCGCCGTGGAACGACCGGCGGGTGCGGCAGGCGATCCGCGCCGGGCTGGACACCTCGGCCATGGTGGAGCAGTTCCACCCCGGCGCGAAGGTGGCGCAGGCGCTCACGGCGCCGGGCATCCTGGACATGGGGCAGGAGCTGCCGCCGCCGCGCCCGGACCCGGCGCTGGCGATGCGCCTTCTGCGCGAGGCGGGCGTGCCGCGGGTGCGGCTGTCGCTGATCTACCCGCCCGGCCGCAACACCGAGCGCGAGGACGAGGTGCTCTTCCGCCCGCTGCTGGAGGCGGGGCTGGTGGAGATCTCCCACGTGCAGATGGGGGCGAGCGAGTTCTGGGAGAAGGTGGCGCGCGGGCAGATCCCCGCCTTCCGCGCCGGGTGGATCGCCGACTACCCGGACCCGGACAACTTCCTCTACTTCCTGCTCAACTCGAACGCGCAGACGGTGTACGGCATCGGCTACCGCAACGAGGAGCTGGACGCGCTCACCACCGAGGCGCGCGTCTCCATCGACCCGGAGAGCCGCACCTCGCTGTACCGGAAGGCGGAGCGCATCCTCCAGACGGACTGCGCGCTCATCCCGCTCTACCACGAGCGCGTCTACGCGGCGGGGAGCCCGCTGGTGCAGGGGCTGCGGCTGCACCAGACGCCGCCGCAGATCCGCTTCGAGTACCTCTGGATGGACCGCGAGTAGCCCGCGTCAGCGGCGGAGCTCCCCGGTGACGCAGTCCCGCTCGAGGTCCACCGTCACCACCCGGCCCAGGTCGTCGCCGATGGCCACCCGCCTGCCGGAGAAGCGCACGCAAGCGAGGCGAGCGTCGGGCAGCTCGATGCGCGCGGCGAGGAAGAGCGCGTTGGTGTCCACCAGCGACACCAGCACGCCGGCGTTGGACGGGCTCACCGCCGCCGCGAAGCCTTCGCCGGCGAAGGGCGGCCAGGTGTTGATCAGCGGGCCGATCTCCAGCCAGGGCGCGACGTCCGACTTGCGGAAGACGCGCAGGCGCTGGACCAGGTCTCTCACCCGCTCGCCGAGCGCCGCGCCCGGCCAGACGTGGTCGGCGCAGATCACCGCGCCGTCCGGGCTCATGGCGAGCAGGCTCACCGCGCTGTCCACGCCCACGTCCACCCGCGTGCGCGAGCGCAGGATGTACGAGGGGAGGTCCATCGACCACCGCTCGCTCTGCTCGAAGTCCGGCTGCACCAGGAAGTGGCAGGCGTCGCGCTTCCGGGCGATGCCCAGCACGCCGCCGGGGAGCTTCGGCAGCCGCCACAGCGCGCGCAGGTCGTCCGCGCGCGCGTCCACCGCCACCAGCGCCCCCTGCTCCGAGGCGAACCAGACGTCCCCGTCGTAGTCCTTGGCGAACGCGCGCACCGGCGCCTCGCACCAGCGCTTCGCCTCCCCCGTGCGCAGGTCGATCCGGGAGAGCAGCTTCTGCTCCCCGCGCGGCGCCACCGCGATGGCGCGGTCGCCGTGGTCGGAGAGGATCACCGAGTGCGCGGGCACGTCGAAGGCGTGCACCTGCCGCCCGTCTCGCGTGACCAGCTCCGCGCCGGACTCGCCGTGCGCCACCAGCAACCGGCCGCCGGGGAGCAGCGCCACGTCGTACACCCGCCGCTGCCCCGGCGGGCCCGCGCGGTGGTGGAAGGTCGTCCCCCGGCGCGGGCGTTCGGGTGGGAGCGGCGGCAGGTCGGCCTCCACCGCGGGCTCTCCGGCGATCCGCGCCAGCGCCTCCAGCTCCCTCCGCGCCACCCATGCCGCGCCGTCTCCCGCGTCCCGCGCCAGCGCCCGCACCGCGCCCCGGGCGAGCACCGCCAGCGGCGGGGAGAGCGACCGCTCGCCCGTCTTGCGCTGGATGACCATCAGCTCGTCCGCGAAGGCGCGCCGGGCCCCGCCGTCCTCCTCCGACGGCGCGTGCAGCACCGCCAGGGCTCGCGGGCGCAGCTCCTCGAAGCGGTCCGCGTCGAGGGAGAGGCGCCGGACCAGCGCCCGCGCCCCGGTGGGCCCGCCCACCTCGATCGCCCGATCCAGCCACCCCGCCGCCAGCGAGGTGGCGCCGGGCACGCTCCACACCACGTCCGCCGCGCCCCAGTAGTCCCCCGCGTCCGCCAGGGTGTCCGCCCAGATCAGCGCGAAGCTGCGCGCCAGGTCGGGGTGCGTCCTCTTGAGCCGGACCAGCGCGTCCGCGAAGGCGCCCTTCCGCCGCGCCACCATCACCGCGCGCGCCACGTCGCCCGCGATGAACCACTGGCGGACCACCAGGCCCGGCAGCAGCTGGCGCGACTCCGCCAGCTCCGCCGCCAGCCGCGTCTGGCCGTGCTTCTCCAGGAAGGCCACCGCCTCCTCGTTGGCGCCCAGCAATTCCGCCAGCACGAAGGCGGCGCGCTCGATCTGCCCCTCGCGTTGCAGCCGCTGGAAGGTGCGGCGGTAGAGCGCGCGCAGCTCGTCCATCAGGTCGCCGCTGGCGCCGATGGCCGCGCCGGGCGCCCGCGGGCCGAGCGGGATGCTGAGGTCGTCGCGCGGCCTGGGCACCCCGAGCGCCGGCCGGACGGGTTCATCCCAGAACCCGCCCACCGGGATGGCGTGCCGGAGCGCCTGCTCCAGGTCGCCGTCCTCGAAGAACTGCATCATCCGGCTGAAGTATTGGGCCTGGCGCGCGCCGAGGAGCCGCGCCAGCCCGGTGGCCACCGCCGCCCTCGCCGCCGCGCGGTTCAGCCAGTCCGCCAGCCGCGAGCGCCAGGTGGGGCGCCAGGGGCCGGGCCCGGAGTCGCCGGTTTCCGCCCGCCCACCGCCCCCCCCGGCAGCGCCCTCGCCTCGTTCCCTGGAGCTCCCCGACGTCCGGAATGCGCGCCCCGGAGCACCCTCGGCCGGCGCTCCTGATCCCGCCGGCGACAACCACCTCGCCAGCGCCCGCAGCGCGCGCCCGACGGCGCCGCGCAGCCCGCCCGCCACGAGAGACGGCGCCTCTCCACCCTCCAGCGCCTCCCGCAGCGCCGCGGCGGCTTTCACGAGCTCGGCCGCGGCGGAGGGGACCTGGTCCTTGAGGCGCTCGCGCAGGGCCAGGTCCACCGGCACCAGCACCTCCTTCACCGATTCCGGCGGGAGGCCCAGGCCCCGCACCGCCACCCCTGCGAACGCGGCGAGCTCCAGCCACCGCGCCGGATCCTCCCGCGTGGCGGCGCTCCGCGCGTGCGCCTCCGCCCGGCCGCCGCCCACCAGCACCACGCTGCCCGGCGGCGCGCCGAGCGCCTCCACCTCGTCGGCCGCCAGCGGCGCGGAGCAGAGCAGGCCGCCCTGCCGCACCAGCGGGGCGCCCGCGGCCGCGCGCGTGAGCACCCGGCGCGCCGACGGGAAGAGCACCACCAGCCCGCCGCCCATCCGGTGCACCTCCGCGCCCGGCTCCCACAGCGCGAGCGCCCGCTCCCGCATCGACGCCTCGCCGCCGGCCGCCGAGAGGAAGAGCCCGGCGGCCTCCACGGACCCGCGATGCACGGACTGGCGGGGAGGGCGCGTCACGGCAGGTCCTTCGGCAGCTGCACGGGTCTGGGCGGCGGCCCCAGGTGGAACTGGACCACCGGCACCTGCGGCGGCTTCAGCTCCAGCACCTTCCCCTGCTCCGGCGACAGCACGGTGATCGCGCCGTCGACGCCGAGCAGGGCGATCTCCGGCCCGCGCGCGTTGGCGACGGCCTGGACGATGGGCGAGGGCGCCTTGATGAGCGGGATGTAGTCCGACAGGCCGAGCAGGCCGACGCTGCGGCGGTCCTCCTCGACGACCATCAGCACCGGTTCGCCGTCGGTCTTCGGCGAGACCGTCACCCCGAACACCGCGCTCCCGGCAACGGTCATCCGGTGGAGGCGCTCCTGGAATGGATCGGTGGAGAACACGCTCCACTGGTCCCTCGTCCGTTCCAGGGCAAGCCACGGCGAGTCGCCGCTGATGAAGGCGCGTCCGCCGGCCGATTCCGCGGTGAACTTGTGCCCCGGCTCTCCGTTCACCGAGTGGTGGTACGCGTACCGTGCGGCGGCCGGCTCGCCGTAGATGACGTGGAGCCGGCTGTCGCGCTCCCCGCAGGCCAGCACGCCGCTCCGCACCAGCCGCACCGCCCGGTCCGGCGCCGAGCGCAGCGCGAACAGGTGGCCCTCCGCGTCGAGGAACACCAGCGCGGGCGCGCCCTCCCGGTCGCCCACCGCCTTCCCGGGGACGACCAGCAGCGATGGGAGCGGGCCGTGCGGAGACGCCGCCGGCGACACGTCACCCTCCAGCCGATACATCACCGCCGCCACCTGCCGCTGCAGGCCGTGCAGGCAGTAGTCCTTCTCGCTCCGCACCAGCACCACGCGCGAGCCGCGCATCCACCCCGCGGCGATCAGCTCCTCGCCCCCCTGCAGCTCGAAGCGCTTGGCCGCGCCCGGCGGCATCCGCGGCGAGTTGGGGATGGGGTGGGCGCTCACGCTCCAGTCGAGGGAGCGCACCATCAGCCGGCGGCCGTTCTGCGCGAAGGCGAGGCCGGTGACCTGCGGGCCGCGCGCGAGGGGCGATGGGGGTGGGGGCGCCCGGCGCACGGAGAACGGGTCGCGCAGGAGGCGGACGCAGTCGGGGGGCTTCGGGAGCGGCAGCTCGACCGACCTGGGCGCGGCGCCCTTGAGGCGGATGGTGGCCAGCAGGTCGCGCTTGCCGGGCTCCAGCGGGTCCTCGAGCTCGACGCGGCCGGCGTTCGGCCCGCCCGCGGCGACGGTCCTCGGGGTGCCCACCACCCACAGGTCGTCCGCGGAGAGGGGTTCGCCACCGGCCTTCGCCCACGACTCGGCGTCCTCCGCCTGGGCGGTGCGCGCGGTCCGGGAGAAGAGGAGCCGGAGGATGGTCGCGGGCGTCACCTCCTCCAGCACCTGCCGCTGTTCGTCCTGGAGCACGCCCCAGCCGAAGGCGGCGCCGTCGCGGCGGGCGCGCTGGGAGAGCACCACCAGCGCGGCGAGCTGGCCGATGCGCGGTTCGCCGATCAGCTCCGGGCCGGCGTCGAACAGGGCCAACGAGCGGCGGGAGCCGCCGGGGCGGTGGAAGGAGAGCGCGAGGAAGGCGTGCTCCTTCTGCGCCGCGCGGCGCAGGAACTCCTCCGGGACCTCGTCGGCCAGGAGCCACTCGGAGATCAGCAGCCGTTCGTAGGAGCCGCGGCGGGCGAGGCCCTCGTAGCCGTTGGGGTCGTCGGAGCGCTCCTCCGCGGGGCGCGGCAGTGGGCCCACCGCCTGCGCCAGCCGCCGGATGCACTGGCCCAGCGAGAGCGCCAACTCCGGCGGGAAGAGGGAGAGGGGTTCCGCCCAGGCGGCGAGCGCGGGAGGGAGCGACGTCACGCCGCGCCCCTCGCGCAGGAGAAGCGAGCGCTGCGCGACGGCCGCTCCGCGGCGAGGGCTGGCGACGACGCGCTCATCGCGCCCCCTCCCCCGCGCCGCCGCTCAACCACTGGCGAAGCACGGCGCGGTCCACCTTCCGCGCGCCGTCCAGCGGGATCAACATCGGCGGCTCCAGCACCACCGCCATCGGCGTGACCGGCGTCCGCCGCCGGAGCATCACCGCGCGCTCCACCAGCGGGAGCGGCACGGCGGGTGACAGCGTCGTCGGGAGCAGCAACCCCGGCGCCTCCGGGTCGCGCCCCAGGTACTGCACGCCGTCCACCCACGGCAGGTCGCCCTTCTCGCCGGTGACGACCAGCACCTCCGGACCGGCGACGCCGCCCAGCGCGGCCAGCCGCTCGTCGGGCAGCGCCAGCAACCGCTCCGCCAGCGCGCGGGCGGCCTCGCCGGTGGCGGCGGCGGCGACGGGCTCCAGGGGCGGCTCGCGGACGCGCCACCGGAGCGGGAGCAGCGCGGGGTCGCTCACGGCCTGGCCCGGACCGCCTTGACGATCTCCTCCCGGAGCGCGCGCAGGTCGTCCGGGAGCGCCTCGGGCGCGAAGCCGGCGTCGATGGCCCTGGCCACCTCCTCCAGCCTCAAGCTCCACGCGGAGATCGCCTGGTCATCCCCACCCGCCGGCCTGGCCTCCAGCGCCTCCCGCCCGGACTGCACCAGCCGGACGGCGCGCGCCCGCGGGCCCGACGACGCCTCGGCCGACGCCGCCGGGAGCGACGCGCTCTCCGACCGCGACAGCAGGTCTCGCAGCGCGTTCCTCGCCAGCGCCTGGCCCTCCGCCGTGGGGACGGCGTAGACGATGGGCCAGAGGTCCGCGTCGGTGGGCGAGCTCCGCCCGGCCAGCGCCCCCGCCGCCGCGAGCAGCCGCTGCACCTTCACCGCGCGCCGGTCGGACAGCGTGACGCCCGCCTTGCGCAGCAACCGGATGGCGTGGGCCAGCGGTCCGCGCACCGCGGAGAGGTCCGCCCGACCCGCGGCGGTGGCGAGCGCGTCCAGGTCTGCCAGCGACGCCGTCCCCTCCGCGGTCACCGCCGCCTGCAGCCGCCACCCACCTTCCAGGAGCTCCTCCAGCTGCGGGTCCGGGATGGCCTCCAGGAAGATGCGACCCAGGAACCGGTCGGCGAAGGCGGCCAGCGACGGGTCGTCCGGGATGGCGTTGGACGCGGCGACGCAGATCCGCAGCGGGCAGGCGATGCGCGTGTGCCCGCGCCGGAAGGTGCGCTCGTTGAGCAGCGCCAGCAGCGTGTTGAGGATGGCGGTGGAGCCGAGGAACACCTCGTCCAGGAATGCCACCTCCGCCTCCGGCAGCATCCCGGCGATCTCCGTCTCCACCACGCCCTCCTTCAGCCGGCGGAGGTCCACCGGGCCGAAGATCTCCGAGGGCTCGGTGAAGCGGCCGAGGAGGTACTCGAAGTACCGGCCGCCCAGCGCGCGCGCCACCCGCCGCACCGCCTCGCTCTTGGCGGTGCCGGGCGGGCCGACGACGAGGAGGTGCTCGCCGGCCACCGCGGAGAGGGCCACCAGCTCCACCAGCGCCTCGCGCTCCACGAGGCCGCGCGACGCGTGGGAGATGGCCGCGCGGAGGCGCTGGGCAGCTGAAGGGAGGTCGGACATCGCCGGGTTACAGCCCTGCAGATTAACGAGGTGGCAGCGGCGCTGCCACGCCTCCGCCGCCACCACGAGCGCGGTATCAGGCATGATTTCGCCACCATGAGCCAATGGCGCTCCCTGACCTGCGTGGTGGCCGCGTTGAGCTGCTCTCGACAGGCCTCGACACCTGTCGAACCCGCCAGTCCCGCGACGGCCTCGCCAGCCGTCTTCAAGGGGACCTCCGACTCGGTCGCCTTCGTCGCCGGCCAGCAGGGCTTCAGCCGGGACCAAGGAGTCATCGAGGGGCTGGCGCGCTGGGGAAACGAGATCGTCGCGCTGTCGCGGCCGCCGTGCAGGCTCAACCTCGACAGCCGCGCGTGCGAACCGATCTCGAACCCGCTGCTCGGCCAGGTGCTCGCGGTAGGGGGCGACACGGTCCGCTTCGCGGCCGGGACGCGGGGGGGCCGGCCCGCGCTCGTCAGGGAGCGTGATGGGAAGTGGGAGGACGTCGCCCTGCCGGCGCCCGCGGTCGGCCGCGGCCTCGCGCCCGTGGCGCTCGCCGCCAGTGGCGAGGAGGTCGCGCTCCTCGAGGTTCCCCCCCGCGATGAGCCCGGGAACGCGCTCTTCAACGCCCGTCATCAGGAGACCTGGAGCACCACCGACCTCCCTCCCCAGGGACCCAGCGCCATCCCCAAGCACGTCGTCTTCGCGCGAGGCCGCTGGCTGCTCGGGTACAACAGCGGGGAGTGGGGCGGTGAGCTGAGATCGATCGCGCCCGGCGGCGCCGTCACCGCACTTCTCGATGGAGATCCCATCACCGGGATCGCGGTCGCGCCGGACGGCCGCGTCTACGTCAGCACCGGGCTCGCCCACCTGGGCGGCGTGCAGGCCCATATCGGCTCCCTGGATCGAGACTGGAAGTGGACGACGCTGTTCCGGATCAGCAACTTCCATGAGGACAATGGCGTCGGGTGGAACCTCGAGCCGGACACGGTCACCGGCCTCTCGGTGGACGCCGCCGGCCGCTTGTACCTGCTCACGGGCTCACAGGGCGTGGTGCGCGAGGACGGCGGCAAGCTGGTCTCCGTGACGCCCGGGTGGCCGCGCGGCCATCTCTACGGCAAGGGCCTGCTGATCGAGCGCGACACGGCCGTCGTCGGCACCTTCGATAGCGGGGTGGTGCTCTGGAAGCTGGGAACGGACCAGGGCAGGCGAATCGAGGTGCCGGCCCGCCGCTGACGTCAACGAGGCGGTGCGCGGGAGACCTCCTGCTCGCAGTGGGCCGTCTCCGACGGAAACAGGTCCGCGGGCGCCGAACGCAGGAATTCGGCGCAGGTCGACGCGGCCTCCCCGACGCGCCCTTCCTCCTCCATCAGTTGATGCAGCGCGTAGCGGCACGACGGGTCCGCCGCGGCGCACTCCCGGAAGGAGCGCTCGGCGGCCTCGCGCGCCCCCCGCTCCCGCTGGCGCAGGCCGCGGACGTAGGCGCCCTCCGCCTCCACCGCCTGCTTCAGCACCGGCGCCTGCGCCGCCGCCGCCTTCGTCACCAGCGCGACGGCGCGGCGGCACGGGAGGTTCTCCGGGTCCACCGCCAGGCAGCTGGTGAACGCGTTCTGCGCGTCCGGGTAGCGGGCGGCCTGCGTGTACGCGACGCCGAGGCTGAGCCACGTCATCGGGCGGCGCGGGTCCAGGGTCGCCGCCGCCTCGAGCTGCGAGATCGCCTCCGGGAGGTCGTGCTCCTCCAGCGCCATCACGCCCAGGTCGTGGTGCGGGTCCGCCAGGTTCGGGTTCACCAGCAGCACCGTCTTGTACTCGCGGCGCGCCTTCTCGAAGTCGCGCGACGCCAGGTACGAGAGCGCCAGGTTGTAGCGCGCCTCGAGGTAGTCCGGGTTCACCTTGAGGGCGCGCTCGAACAGGTTCCGCGCCTGGTCCAGGTGGCGCTGCCGCATCTCCACCACGCCGAAGGAGCTGTACGCCGCGGCCAGCTCGTTGTTGTAGCGGATGGCCTTGATGAAGTCCTCCTTGGCCACGTCCAGCTTCCCGCGGTTCATCTGGATGATGCCCAGGTTGCACCACACCTCGGCGTAGTCGGGGTTGAACTCCTTGGCGTGCTCGCAGGCGATCTCCGCGTCGTCCAGCTTCCCGACGTTGAGCAGCGCGACGCACTGGTTGTTGTACTCGATGGCCATCGGGTGCAGCTGGCTGTGGACGGGGCAGCCCAGGAGGGCGCCGGCGGCGACGATGAGGAAGAAGGCACGGCGCACGGAAAGTCTCCTTGGTCGACAGGCACGTTATCCTGCCGATGCATGGCTGCCATCCGCCCGTACCTCGCCCTCATCCTGGCGCTCATCCTCGGGGTGATGACGTACAGCTCCGCCAGGCCCGTCCTCGCGTTCGTGAAGGTGGCCCGGTCCGCCCAGGCCAAGGTCACGGGCATCCACCCGTGCAAGGAGCGCCCGCCGCCGGACGGGAGCCGGAGCAACCTCGACGGCATCGCGGAGTGCGCGGACATCTCCTTCCGGGCGATGAGCGGTCGCGAGGTGCAGGGCGTGGTGCGCGGGTGGCCGGGGCGCGCGACCAAGGGCGAGCTGGTGGACATCCTCTACGAGCCGGAGCGGCCGGAGCGGACCGGGCGAGACTCGGTGCTGGACCTGTGGTGGAGCCCGGGCTTGCTGGGGCTGTGCACCGCGCTGGTGCTGCTGCGCGGGACGGTGGGGCTGGGGCGGCAGTACAGCTCCTAGCGCGGCGCCTCGCCGGCGCAGTCCGGTGACCCGTTCGGCGCTCTCGCGGCGGGGTATCCTCACGGAGCATGTCCGACCGCGCAGAGCAGGCCGCCCAGTGGCTGGAGGGCCGCGCCGCCGAGATGGAGGCCGCGCTGGCGCCGCTGGTGGAGATCAACTCCTTCACCGACAACCCGGACGGTGGGCGGCGGGTGGGCGCCGCGCTGCGCGACCTGTTCCTGGTGCCGGGCCTCGACTGCGAGGTGGTCCGCAGCGAGCGCTTCGCCGATCACCTCGTGCTCCGGTCGCGGCCCCAGGACGCGGGCGGCGTCGCGCTGATCGGCCACCTGGACACGGTCTTCCCGCCCGGAAAGTTCGAGGGCTACCGGCGCGACGGCGCGCTCCGCCGCGGGCCGGGGGTGCTGGACATGAAGGGCGGGCTGGTGGTGATCGCCTTCGCCCTGCGCGCCGTCGCGGAGGCGCGGGAGGGCCTCTCCAGCGCGGTCCCGCTCCGGGTGGTGATCGTCTCCGACGAGGAGGTCGGCTCCCCCGAGGGCCAGCCGATCATCCGCCGCGCCGTCGAGGGCTGCGCGGCGGCGCTGGTCTTCGAGTCGGGGCGCGACCAGGACGCCATCATCACCCGCCGCAAGGGGACCGGCGCGGTCACCGCCCGCGCGCACGGGAAGGCGGCGCACGCCGGCAACGCGCACGCGGAAGGGGTGAACGCCATCTGGGCGCTGGCGCGGTTCATCGACCGGGCGCAGCAGCTCACCGACTACGGCCGCGGCGTCACCCTCAACGTGGGGAAGGTCTCCGGCGGTCAGGGGAAGAACACCGTGCCGGACGAGGCGGAGGCGCAGATGGACATCCGCTTCTGCTCCCGCGCCGACGGCGAGGCGCTGATCGCGTCGCTGGAGCGAGCCGCTTCGGAGGCGGCGGCCTCGGTGACCGGCGCGCGGCTGGAGCTGTCCGGCGGGATGTCGCGGATGCCGCTGGAGCGGTCGGAGGCCAGCGCGCGATTGCTGGAGGAGTACGCGGCGTGCGCGAGGGCGGCGGGCCTGGGAGGCGAGGAGGCGGCGCTGGTGGGCGGCGCGTCGGACGCCAGCACCTCGTCGTCGATGGGCATTCCGTCCATCGACGGACTGGGGCCGCGCGGAAAGGGGTTCCATACGGTGGAGGAGCGCATCGAGGTCGACACGCTGGTGCCCAAGGCGCAGGCGCTGGCGCGATTCCTGGTGGGGCGGTCGTGATCGCGCAGGCCGTCACGGCGCTGGTGTTCTTCTTCGGGCCCGGCGTGGACCCGTCCGCCGCCGCCGCCGCCCAGGCCGCGGTGAAGGAGCGGCTGGCGCGGGAGGGCGACGCGCTGGTCGACCTCTCCGCCGAGCACCGGAAGCTGTTCACCAAGAGCCCCTTCGTGGACTTCAGCGCGCCCCCGCCGGCGTTCCTCACGCCGGAGCTGGCGGCCACGTGGAAGGAGGGGAGCGAGGCGTGCGCGCAGTGGACGGGTCCCACCGGAGCGCAGCTGTACCCGCCCCAGCGGGCGGTGGGCGCGGCGATAGCCAGCGACTGCGCCATGAACCTCGGGCGAGCGATCTGGCCCCGGTTCCTGCAGGCGCGGCACGTGAAGCGGGTGGTGTCCGTGGAGTTGTCGAGAGACGCCCATGGCGTGGCCGTCGCCACCTGGCTGTTCGGGCCCGACTGGAGCGGCCGGCTGCTCCAGTCGGACGACGTGAGCGCGGACCGGGTGGGCGGGACCGTGAGCAGAGCGCTGGGGGACCTGTTGGCAGGCGGCGGCAAGGCGGTCGCGGCGGCGCAGTCCGTGGTGCCCTCGGTGGGCGTGCCGGGGTTCGACTCGGTGGAGGTCGGGCCGCCGGCGCCCGTGCAGGTTCCCGCGGCCTGCAAGGGTCTGCCGGCGCGGCTGGAGGTGTTCCCGCTTGGGAAATTCACCCGCGCCATCGAGTCCGCCTACAAGACCATCCCCGCCGACAAGCGCACCGGTCCACCGCTGCGATGCGACCTGGTGCTGTATCTGCACGACAGCCCCTGGGTCCAGGCGCGGCTGGCCTGTCCGCCCTCGCAGGCGCGCGGGATCGTGAAGGTGCCCGAGGCGGCGAAGCTCATTCCGCGCCTGATGGACGACACGCTGGCGGCGCTCTGCTGGGCTCAGCAAGGCGCGCAGGAGCGCCGGTGACGACCGATTCCTCCGCCGCGAGCGCGCAGTCGCGCCCGTGACGCTCCGCATGGCGCTCCGATTCCCGCTGCGAACGCGCAGTAGCGCGCGTGATACCGCGCACGGCGCTCGCGGCCCCTCGCCGCTATTCCTTGGTGGGTCGCCTGGCGGGCGGCCCCTCGCCGAGACGACGCGGCGAGCTCCGCAGGAGACGACACATGACGGGCAGCCTCTCTGTCCTGGCGGCGGCGATCGGCGCGGGCATCGCGGTGTTCGGGGCGAGCGTGGGCATCGGCAAGCTGTCGGCGGCGGCGATGGAGGGCATGGCGCGCCAACCGTCGGCGGACGGCTCCATCCGAACGTCGATGATGCTGGCCGCCGCGTTCATCGAGGGCGCGGTGATGTTCGCCCTCGTCATCTGCATGGTGATCGCCGCCAAGACGTGACGCCAGCAGCGCTTCACTTCTGGAGCTTCACGCCCGCCTTCACCAGAACGTCCTGGAGCAGGAAGTCCGCCCGGAGCCACCGGTCCAACAGCTCGCGCAATGACGCGGCGATCCGCACCGGGCGTTCGGTGAGCGTGGGCTCCACCCAGACCACCTCGCAGGAGCGGTCGTCCTCGTCGTCCGGCACGGCGAGGGCGATCATCCCGCGGCCGCGCAGCTCGCCCACGACGTACAGGTTGCCGGTGGGGTGCAGGTCCCCGTCGGCGATCTGCAGCGGGTCCCCGCGCCCGCGCGCCGGCCAGAGGATGGGGTCCGGCAGGGCGCGCGGCTCCACCTGGAGGCACGCCGGCGCGTCCGGGATGCCGGAGCGCGCGTGGATGGCGATTCCGTTCAGCTCCGTCCACAGCAGGTCCAGGTCCTCCGGGAACGGGCGCCCGAAGCTGGCCTCGAACTCCTCGGCGGCGATGCGCACGCCCTCCGGGTCCGAGGCGCCGACCCACGCGTAGACCCACTCCTTGGGCGAGCACAGGCCAGCCCGACGCCAGGGCGCGGCCAGCGCGTGCGCCTCGCCCAGCTTCTCCCGCATCGCCTTGAGGGTGTCGCGCATGGCGACCGTCATGCTCCGCCGATTCTGCCACCTCTCAGGCGGCGTTCAGCCACTCCTCGTACGCCGCGAACCCGTACTCGCGCCCCAGGAAGTCCTTCACCAGCTCCGCCGCTTCCTTGGACCCGCCCGGCTCGAGGATCGCCCGCCGGTACCGCCCCGCCACCCCGGTGCTGAGCAGGCCCTCCCGCTTGAACGCGGTGAAGAGGTCCTTGGCGATCACCATCGACCACATGTACGTGTAGTAGATGGCCGAATACCCGTCGAGGTGGCCGAAGGACAGGTGGAAGTACGTGCCGTCCACGTAGCGGAACGGCGTGTACCGCTCCTGCAGCTCCTTCATCACCGCGGTAGCGTCCAGCCCGGCCGGGCTGCGGCTGTAGAGCGCCAGGCTGAGCGCCGCGTAGAACATCTGCTGCCGCACCCACAGGCCCTTGCCGAACTCGTCGGCGGCCTTCATCCGCTTCACCACCTCCGCCGGGATGAGCTCGCCGGTCTGGTGGTGCCGCGCGAAGGTGTGCAGCGCGCCCGCGTCCCACGCCCACTCCTCCAGCATCTGCGACGGCGCCTCTACGAAATCCCACTCGGTGCGGACGCCGGACAGCCCGGCCCAGCGCGTGTGGCCGCCGAAGATGTGGTGCAGCAGGTGGCCGAACTCGTGGAAGAACGTCTCCACGTCCGAGTGCTGCATCAGCGCCGGCTGCGCGCCGGGCCGCGGGAAGTTGCACATCAACACGCCCTCGGGGAGCTGCTCGCCCGACTTCCCGGTGGCGAGCACGAACTGGGCGGCGTGCTTGTACTTGCCGTCGCGCGGGTGCATGTCCAGGTAGAAGCGCCCCAGGCGCGCGCCGCCCTCGAAGACGTCGTACGCCTCCACGTCCGGGTGCCAGAGCGGCGCGTCGAGCACCTTCTGGTACGTCACCCCGAACATCTTCGCGGTGAGGTCCAGCACGCCCTGCTTCACCCGCGAGTACTCGAAGTAGGGCCGGACCGACTGCGAGTCGAACTGGTACTTCTCCGCCTTGAGCCGGTCCTCCAGGTACGCCTGGTCCCAGGGGTTCACCGCGGCGGCGGACGGAGCCTCCTGCCGCTTCCGCTCCAGCAGCGCCTGGTAGTCGCCGCGCATCCGCGGCTCGGCGATGCGGACGATCTTCTCGATGAACTCGGTCGCCGCCTGCTGCGACTTGATCATCTTGTCCTCGGTGACGTAGGCGGCCCAGGTCGGGTAGCCCAGCACCTCGGCCAGCTCGGCGCGCTTGGCGATCAGCCGCTGCAGCACCTCCTGGTTCTTGGGGTGGCCGCGCAGCCGGTAGATGCGCCACAGCGCCTCGCGCGCCTGGCCGCTCTTCGCGTACGTCATGAACGGGAGGTAGTCCGGGTTGTCGGTGGTGACGCGCACCTTCCCGTTCTCGCCCGCGGGGTGCGCGCGCACGTAGTCCTCGGGGAGGCCGGCGAGGTCCGCCGGGTCCAGCTCCACGTGCCGCACGTCCTCCAGGATGTTGCGGCCGAACTCCTGGCCGATCTTCACCAGCTCCTCGTTGAGCGCGCGGATGCGGTCGCGGGTGGGCTGGTCCTTGGCGACGCCGGCGCGCCGGAAGTCGCGCAGGGTGCGGTGGTGGAAGTGGCGGGTGGCCGCGTCCTGCTTGGACACGTCCAGCTGCTCCAGCACGTCGTAGACGCCGCGGTCGAGGGAGATCTCGGTGGAGAGCTTCTCCAGCTCCTGCTCGCAGGCCTCCGCCAGGTCGCGCATGGCGGAGTCCGGGTGGGCGTTGCGCACCACGCCCGCGCGCGCCCCGGCGTCGGAGAGGATCGCCACCGCTTCGTCGTAGCGGGCCAGCGCCTTCTCCGAGGCGAAGGGCCGGGTGAGCTGCTTGAGGTCGCGGATGCCGGCGCGGCACTCCTCCAGGGCGCGGCCGGTGGCGGCCTTGAGGTCGTCGGTGCTGCAGGTCACCCAGCGCGCGGCGGTGGGCTGGAGCGGCTTCTGTTCGGCGGACATGGCCTGGACGTTATCCCCAAGCAGGCAGGGGACGGGGGCGTTAGTGTCGGCCCCATGCAATTCCGTCAACTCGGCAAGAGCGATCTGCGCGTCTCGGACATCTCCCTGGGCTCGTGGCTGACCTACTCGGGCGGCGTGGAGCGCTCCAAGGCGGAGGCGTGCGTGGCCCGCGCCTTCGAGGTGGGGATCAACTTCATCGACACCGCCAACGTGTACGGGCGCGGCGCCTCGGAGACCTTCCTGGGGGAGGTGCTGGCGGGTCGGAAGCGCGACTCCTACGTGCTGGCCACCAAGCTGTTCTTCCCCATGAGCTCCACCGACCGCGGGCTGTCCGCGGCGCAGATCCGCAAGCAGATCGACGCGTCGCTGAAGCGGTTGAAGACGGACTACGTGGACCTGTACCAGTGCCACCGGTACGACCCCTCCACCCCGCTGGAGGAGACGATGGAGGCGCTGACGGAGGTGGTGCGTTCCGGGAAGGCCCGGTACATCGGCTTCTCGGAGTGGAACGCGGAGCAGATCCGCGCCTCGCAGCAGACCAAGGGGGAGCACTTCGTCTCCAGCCAGCCGCAGTACTCCGCGCTCTGGAGGGTGCCGGAGAAGGAGGTCATCCCCCACTGCGCGAAGACCGGCATCGGGCAGATCGTCTGGTCGCCGCTGGCGCAGGGCATCCTCACCGGGAAGTACCAGCCCGGGCAGAAGCCCCCGGCCGACTCGCGCGCCTCCAGCGAGAGCATGGGCGGGTTCATGGGCGACTGGCTGAGCGCCCCGGTGCTGACCGCGGTGCAGAACCTCAAGCCCATCGCCGCCGAGGTGGGCTGCACGCTGTCGCAGCTGGCGCTGGCGTGGGTGCTGCGGGAGCCGAACGTGTCGTCGGCGATCATCGGCGCCACCCGGCCGGAGCAGGTGACGGAGAACGCGGCTGCCTCGGAGATCAAGCTCTCCGCCGACGTGCTGAAGAAGATCGACCAGGTGCTGGGCGATCTCCCGGTCCGGTGAGGTAGCGTCCGGGCGTGCCCCCTTTCGACGCCTTCGAAGCTCCGTCGCTGGACGGGCTCCGCGTCACCGTCCCCGGACCGCGGACGGTCATGAAGGAGGACGTCGTCGCGCGCATCGAGAAGCTGCGCACGGAGCTGGGCGAGGTGGCGGAGCTTGCGCCGGGCCAGCCCGTGGCGGCGGACGACGAGGTGGTCATCGACGTGGTGGGGTTCTCCGGCGGGCGGGTGCTGCCGTTCACCGCGGCGTCGGGGAAGCGGATGGCCCTCGCGCCGGACCCGGAGCTGCCCGGGTTCGCGGAGAGCCTGGTGGGGATGGCGGTGGGCGAGAAGCGGCGGATCCGGCTGCAGCTCCCGCCGAGCTGGGCGGAGATCCCCCAGCGGCTGGCGGAGGCGGAGTTCGACGTGGAGGTGCTGGCGGCGCGGCGGATCAAGCGGGCGGCGGTGATGGACCCGGCGTTCCTGGGGAAGCTGGGCGGCGGCGCGCTGGACGAGGTGGGCCAGCGCATCGCCCGGCAGATCGAGCAGGAATTCCGGCAGGAGGCCGAGGGGCGGGCGGTGAAGGAGATCATCGGCAAGCTCGCCGCGCGGGTGAGCTACCGGGTCCCGGCCGCGGACATCGACGCGGAGATCGAGGCGCGGTGGCGGGAGACGGAGGGGACGCTGCTGTCCGCGCGCGGCGTGCCGGAGGGGATGCGGCAGGAGGCGCTGGCGGCGTGGCAGTCCAAGCCGCGCCTGCGCGACGAGGTCGCCCAGCAGCTCAAGGAGGTGCGGGTGCTGGAGTCGATCGCCGAGCGCGAGGCCGTGGAGGTCGACCCGGACCGGCTGATGGAGGAGGCCGCGCCCGTGCTGGCCGCGCGGGGACTGACCGTGGACGGGGCCTGGGAGCTGATGGAGAAGGACCCCGGCTTCCGCGCCCAGCTCACGCAGCAGACGCGCCGCTACAAGGCCGTGGAGCTGGTGATGTCGCGGGCGAAGGCGCGGGTGAGCGACAACGTCTGGGGTATTTGAACCGGCCAGGGAACCTTCTCGTCCGGCGAGGTGTCCAAGCCGCCCCGAGGAGGACTCCCTGATGAGAGTGATCGCGCTCCTGGTGGTCGTCAGCGCCGGTGCCGGCGCCGCGGAACGACCCCGGATCGAGTGGAAGGAGCTCCAGGCCGGCGTCTCCTACGCCACCATTCGCATCGCGGAAAAGCCGGACTACGGCGACGGCCTGCTCCACGTCGTCCGGGTCGATCCGGCGGTGGCCCCGATCCGGGCCCATGCCACGAGTCTCGACCGGGCGGAGGCGAAGACGGCCGCGGAGTGGGCCAAGGGGAAGAACCTGTCGGTCGTCATCAACGCGGGCATGTTCGACGTCGTCGATCACCGGACGCACAGCGGTTACTTCCGCATCGGAGATCACACCAACAGCAGTCGGTGGGTGAAGTCGTACAAATCGGCGCTCCTCGTCTCCCGCGCGGACCAGGCTCCTTCCGCGCGGCTCATCGATCTCGACGGCGACGAGGTCCCGGAGCTCTCGGAGTCCGGCGTCGTCGCCCAGAACCTGCGCCTCATCAAGGCGCCCGGCAGCAACGTCTGGGTCGAGAACGGAAAGCAATGGAGCGAAGCCGCCATCGCCATGACGAGCGGCGGCGACATCCTCTTCGTCTTCTCGCGCACGCCCTTCACCATGCACGAGTTCAACGCCAAGCTCCTCGCCCTGGGCATGGGCGTCGTCAGCGCCATGCACGCCGAGGGCGGTCCCGAGGCCAGCCTCTCCATTCACGCGGGTGGAGTCGACCTGGACCTCTGCGGCAGCTACGAGACCGGCTTCATGGCGAACGACGAGAACCACCAGCAGTGGCCGATCCCGAACGTGATCGGCGTGGAGCGCGCCCGCGCCAAGAAGACGGGCCGTTGACTCACTGCTCGCGGCGCGTGCCGGCGGTGCCGTTGGGCGCGGGCCAGCCCTGGAGATCGAGCGGCGCGCCGGAGAGGTCGTAGACGTCCAGCGCCCAGCCGCCGTCCCGGAAGACGAGGGCGTCCAGCGCGCTGTCGCTGAACACGGACGCCACCACCTGCGTGCCGGGAAGCAGCGGACAGGAGAGCAGCCGGTCCCCGCCGACGTAGACCTGCAGCTCGGTGCGGAGGCCACCGTCCGGCTCCGTCGTCTGCACCAGCGTGCCCAGCCCGCCGTCCACCGCCGGCACCGCGTCGAGGAGGAAGCCGGGCGTGCCGGGCGCGACCAGCTCGGCGATCCAGCGGCGCCCGCCGTCCAAGGGGTCGAAGGACATGGCGTAGGAGCCGCCGTCCGCGCGGTCGCGGAAGAAGGCGAACCCCGCGCTCCGCACCAGCATCGTCTTGCGGTGCAGCATCCCCAGGTCGCCCGCGTCGACGTTCCAGTCCAGGGCCCCCACCACGGCGGCCGACACCGGGTCGTAGAGAGAGGTGTTCCCCGCGAGCACACGCCCTGCCCCGGCGATCACCGCCGGCGCCCCGCTCACCGAAGCCAGCGGCGTCAACGCGACCACTCCGGCGTCGTCGCGGCTCAACACCGAGAGCCCCGCGTCGGTGTCGAAGGCGTAGAGCGCGCCGGAGGCGGCGAAGGCGAGGCGGTGCTCCGTGCTGGAGAGCGCCGGCGGGAATATCTCCACGCCGCCGTCGGCGGAGATGCGCGCGAAGGATTCGATCCAACTCGTCGCGCCGCCCGCATCCGCGCCGCCCGCGTCAGGTTCACCGGCATCCGGATCGCCCGCGTCGCCGGCACCCCCATCGAGGTCACCCGCGTCCGAGGCGCCGGCATCGGAACCGGCGTCCGGCGGAACGTTCACGCTGCTCACCGCGAGCCAGAGCTCGCCCGCCGGATCCGCCGCGTACCGGTCCGTCGCGCTCCACGCCCGCGTCGCCGGCGCCGGCGGGAGCGACGCCAGCGGCACCTCGAAGAACGGCGCGCCCGTATCCAGCCGATGCAGCGACACCGCGTCCACGCCCAGCATCCACACCCCGGCGTCCGACGCGGTGAGCACCGAGCGCGCGGCCCCGTGCGGCGCGGCGAAGCGCTCGAACGCGGTGGACGTCCACGACACCAGCGCGCAGCCCGCGTCGTACACGGGGCCGCAGACCTCCGCGTAGAGGTTGCCCCGGAACAACACCAGCCCCGGCTCGTCCGGCGTCGCGGCCGGCACGCCATCCAGAGGCAGGGAGAAGGTGGGCGGGAACACGCCGGCGTCGGGCTGGACGCAGGCCTGGTTGTGGCACTCGCCCGGCCCCTGGCACGGCGTGGGCGGCGAGCACGGGAAGCCCTCCGGCGTCGGCGCCTGCTTGCACTGCCCCTGGTCGCAGATGTTCTCGGTCGTGCAGTC
Source organism: Myxococcaceae bacterium (assembly GCA_035637895.1). Lineage (GTDB taxonomy): Bacteria > Myxococcota > Myxococcia > Myxococcales > Myxococcaceae > DASRBA01. Next base: position 72,439 of record DASRBA010000251.1, read on the forward strand.
GACCGGTCCGCAGAACGTCCCGAACGGCGCGGGGCCGGCGCCGCACCCGTTCGTCGGGTGGCAGGTCGCCACCATGCAGACCTGTCCCGGCGGCGGGCAGGTCACCGGCGTGTGCACGCACCCGAACAGCGCCGAGCAGAAGTCGTTGGTGCAGACGTTGTTGTCGTCGCAGGGGCGCGGCTCGGCGATGCACTGGCCCACGGCGTCGCACTTCCCGTTGAAGAGGCACGGGTTGGGGTGGACGCAGGGCGTGCCCTCCGGCGCGACCGAGTCGACGCACGTCCCCGACGGAACGTCGAAGGTGGAGAGGGTGCACAGCTCCGTCGCGACGCAGGGGAGCGGGCGCACGCCGGTGCCGCGCAGGCGCACGACGACCCCGTCGGACTCGCCCTCCGACCGCAGCACCAGGTCCCGCTCCACCTCCTCCGATCCGGCGATGAAGACGACGTTCAGGCTGCCGCGCCCGCTGGGCGGGAGCACCACCCGCGGGTCCACCGCGAACGGATCGGCCGCCGACGCCAGCACCTCCACCTCCGCCCGCCCGGTGCTCTCCAGCTCCAGCGTGGCGCCGGCGCGCGTGCCCTCCAGGTGCCGCCCGAAGTCGATCTCCCAGACGTCGGGCTGGAAGCCGACGCGCGCGCGGCGCACCGGCAGGTCGTTGCACCGGCACGAGCCGAACCCGAGCGCGAGCACCACCGCCGCGACCACCTGACCCGCTGCCCGCCTCAAGGCGTCGCCACGCCGTTCTTCTTCCGCTTCGACAGCCAGCGGATCAGCAGCGCCGGGACGGCCACCACCGCGACCGCCGCCACCAGCCATCCAGTCGCGCGCTGCCACTGGCCCATGAAGGCGGCGATACGTTCCGCGTTCCCGCCCAGCGCGATCCCCGAGTACAGCAGCAGCAGCGTGTGCGCGGTGGCGGAGACCGCGCCCAGCGCCAGCACCCGCGCGCGCTTCATCCCCGACATCCCGGCCGCGACGAAGAACAGCCCGCGGATGCCCGGGATGAACCGGTTGGCGGCGATCAGCCAGTCGCCGTACTTGCGCATCCGCGCCTCGGCGTCGTGCAGCGACCGCATGGAGATGCCCAGGATGGTCTTCCGCTCCGGGTTCCGCTCTACGCGCGCGCCCACCCACTGTCCCATGCGGAAGTTGGCCGCCGCGCCCAGCAGGCTCCCGGCGATCACCGCCGCGAACACCAACCAGTACGGCTGCTGCCCGCGCACCGCGTAGATGCCGCCCAGCAGCACCACCGAGTCGCCCGGGAACGGCGGGAGCAGGTACTCCAGGAACGCCGCCAGCCCGAGCACGAAGAACGCCGCCGGCCCCACCTGGCGGATCGCGCTGTCGAACGCCTCGAGCACGGCCCGCGAGCCTACCCCAAGCCCCCGAGATCACAGGCCGGCCGCGGCCCGGCGAGTGGGTCTCGGAGCGCCCGGGTAACCGTCCCGCGCCGGGCCGCGTACCTGCCATTGAAGTTCCCGTCAGCCTCCTCGCAGCCCCCAAACGCCTCCGAAAGGACCAACCCCATGAGCGCCTTCTCGCGCAGGGCCATCGTGTCTCCGCTGGTCGCCTCGCTCTCCCTCCTCCTCGCCGCGTGCGCCGCTCCGGCGGACCAGGCCTCCAGTCCAGATGACGCCGCCAGCGTCGACTCCGAGCTGTCGCTGTCGCAGCGGGCGGCGGTCTTCACGCTCAGCAACGAGGCGCAGAACGCGGTGATCGCCTTCAAGCGCGGCCTGGACGGGTCGCTCACCCTCGCCGGGAAGACGTTCACCGGCGGCGCGGGGACGGGCGGCGGGCTGGGCTCGCAGGGCGCGCTGGCGCTGACCCCGAACGGGCACTGGCTGGTGGCGGTGAACGCGGGCAGCAACGAGGTCAGCGTGTTCGCCGTCTCCGGGACCGGCCTGCGCCTCACCTCGGTGACGCCCTCGGGCGGGCTGATGCCCATCAGCGTCGCCGCGCGCGCCGGCCTGGTCTACGTGCTCAACGCGGGCGGCTCCGGCAACGTGGCCGGCTTCCGGCTCGACGGGTACGGCCGCCTGCAGCGCATCGGCGGCGCCACCCGGCCGCTGAGCACCGGCGCGTCCGGCCCGGCGCAGGTGGCGATCGCGCCCGACCTGCGCAACGTGGTGGTGACGGAGAAGGCCACCAGCTCGATCACCACCTACGCGGTCTACGAGGACGGCTCGCTCGGCGGCCCGGCGGCGACGCCCTCCAGCGGCCAGACGCCGTTCGGCTTCGCGCTCACCTCGGACGGCACGCTGGTGGTCTCCGAGGCGGTCGGCGCGGCGGCGGGCGCGGGCACGGTCTCCTCGTACCGCGTGGGCGCGTCGGCGACGCCGTCGCTGCGGAGCGCGTCCGTCCGCACCAGCCAGACCGCGCCGTGCTGGGTGGCGGTCACCGGCGACGACGCCTACGCGTACTCCGCCAACACGCCCTCCGGCACCATCACCGGCCTCGCCATCGACACCGAGGGCAACCTCTCCCTCCTCAGCGCCGGCGGCCAGAGCGCGGCCATCGGCGACGGCTCCAAGCCCACCGACCTGGCGGTGAGCCACGGCGACAAGTTTCTCTACGTCCTGGAGGCGGGGGCGCACGCCATCAGCGCCTTCCAGGTGCGCGAGGACGGCTCGCTCGCTCCGGCCCCGGTCCCCTGCGCCGACAACCTCCCCGCCTCCACCGTCGGCCTCGTCGTCATCTAGGCCGATGCGCCAGGAGTGGAGCGGACCTCCTGCCTTCTGTATTTTCTTGAAATGCAGACGGTCGAGGATGTGCTTCGCTACCTCCTGCCAAACGGCACTCCCCCGGGAGCGCTCAAGGGCGGAGTGCCCAATTGGAACCGCTGCCCGCCCTGGCCACCTGATGTCTTTGCGGTGGCCGCCACCATCGTGAGTAGGGAGGTGGACCCCATCCTTCGGACCATTTTCGGGCCCCGCGTCTTTGCATCTGAGACAGCGCGTTTGATGTGTTTTGATGTGTCGTTTGCGTGAGATTGCGAGTGTCGTTGCCGGTCGGTCGTGCCGGTCGGTCGCCCCGCCGGAGCGAGGCGAAGCCGAGCGCAGGCGCCCCCCGGCTCTTCGTTCATGCCGCCTCCTTCCTCACCACGTGGAGTCCCCGGTAGACCTCCATCGGCGTCCGGTTGTCCAGCGCCTGGTGCGGCCGCCTCACGTTGTAGAAGCGGATCCACCGACTGATTCCCGCCTGGGCCTCGGCCAGCGTCGCGTAGTCGCGGAGGTAGACGTCCTCGTACTTGAGCGACCTCCACACCCGCTCCACGAAGATGTTGTCCGTCGCCCGCCCCTTGCCGTCCATGCTGATCCGGATCTCCTCCCGCTTGAGCACTCCCGTGAAGTCCGGGCTGGTGAACTGCGCCCCCTGGTCGGTGTTGAAGATCTCCGGTCTCCCGTAGTGCCGGAGCGCCTCCTCCAGCGCTGCCACGCAGAAGTCCACTGCCATCGTGTTGGACGCCTGCCACGAGAGGATGGCCCGCGAGTACCAGTCGATGATCGCCACCAGGTACCCCCAGCCCTGCTCGAGCGGCAGGTACGTGATGTCCGCGGCCCAGACCTGGTTCGGCCGAGTTACTTCCACTCCTCCGAGGAGGTAGGGGTAGATCGGATGCTCGGGGTGGGGCTTGCTCGTGTGTGGACCCGGGACGAGCGCCTGCAGCCCCATTACCTGCATCAGCCGCTGCACCCGCTTCCGGTTCACCTCGCGCCCGCCGCTACGCAGCTCCAGCAGGACCTTGCGGCTGCCGTAGAACGGCCACCGCGTGAAGATCTGATCGATCTCCTTCATGAGCGCGACCTCCTCCTCGCTCACCTCGACGGCACGGTAGTAGGCCATCGACCGGGCCAGGCTGAGCAGCCCGCACTGCCGGCGAACGGACAGCTTGGTGGAGTCAGGCCGCAGGAGCATCCGCTTCTCCTTCAGCGGGAGCGCCGCAGCCCACGCGCCAAAAAATCGCGCTCGACGGTCAGCTCGCCAATCTTCTTGAGCAGGTCGTCGTGGACGCGCTCCGGGTCGCTGGCGGCACCCTCTCGTGTGAAGGCCCCCGCCGCTCGCCCGAGCAACTGCTTCTTCCACTGCCCGACCAGCACCGGGTGCACCCCGTACCGCTGGCCGATCTGCGCCAGGCTCTCCAACTCCTTCACGGCCTCAAGGGCGACGCGCGCCTTGAACGCCGGGTCGTACCGCTTCGCGTTCTTCTTCCCCATGATCAGCTCCTATCACTGCGGAGCTGTCTCAGAATCCAAGTGCGGGGGTGGTCCGAAAAACGGGGTCCACTTCATAGATCCAGTTGCTATCTGGACAGACGTTACAACCGCTACGATGGAGACTCCTTCTGTTCCGATGCCTATCGGGCACGCGTCACCGCGATCGGCGGATGGTGGCGGCGACGAACCACTCTTCCTCCAGAAGCACAAGCTCTCTGGAGCACGGTCGTCGCAGCACAACAGAAGAGTCTGGCGAAGTTGGGGCGGGCTGCCGCGGATGCTGCGATGGAGTTGCTCGCCATCGCGGACGAGGCTGCGTCAGGCCTCGGATTCGAATTCAGCAAGCCCCGCGCCAACACTTTTGCCGCCCTGTTTCAAGACTCCCTGGCCAAGACTGTCGGTTCTCACGAGCTAGGGACCCCGGCGGGCTGAAAATCTCACGAGCATTCCCCCCCTCGGGGTGAAGTTCTCAGCAGCATTCCCCCCCACCACGCGTGACAGAGGCACCCACTACGGGTCCTCCCCGCCCCGGCAC
>DASRBA010000252.1:0-12135 GCA_035637895.1 Myxococcaceae bacterium
GGAAGTCGTCGCGCGCCTCGTCGCCCACCAGCGAACCGACGATCTCCACCGCCAGCGCGCCCCGCCCGAGATCCTGGTGCAGGTCGCCGGAGAGGCCCGCGACCGGGAGTGCCGCCAGCCTTCGCGATTCGAGGGATGCGATGCGCTCGATGCGCGGCGGCTGCCACGAACCGATCATCGGGCTGACGAGCAAGGAAGGGCCCCCTCCGGGCAGCGGACCCTGTCACGCCGTCGTGCGCCTTGCACGCGGTTTTCGCCGGCCCTCGTACCTGTAAAGTCTGACGCATGCTGGCGACGATCGAGACCGAACGCCTCAGGCTGCGCCCGCTGACGCCGGACGACTTCCCGTTCTTCGCCGCGCTCAACGCCGACCCGGTGGTGTCGCGCTACCTGGCCACCGGCAAGCCGCGGAGCGAGGCCGAGACGCGCGCCTGGTTCGACAAGACGCTGGCCTGGTACGGCGAGGACGGCACCGGGCACCGCGGCGTCGTGCTCAAGGAGGGGAACCGGCTGGTGGGGCGGTGCGGGCTGCAGTGCATGGAGGTGGAGCTGGACGCCGCCCGCCCGCGCGCCTTCTTCGGCCGGGGGGCGGTGCCGCCCGGCGTGCGCACGGAGTCCATCCTCGAGCTGGGCTACGGCCTGGTTCCGGACGCGTGGGGGAAGGGCATCGCCAGCGAGGCGTCGAGGCGGATGCGCGACGAAGGCTTCGCCCGCGGCGAGGCGAAGCTGATGTCCGTCATCCGCGCGGAGAACGTCGCCTCCATCCGCGTGGCGGAGAAGAACGGGCTCTCGCTCGCGGGCGAGCTGGAGTTCACGGGCCGGGTGTTCCTCCGGTATGAGATCACCCGCGAGGCATGGCGGGGCTGACGGCCTGCCGCTTCTTTTCTGGAGGATGGAACGTATGCGCATGCGCCGCCTGATCGCCGTGGGGCTGTTCGCCGCGCTCGCGCTCGCCTGCGGGGGCGCGCCGGGGAGGGTCATCGGCTGGTCGGACAACCTGCCCGGCATCGAGCCCAGCGCCACCCTCGGCGAGGTCTACGCCTTCAGCTGCCCCGGCGGCGGCCAGACCGGGGCCACCGTGTGGGGGACGGACCTCTACACGGACGACTCGGCCATCTGCCCGGCCGCGGTCCACGCGGGGAAGCTCAGCGCCTACGGCGGCGGCACCGCCACGCTGGAGGTGATGGACGGGCGGCAGAGCTACACCGGGAGCACGCGCAACGGCGTCACGTCGCTCGACTTCGGCGCGTGGCCGGGGAGCATCCAGTTCCGGTAGCGGGGCGCCTCAGCGCAGCTTGCGCGCCAGCCCATCCCAGGCCGCGTTGGGGACCATCCGCAGCGCGCGCATGGTGGGCCGCCACTGCCAGGGGATGACGAACTCGCGCGCCTCGCGGAGGATGGCGCGGCCGATGCCCTCCACCGCCGCGTCCGTCTCCATCAGGAACGGCATCCAGAAGGTGTTGTTGGCCGTCATCTCGCTCTTCACGTAGCCGGGGTGGATGGCGCTGACCGCCACCTTGGTCCGCGCCAGGTCCACGCGCAGCGACTCGCAGAAGGTGGCCAGGTACGCCTTGCTGGCGGAGTAGCCCGCCATCAGCGACATCCCGCGGTAGGCGGCGATGGAGGAGACGCCCACCAGGTGGCCGCGGTTGCGCTCCACCATCTTCGGGAGCACCGCGCACAGGGTGGCGGCGGCGCCGGTGACGTTGACGCCGATCATCTGCTCCACCACCTCCCACTTCATCTTCTTCGCCGGCGTCGCGGTGCCGATGCCCGCGTTGGCGACCACCAGGTCCAGCCCGCCGCAGGCCTCGTCCACCCGCTGGATCTGCTCGATGGTCTCGCGCGACTTCGTCACGTCCATCACCACCACTTCCAGCCGTCCGCCCGCGCCGGTGACCTCGTCGCGCAGCGAGGACAGCTCCGCCTCGCGCCGGCCGCACGCGTAGACGCGGGTGCCCCGGCGGGCGAACCACGCGGCCAGGCCGCGGCCGATCCCACTGGTGGCGCCGGTGATCAGCGCGTTCTCGTATTTTTCAGCCATGGTGATGTCCTCAGGTGGGGCTACTCGACCCACCGGGGGACGTCAACGGATCGGTCTGGGGATGGGGTACATCTCGTCCACCACGCCGTGGTGGAGCAGGCCCATCGCCTCGCGCTGGATGATGAAGTACCAGCGGTGCTGCTCCGCCTCGGCGCGCAGCGCGCGGTGGCGCTCGACGAAGCGGGCGCGGTCCGGCGAGCCGGGAGGGGGCATCTTCGCCTCCAGCGCTTGCAGGTCGGCGATGGAGGTCTCCAGCCGGCCCGCCACGCGCCGGAGCGCGGAGGCCTTCTCCTTCCGGAGCTCGACCTCGATGGCGAGCGTGCCGCCGATGGGTTCCCCGCGGGTGGCCATGCGCAGGAATGGTAATGGCCGGCGGGCGGGCCGTCCCCAGCGCCCATCAGGTTGGCTACTACACCCGACGAACCGCGCCTGATCGGCCGCGGCCCCAGGGCTCTCGGGGACTCAGGGGTGCGCCTTCAGCCAGTCGGCGGCCTCGCGGTGGACGCGGCCGAGCGGGGCGAGGCGGGTCGCCTGTTCGGCGTCCGCGGCCAGCTTGCGCGCGCGCCGCCTGTCCCCGCCGCCGTCCCAGAGCGCGCGGGCGAGCGCGAGCATCCCCTCCGCGCTGGAGATCATCCCCATCCCGGCGGCGGTCTTCAGCGCCAGCGACCGCTCCAAAGGCGGGATGGCCTCCGGGGAGCGGCCCAGGCCGATCAGCGCCATCCCGATGTTGTCGAGCGAGAAGCTGAAGTCCGCCTGCTCCTTGCCGAAGGTCTTCTCGCGCTGCGCCAGCACGCGGCGGGCCTCGTCCAGCGCCTCCTGGTAGCGGCCCTCCACCTGGTAGGAGGTGGCCCGGATGTCGCCGGCGTCGAGCATGTACAGCGGGTTGGGCGTGTCCGTGGCGGACCAGTAGCGCACGGCCGCGTCCAGGTGCGCGCGCGCCTCGCTCGCCTGGCCGGCCTCCACCAGCACGCGCGCCAGCAGGTAGTGGAGGCGGGCGGGGACGGGGTGCTTCTCGCCGTAGAGGTCCACGGAGAAGGCGAGCGCCTCGCGCGCGAAGCGGACCGACTCCTCGATGCGGCCCAGCTCGTAGAACGCGTCCGAGCGGTGGGAGTAGTAGTAGACGCGGGAGGGGTCGTCGGCGCGGGCGCGCTTGGCGAGGAGGGCGTCCATCCGGTCCAGCGCCGCCAGCGCCTCGGTCATCCGGCCTTCCTCCAGCCGCACCTGGGCCATGATGTGCAGCGCGAACACCTCCACGTCGTACATGGGCGTGCGGTCGGTGATCGCCGTGGAGACGTCCAGCCAGCGGTCGGCCTCCTCGTACTGGCTGAAGTAGTGGCCCAGCTCATAGGCCAGCCGGGCGGCGACGCGCGCGCGGACGACCTCGGCGCGTCCGCGCTCGGCGGCGACCAGCGAGCGGAAGTAGGCGGTGCGCGCGCCGGGCGCGTTCCCGGTGCGCTCGTAGAAGGTGCCGAGGATGAGATAGGTGGCGGCCTGGAGCGGCGCGAAACCGGCCTGGTCCACCTCCGCGGCGAGCGCCTCCGCGTCCGGGCCGGTGCGCGGATCGGAGGTGGCGTCCTCCGCGCTCACGTGCGCCAGCCGGGCGGTCAGCTCGTTGAGTCGCTGGCGCATGGGGCCGTCGTCGGGGGGCGGGACGGGCGCGCTGAGCGCCTCCGCCTCGGCGCAGCCGGAGACGCCGGGGAGGCCCAGCACCGCGTCCGCGGACTTCTTCACCGCGGCGGCGCTGGGGTGCCGGAGCAGGCCCACCATCGCCGCCGCCTCCTGCCGGCGCGCCTCCAGGCAGGCCAGCCGGAGCGTGCCCAGCTGCCGCGCCTGGGTGCCGCGGCGCATGGCCTGGCACGCGTCGCGGTAGGCGGCCTGCCAGCGGTCGGCGTAGGCGTCGAGGAACCGCGCGGCGCGCTCGGCGGCCTCGGGCTGGTCGGGGGCGGCGGCGGCGAAGGCGGGGGCCAGCCAGGAGCGGTCGGAGGCGCTCCAGGTGGAGGCGATGCCCGCGGCGGCCGTGGCGCAGGAGTCGTCGCTCAGGCGGACGGCGGCGGCGGCGGTGCCGACGGCGAGGGCGGCGACGAGCGCGACGTGCCAGGGCCGCAGCGGGCGCGCGTCCTTCTCCAGCGCTTCGAGCAGCGGCGGGATGGCGGGCCAGCGGAGGGTGGGATCGCCCTGGAGTCCGCGCGCGAGCCGGCGGAGGAGGCGGCGGGGTGGGCGGTGTCCGGAGGCGGGGGCGGGGAGGCGCGCCATCTGCGTGGAGGTGGCGGAGCGGGGACGGGAACGGAGCTGAGGGGTGGCGGGGGTCGCGCGGGCGTCGAGCGAGATCTGGGCGGAGAGGGCGGAGGGCCGGACGCCGCAGAGGGCCTCGTAGGCGGTGACGCAGAAGGAGAAGACGTCGGAGCGGGCGTCGAGGGGGCGGCCGGACGCCTGTTCGGGGGACATGTACTCGCGGGTGCCGGCGACGTGGCCCTCCTCGGTGACGGACTCCTCGAGGGCGGGCTCGGCCGCGGGGGAGCCGGCGGAGACGGTGGGTTGTTCCTCCAGGGGGCGGGCGAGGCCGAAGTCGGAGACGCGGGCGCGGCCGTCGGTGCCGACGAGGATGTTCGAGGGCTTGATGTCGCGGTGGATGATGCCGGCGCGGTGGGCGGCGGCGATGCCGTGGCCGGCCTCGACGAGCGCGCGGAGGGTGTCGCGCCAGGAGCGGGGTTGGCGGAGCCAGTCCTTCATCGTCTCGCCCACCACCAGCTCCATGGCGAGGAAGACGCGGCCGCGGTGGGTGTCGACGTCGTGGACGGCGACGACGTTGGGGTGGGAGAGGCGGGCCAGGGCCTGGGCCTCGCGGAGGAGGCGGGCCTGGGCGGCGTCGCCGCGCTCCTCGCCGGGGCCGGTGCGGAGGAACTTCAGGGCCACCTTGCGGTCGAGCTTGGGGTCGAACGCCGACCAGACGAGGCCCATCCCGCCCTGGCCCAGGGGGTCGAGGACGATGAAGCGGCCCACGCGCTCGCCGGGGCTGACGGGGCTTTCGGACGCGGCCAACGCAGACGGAGAGCGCGCGCCCGGGCGGGTCTCCTCGGCGGAGTCGGCGACGTCTTCGGTGTGGCCGTCCGTCGGCACGGGCGGGAGTGTAGATCCGCGGCGAGTGCTTCAGAGGGGCTTCAGAGAGGAGTAGCTCTCCTCAGGTGGGATCCAGCGTGGACCGAGCGGCGCTCGTTCCAGGGCGAGGCGCGCCTCCCGCGGTCAAGGGCACCCGGCGTCGCCGAGGAGGTTGGAGGTCGGCTGGGGGCTGTAGAGGAGGGTGGGGCTGCCGGAGAGGACGCAGCCCTGGACGGAGTTGAGGCGGATCCGCCCCATCGCGCCGCCGCCGCCCCCACCGCCGCCGAGGGTGTAGGGGTAGTCGAGGCCCGGCGTGGGCGGGACGTCCCTCACGCCGCCGTCGCCGCCGCTCCCCACGCCCGTGAGCGAGTCGCCGCCCTTGGCGGGCACCGGCGCGTCGATGTGCCCGTCCTCTCCGAACTTGAACGCGGACGCGCCGTCGCCTCCCTCGGAGCCCGCCCCGCCGTTGGCCGACAGGCGCGCCGCCCCCGAGAGCTCCAGCCGGAGTGCCTCCAGCAGGATGGCGCCGCCACTCCCGCCGGCTCCGCCGCCGCACCGGTTGGCCGGATCGCCTCCCAGGCCGCCGCCACCCGGCGCCGCGATGGCCGAGCTCACGCGCAGCACGCCCGAAGCCGAGAGCTGTAGCGCGCCGCCGCCCCCGCCCCCGTCCCGCAACCCCCCCGGCGTCGATTCACCGCCCGGCCCTCCCGAGCAGCCCCCGAGCAGCGGCACCAACGCTCCGTTCCCGAAGGCGCCCCCCGCGAATCCCCCCGCGCCCGGGGCACTGGTCCCGCCGCGGCCTCCGTTCCCGCCCTGCTGTCCGTAGCTCCCGCCACCACCCCCTCCGCCGCCCCCGCCGGCGCCGGGCGTCCCGGCTCCACCTTCGCCGAGGCACATGGGCTTCGAGCCGCCCGGCCCGGGCTGCGCCAACACCGCGCCCGCCAGCAATGGCCCGTCGATCAGCGCGTTCCCCACCACCGCGAAGATCAGCGGCCGGTTCCCCACCACCGTCAGCCGCCCCGCGTCCGTGACGGTCATCGGCCCCACCGGCAGCAGCACCGCCTGCGAACCGCCCTGCATGGTGACGGTCACCGCCGCCGGCACCGGCGAGCCGCAGAAGAAGCCGCTGGTCGTCGTGGTGTCGTACCCGGCGTCGCAGTCGATGAGGAGCCCCGCGTCGGGCGTGGGGATGAGGTTCACGGCGAAGTTCGACGGCACGTAGGGGAAGACGCCGGCGTCCGTCCCGCCATCGGACGAGGGGCACTCGGGTGCGCCCGCGCATGCGGGGTCCGCGCAATCCACCAGCCCGTCCAGGTCGCCGTCCATCCCGTCCGTGCACGACCCCTCCGGGCGGATGGTCAGCGTCACCTCGTCCGGCTTGTCGGTCTTGAGCGTCACCCGCGTCCACGGGCTGGCCTCGTCCATCGGCGCGCCGCACCCCGGATCGCTGAACCCTTCGGCGCGGATGGAGAGGCCGGACCCCAGGTCACCGGCGAACAGGGCCACCTGCTTCATCCCCGGTGGCTGGACCGGGAGCGGCCGGTCGCTGGGCCGCCGCCCGCCGTCCGCGCCCATCGCCACCACCACCACGCACCGGGTGAGCGCGTTCGCCTCCACCTCCACGTCCGCCAGCGCGAACGGTTCGCGAACGCACCCGCACCGCGACAGCAGCAGCGCCCCGCACACCGCGATGGCCAGTCGCCCCTTCACAGAAGGGTGACTCTAGTCGAGGTGCCTGGGTCGGGCGTGCCCGAGATCCAGTTCTTGCTGTGCTATCCACTTCGCGCCATGGCGGAGCGCAGGTCTGGAAAAGGGAATCGTCGGCAGGGCATTGGACCGGACGAGGTGCGGAAGCGCATTCGGGATGCGAAACGCGACCCCGGGAAGTCGCTGGACCTGACCGATCTTGGCCTCGTCGAGTGGCCGAAAGAGTTGTTCGAGCTCGATCAACTCGAGGTTCTCACCATGTGGGGGAACCGGTTGCAGTCCATCCCCCAGGAATTGGCGAAACTGCGCAGGTTGCACACGCTGCAACTGAGCAGGAACGCTCTGGAGGAGGTGCCTTCCTGGCTGTTCGAGCTACCGGACCTCAAGAGGCTGAGCCTCAGCCGGAATAGGCTCACCCGGTTGCCACTGGAAGGCCTGAGGTCATCCTCCCTCGAGATGCTCTTCCTCAACGGCAATCGCATCGAGGCGCTGCCTGCGATCGCCGCGCTGACTCGTCTGAAGCGTCTCACGATCGTCGAAAATCCGCTGAAAACCCTACCGACCGAATGGCCAGAGCTGGAGGTCCTCGACGCGCATGGGGTGGGGATCAGCGAGGTGCCCTCCTTCGGCTCATTGCGTTCGCTGCGCTCCCTTGCGCTCTCCTTCAACCCGATAACAAAACTTCCGATTGAGATCGCCCGCCATGAAGGATTGAAGGAGCTCTACCTGGCTGAGACCGCCCTCCGGGCCTTCCCAGACGCCCTGGGAGATCTTCGTCAATTGACGATCCTGGAGCTCTCTTGTACCCCGGTCCTCACTCTCCCGAGCTGGCTCGGCGAGCTGACTCAGCTCAAGTACCTGGGGGTTTCGAGATGCGGGCTCGGCGCGCTCCCGCCGGAGATGGAGAGACTGCGAGAGCTCGAGACCATGGCCGCAGCCAATGTCGGCGCGGAATACCGGCTGTCTTCCACGTCTCGTATGAGCTCGACATCCGCGGATGGGGTGCCGAATGATCTGACGCGGCTACCGGGTGGTCTCAGGAAGCTGGCGAAGCTCAAGAGGCTGTACCTTCATGGAAACACGAGTCTCGGAATTCCGGATGAAATCCTGGGACCAACGCAGTGGAAACTGCGGCAGGAGCCGGACGCGACAGCGAGCTCCATCCTCGCTTATTACTTCCGGCTCACCGAGGGCGTCGCGCCCTTGAACGAAGCGAAGCTCATCCTGTTGGGGCGAGGTGGCGTGGGTAAGACGTCGCTCGTCAATCGCCTCGTCCACAAACGCTTTCATCGCAAGGAGGCGAAGACCGATGGGATCGAGATCACGCCGTGGTCGATCCGGGTCAAGCCGAACGAGAAGATCCGGCTGAACGTCTGGGACTTCGGCGGGCAGGAGATCATGCACGCCACCCACCAGTTCTTCCTCACCCACCGGAGCGTGTACCTGCTGGTGCTCAGCGGCCGCGGAGGAGGCGAGGACGCGGACGCGGACTACTGGCTGCGGCTCATCGAGAGCTACGGCTCGGACAGCTCCGGCGAAGAGTCACCGGTCGTCGTCGTCCTCAACAAGATCAAAGAGCACCCGTTCCAGCTGGACCAGCGGGGGTTGCGGGCCAAGTACCCGAACATCCGCGAGTTCGTGGAGACCGACTGTGAGGCGCCGCTCGGAATCTCCGCGCTGGCGCGAATCATCAAGGGGGAGACGAGGCGCCTCAAGCACCTGCGCGATCCCTTTCCGGCGAGCTGGTTCGCCATCAAGAACCGCCTGGCCGGAATGGCGGAGAACTACCTGACCTACGAGCAGTTTCGCGACGTCTGCAAGAGCAGCGGCGAGCCGGACGACACCGGGCAGGACCAGCTGGCGATGTACCTTCACAACCTGGGCATCGCCCTCAACTATCGAGACGACCCGCGCCTGCGAGACACTCACGTCCTCAATCCGCACTGGGTGACCGACGGGATCTACACGATCCTGAACTCACCGCTCCTGGCGACCCAGCGCGGCGAGTTCGAGCTCGCCCAGCTCCAGGCCATCCTCGACAAGCGCAAGTTCCCGCCGCGCATGCATCAGTTCCTCATCAACCTGATGCGCAGGTTCGAGCTGTGCTTCCCGTTCCCGGACGATGATGCGCGCTACCTCATCCCGGAGCTCCTGGGGAAGGAGCAGCCGGACCTCGGCGCGTTCCATCTGGCGGAGGGGATCAACTTCCAGTACGACTACTCCGTGCTCCCGGAGGGGCTCCTCCCGCGCTTCATCGTCCGGACGCACGTGCTCAGCACCGGCCTTCCGCGCTGGCGGACCGGCGTCATCCTGGAGATGGAGGGGCGCCGCGCGGCGGTGGTCGCCGACGTGCAGGACCGCAAGGTCAGGATCGAGGTTTCTGGCGCCGTCGGGGGCCGGCGGCGGCTGCTGGCGGTGATCCGAGCGAACTTCGAGGCCATCCACGCCGGCTTCGAGAAGCTGAAGCCGGTGGAGATGGTGCCCGTCCCGGGTTACCCGCGCTCGCTGGTCCGGTTCGACAAGCTGACGGCGCTCGAGGCAGCGGGGAGGAGGACGTTCGACGAGGTGGTCGATGGGAAGGTCCTGGAGCTCAACGTCCGGGAGATGCTCGATGGCGTCGATATTCGCACGACCCCGGCACTGGAGCGGGTCCGCGCGACGCCCGTGCAGGTGTTCATCAGCTACTCGCACAAGGACGAGGTCTTCCGGAACGAGCTGGAGACGCACCTCACCCTACTCCAGCGGCAGGGCCTTATCTCGATGTGGACCGACCGCCGGATCGCCCCCGGAGACGACTGGGAGACGTCCATCGACGAGCGGATCGCGACCGCCGACATCGTCCTCCTGCTGGTGAGCGCGGACTTCCTCGCCTCCGACTACTGCTACCGGCAGGAGATGAGCCGCGCCCTCCGGAGGCACGAGGCCGGCGAGGCGCGCGTGATCCCCATCATCATCCGCGACGTTGCCTGGAAGATCGCGCCGTTCGCGGAACTGCAGGCCCTTCCTCCCGACGAGGCGGTCGCGTCGGCGCAGAACCGCGATACCGCGTGGCGGCAGGTGGCGGAGGGCATCGAGGCGGTGGTCAAGGAGACCCTCGGAATGCCGAAGTTCCGCGCCTGACTCACCCCAGCGAAGGCCAGTGCCCCCGCAGCGCCTCTCGGCTTGCCCGCAGCGCGCGCGCCCCGTCCGAGCTGGTCTCTCCGGAGAAGGTGTCCTTCCGCCGCCCGGCCAGCACCTCCAGGCACGCGTGCGCGGATTGCGCCAGCCCCTCCAGCGAATACCCACCCTCCAGCAGCAGCACCATCCGCCCGCCGCAGCTCCGCGCGGCGACCTCCTTCAGCGCGCTGCACATCGCCGCGAAGCCGCGCTCGGTCACCATCATCCCGCCCAGCGGGTCGTCGAAGTGCGGGTCGAACCCCGCCGAGACGATCACCAGGTCCGGCCGGAACGTCTCCGCCACCGGCAGGAACAGCCCCTCGAACAGCGCCCCGTAGTCCCCATCCCCCTGTCCCCCGGGCATCCCGCAGTTGACCGTGAAGCCCGCGCCCGCCCCGGCGCCGATCTCCCGCGCCGCGCCGGTGCCCGGATAGAACGGGTATTGGTGCACCGACTGGTAGAGCACCTCCCGCCGCTCGTAGAACTTCGCCTGCGTCCCGTTCCCGTGGTGCACGTCCCAGTCGTGGATCAGCACCCGCTGCGCGCCCTTGCGCAGCGCCGCCTCCGCCGCGATGGCGGCGTTGTTGAAGAAGCAGAACCCCATGGACCGCCCGGGCTCCGCGTGGTGCCCCGGCGGCCGGACCAGCGCGAACGCGTTCTCCGCCTCCCCGCCCATCACCGCCTCCACCGCCGACAGCGCCGCGCCCGCCGCCCGCACCGCCGCGTCGTACGACGCCTCGCTCATTGAAGTATCCGGGTCGATCTGCACGCGCTCGCCGCGGTGGGCCTTCAGCGCGTCGATCAGTGCCCGGTCGTGCACCGCCGCGATCTCCTCCTCCGTCGCGTCCCGAGGCGCCCGCTGCTCCACCCCCTCCACCGGCGCCCGCCCCAGCACCTCCAGCGCGTGCTCGACGCGCGCCGGCCGCTCCGGGTGCCCGCGCCCGGGGTCATGCCGGAGGAAAAGCGGATCGGTGAACAGGAGGGTGCTCATTCGCAGTTCGGGGGATTCTTCCCCGCACCCTAACGAATCTTGCCCGCGCCTCGCTCCGGTCCCTACAGTCGCTCCCGTTGACTCCTCTCCTCTCCAGACTGGGGCTCAAAGGCGCCATCCTGCTCGGCTCCGAGCTGGTGCTGGCCGTCATCCTCCTCCTGCTCCTGGCCTTCCTCCCGGGGCAGATCCAGGAGGCCCTCTCCATCCCCGGCTCCGGCGCGGAGGCCGCGAGCGCGGCCGCGCGCCGCACCGTCCTGGTGGTCTTCGCCCTGGGCGTCCCCATGCTGCTGGTGATGACCTGGATGCTCTCCGGCGCGCTGATCGCCGGGCCGCTGGAGGGGATGCGGCAGCTGGCCTCCAAGCTCTCCGCCTCCGACCTCACCGGCAAGGTGGAGGCGGCCAGGCTGCGCGAGCTGGCCACCCTGGCGGACACGCTCAACCAGATCGGCCAGTCGCTCCGCGAAACCCTGGGGCGGATCCGCGGGGTGGCGGAGGGCGTGGCGATGGTGATCGAGCAGATCTCCCGCGTGGGGGCCACCGTCTCCGCCGGCACGTCCACCACCCTCTCCCGCGTGGAGGAGACGTCGTCCTCCATGGTGGAGATGCTGGCCAGCCTCCGCGGCATCGCGGAGAACGTGGAGGTCCTCTACCAGAGCGCCGAGGAGTCCAGCTCCTCCATCATGCAGATGGCCGCCACCAACGACGAGGTGGCGGAGAACGTGATGTCGATGGCCGGGTCGGTGGAGGAGACCACCTCCGCCATCGAGGAGATGACCTACTCCATCAAGGAGGTCGCCAAGAACATCGAGGCGCTCTACTCCTCCACGGAAGAGACCTCCTCCTCGATGAACGAGATGGACGTCTCCATCGGCCAGGTGGAGACCAACGCCACCGAGACCGCCAAGCTCTCCGAGCAGGTCACCGCCGACGCGGTCACCGGCGTGGAGGCGCTGGGGAAGACGCTGGCCGGCATCGACAAGATCAAGGACTCCTCGCGCACCGCGTCCGCGGTCATCGAGAGCCTGGGCCGGCGCATCTCGGAGATCGGCAACATCCTCAACGTCATCGACGACGTGGCGGAGCAGACCAACCTGCTGGCGCTCAACGCCGCCATCATCGCCGCCCAGGCCGGCGAGCACGG
>DASRBA010000253.1:0-22274 GCA_035637895.1 Myxococcaceae bacterium
ATGACCGGCCCGGGCGGGGGCAGCAGCAGCTCCGTCAACGTCCTCGGCGCCGCGCACGGGGCCAGCTCGCTCAGGGAGTCGGACAGGTCGACCGCCTCGGCGTCCCCCTTCACGCCGGAGGCCAGCGCCTGGGCCACCGCCCCCAGCTCGCTCAGGCGTTCGTGCAGGCACGCCATGCGCACGTCCATCATCTCGGGCGGCTGCTGGTGCACCACCTTCGTGGCCCGGCAGGTCTCGCGCGCCATCTCGCTCCACGCCTTCGCCTGCGCGTCCAGCGCGCGGAGCACGTGGGCGCGCGCCGGTGCCCGCGCGGGGCCGTCCATCGCCTGCTCCACCGCGGCGCGCGCGGGCGCGCTCCAGACTCCCGACACCTCGTCGACCTCGGCCGAGCACACGGCCGCCTGGGCGTTGAGGGCGCGAACCATCAACGAGAAGACCAGCGCCGCGCCGGCCACGCCCGCCACCCAGACCCGCGCGCGAGCGGAGGCCATCCCCAGCGCGACGACGAGCATGTCCATGGACGGGTAGCGCGCCTCGGCGGCGGCGCTCAGCCCCTTGCCCAGCACCTGGCGCAGCATCACCGCTCGGTACCCGGGGATTCGCGGCGGATCGGAGGTGGCGGACCGAGGGACCTTGATCTCGGGCGGCGGCGCCGGGGCCGGGTGACCGACGGGAACGGTCGTCGGCGGGCCGGCGCGGGCGTACGCGGTGGAGGGGCGAGGGACGGTGCCGAAGAGGGCCTCGTGGAGGGAGGCGCAGAACGCGTACTGGTCGGAGCGGGGATCCACGCGCGCGCCCGCGAGCTGCTCCGGCGCCATGTACTTCGGCGTGCCCATGAGCGCGCTGGGTTGCGCGCTGCGCGCGCCCGCTGGATTCACTGGAGAGCGCGCGAGCGCACCGCGATCCGCTTCACTCCCTCCGGTCAAAGGATCTCCGGCGGCGCGTGCTCCACCGGAATCATTCATGTCCGGAACGGGCACGGTCGCCCGCGCCAGCCCGAAGTCCGTCACCCGCGCCCGCCCGTCCTCGCCGATCAGCACGTTGTCGGGCTTGAAGTCCCGGTGCGTGACGCCCGCCCGATGCGCCGCCGCCAGCCCGAGGCCCGCCCCCACGTACGCCTTCAGCACCTCGCGCCACGACCTCGCCCAGTGCGATTGCCACTCTCGCAGCGTGGTGCCCGACACCAGCTCCATCACCACGAACGCCTCGCCGCCCTCGATGCCCGCGTCGTAGACGGCCACCACGTTGGGGTGGGAGAGCTTGGCCATCACCAGCGCTTCGGCCAGGAGCGCCTGGGCCCCTCCCGGGGAGCCGGTGGACACCAGCTTCAGCGCCACCACCCGGTCCAGCTGTGGATCCCGGGCGGCGAACACGCACCCCATCCCGCCCTCGCCGATCAGGCGGAGGATCTGGTAGCGGCCAATCTGCGCGGGAAGGGCCTGCTCGGCCATCGCCGCCGAGTGTAGCCGCCGTCGCAACTCTGCGAGAATCACCGCCCACGGATGAGCGCGCCCTCCACCCAGCCCATCGAGCGGCCGCCGCTGCTCCGCACGGAGCCCGGCACCGGCGCCCTCCGCTCCTTCCGCTACCGCGTCACCGTCAGCGGCGGACCCGACGCCGGCGCGCAGCGCACCCTCCAGGGCCCGCTCTTCGTCGGCACCCACGCCGACGCCGGCCTCCGCCTCACCGACCCCACCGTCTCCCGCTACCACGTGGAGCTGCGCCCGCACCCGGACGGCGTGCTGGTCCGCGACCTCGGCTCCACCAACGGAACCTTCCTCCACGGCACCCGCGTCACCGAGGTGGTGGTCCAGAACGCCGGCCGCTTCCTCGTGGGCCACACGGAGCTGTCCATCTCCCAGGACGAGGAGGACCTGGGCCGCCCCATCTCGACCCGCGACGCCTTCGGCCGGGCGCTGGGCCGCAGCCGCGCCATGCGCGAGCTGTTCGGCGTCCTCGAGGCCGTCGCCCCCACCGACTCCACCGTCGTCCTCCTCGGCGAGAGCGGCACCGGCAAGGAGCTCTTGGCCGAGGCCCTCCACCTCGCCTCGCCCCGCCGCGACAAGCCGCTGGTGGTCTTCGACTGCGGCGCGGTGGCGCCCACCCTCGTCGAGAGCGAGCTGTTCGGCCACGTGAAGGGCAGCTACACCGGCGCCACCCAGGACCGCCTGGGCGCGTTCCTCAGCGCCAACGGCGGCACCCTGTTCCTCGACGAGATCGGCGAGCTGCCGCCCGACCTGCAGCCCAAGCTCCTCCGCGCCCTCGAGCGCGGCACCGTCAAGCGCCTGGGCGAGGACCTCCAGCGCGAAGCCGACGTCCGCATCGTCGCCGCCACCCACCGCGACCTGGAGGCGGAGACCCGCGCCGGCCGCTTCCGCGCCGACCTGTACTACCGCCTCGCGGTGGTGGTGGCGCGCGTGCCTCCACTCCGCGAACGCCCGGACGATCTCCCGCTCCTCGTCGATCGGCTCCTCCAGGAATCCGGCCGCACCGACTTCCAGGTGTCCCCCGCGCTGATGGAGAAGCTCGCGGCCCACTCCTGGCCGGGCAACGTCCGCGAGCTGCGCAACCTGGTGCAGCGGGCCCTGGCTGGAGGAGGGGTGGACCTCCAGCCCCGGGCCTCGGGGATGGCGGGGAACCTCAACGAGCTCCCGTTCAAGGAGGCCAAGGAGAAGCTCCTCGAAGCCTTCACCAAGGAGTATCTCCAGGCCCTGCTGGCGCGTTGCGAGGGGAACATGTCCGAGGCGGCCCGCTCCGCCGGCCTCACCCGCAGCCACCTGTACGAGCTGGTGGAACGCCACGGGCTCAAGGCCGCTCCCGGATCCTGAGCGGCCGTTGTCCGCCGCAGCCTCCAGCTGTCCGCTCCACTGGACACCACTCTCGTGACGCGAGTGTCAGCCGGGTCTGACAAGTGCGCAGAATGGCGTCGCATGTGCGCCTGAGGCGCACTGGCCCGCCAATTGAAGAGTCTCCCGGCATCGCCGCGGTGGCTCCCCCATCGCGGCGCTCCACCCCCGAACACGAGGTCGTCATGGATCCCGTAGGGTCCCCGTCTGCCCAACCGCCGCCGCCGCCACCGCCACCGCCGCCGGAGCCGCCACCGCCTCCTCCTCAGGAGGCCCAGGCCCCGGCTGCACCGCAAGCGCCGGCTCAGCAGCCAGAGCCAACGCAGCCTCAAGCGCCGGCCCAGCCGCAGGCTCCGGACACCTCGGCCGTCGACCAGAGCCAGGCGGTGCGCAACGCGCGCGGCGAGTCCACCTACGAGGGCGCGCAGGCGAACGCGGCCGCGAGCGCGCAGCAGCCGGCGCTGCAGGCGCCGAACACCACCCCGCCCACCTTCCAGACCAGGGACGACGCGGACCGCGACTACGGCGCGCTCCGGAACATGGTGACGAACGCCCCCGTCTCCGCGCCGGTGGCGAACGAGTCGTTCGTCCGCATGGCGAACAACCCCAACGCCAGCGACGACTACAGGGCGCAGATGGCGACGAACCTGGCGACCAAGCCCTCGCCGCTGCTGAACATGGGCACCGTGGCCAGCCTTCCGCCCGAGAAGCGCGCGGGCGTGGAGGACGCCTTCGGGCTCGCCGCCGGGAAGGGGATGCTGGACGACAGCAAGGTCTACGGGCAGCCGCGCGACCAGGCGGGCCCTCCGGAGCGGATCCAGCCGCTGTGGGACGCGGCCAAGCAGTCGCCCGCGGTGGAGCAGGGGCGGAACCCGCCGAAGGTGGACGACGACCCGAACACCGCCGCCGACGAGGACACCGGCACCACCCGCCTCGCGGACCAGAAGTCGCAGCGCTACACCGACCACCCCGAGCTCCGCGCCCAGGACCTGACCGCGATGAGTCAGAACCATCCGGACTGGATGGACAGCGCGTACCACAAGCTGGGGCCGGAGCAGGGCGCCGCGACGCTCGGCCAGGCCGTGGCCAACCTGGACGCGACCCAGATGAGCGACGCGGAGCGGACCGCCAAGCTCCAGGCGCTGAGCAAGGGGTTTGGCCAGGCGGACGTCGCGGACCAGGCGGCGATCGCGCAGGCGGCCGGCAAGGCGGGCCCGGCCTGGGCGAACCGCATGGGCCTCGTCCTGAAGCAGGAGGGGCCGTCGGACGCCGCGCGCACCGCGTTCGTCGACGCCACCTGGGACAAGGCGACGGCGAAGAACGGCGACGCCGCGACGCCGATCTACGCGCGGGCCGCGATGGACGCGCTCTCCGGCAGCCAGGACCTGGTCAACTCGAAGCTCGCCGGCGACCGCGCCGGGGTGTTCCAGGCGATCGACAACGGCCTGCAGACGCTGCCCACGACCTACAGTCACTCGGAAGCGTTCAAGGCGGACGGACCGGAGCGGGTGATCGCGATGGCCGGGAAGTACCAGGGCCCGGACGCGCGCGACCTGCACAACTCGATGTTCACCACGTTCGCCGCGAAGCTGGGCTCGACGCCCGACCCCCACCAGAAGGACCTGGCGAAGGGCCTGGGCCTGCTCTACGCGGCCAACGCCGGCCAGATGAGCAAGGACCTCTACGGCGGCCAGTCGCCGTACCGCGACCTCGGCAACGAGGCGGTGCCGCACGTGCTCCGGGACGCGCTCTTCGTCAACAAGGACCAGGACGTGGCCGCCGCCCTGGGCGCGCAGGTCCCGACGCTCCAGCGCGACGACCCGCGCGGGCTGGGGATGATGATGGAGCTGATCCAGGACGGGTACTCGGAGGCCTCCACGCAGATCACCAAGGACAAGCAGTCGCGCGACCAGCTGCTGGGCGTGGTGAAGGCGTTCGGCACGGCGGCCGTGGGCCTCGCGGTGCCGGAGATGTCCCCGTGGACGAAGATCGGGATGGACCAGGCGGTGTCCTGGGCCACCAGCAAGCTCGGCGATATGGGCACGGTGGACGCGCAGAAGGACATCGCGCAGATCAACCAGAAGATGCAGGAGGCCGCCCGGCCGGCGGAGGCGGAGGCGGAGTCGCCGTGGGCGAAGAGCTACCGCGCGGGCCAGCAGGACGTGGACACCGCGCTCAAGGAGACCTCGGGCATGCGGCGCTGATCACGACGGGGACCCGATCGCCTCTTCTCCCGCGGCGGTCGGGTCCGGCTTCAGGAACACCATGCCCAGCGGCGGGAGGGTGAGCAGGAGGGTGTTCTGCTGCCCATCCCGCTTCTCCGCGGAGGAGGTGAGCGAGGCGTTCATGACGCCCGATCCCCCGAACTCTCCCGCGTCCGTGTTGAGCACCTCGCGATAGTTGCCGAGGTGCGGCACGCCGATGGCGTAGTCCCGCTTCACCACCGGCGAGAGGTTGGCGACCACGACCAGGTGGCCGCCGTCCTCTCCCGGCGAGGGAGCGGTCGCAGTCCCCGGCCCGGTGACGGCGGCTCCAGACGCCGTCACCGGCTTCTTTCTCCGGATGAACGCGTAGACGTTGGCCTGCGCGGCGTCCGGCTGGATCCACTGGAACCCCGCCGGATCGTCGTCCCCCTCCCAGAGGGCCTTCTCCTCCCGCTGGAGCGCGTTCAGCGCCCGGACCAGCGCCTGGATGCCGCGGTGCTCGGGTTTCTCCAGCAGGTGCCAGTCCAGGCTCCGGTCGTGGTTCCACTCCGCTTCCTGGGCGATCTCCCCGCCCATGAACAACAGCGGCCGCCCCGGGTGCGCCCACTGCCAGGCCAGGAGCGAGCGGAGGTTGGCGAACTTCCTCCACCGGTCGCCGGGCATCTTGCCGATCAGCGACCCCTTCATGTGCACGACCTCGTCGTGCGACAGCGGGAGGACGAACTTCTCCGAGTACGCGTACCACATGCCGAAGGTCAGCTTGTGGTGGTGGTTCTGGCGGAAGAACGGGTCCATCTGGAAGTACGCCAGCGCGTCGTGCATCCACCCCATGTTCCACTTGAGGTGGAAGCCCAGCCCGCCGTCCTTCACCGGCCAGGACACCTTGGGCCAGGCGGTGGACTCCTCGGCGATCATCGCCGCGCCCGGGTACGCCTTCGTCACCGCCTCGTTCAGCTCGCGCAGGAAGGCGATCGCCTCCTCGTTCTCGCGGCCGCCCCACTTGTTGGGCACCCACTCGCCCGGCTTGCGCGAGTAGTCCCGGTACAGCATGGACGCCACCGCGTCCACGCGCAGCCCGTCCACGTGGTACTGGTCGATCCAGAAGAGCGCGTTGGCGATGAGGAAGTTCTTCACCTCCGGTCGCCCGTAGTTGAAGACGTAGGTGCCCCAGTCGGGATGCGCGCCCTGCCGCGGATCGAGGTGCTCGTAGACCGCGGACCCGTCGAACCGGCCCAGCGCGTGCGCGTCGCGCGGGAAGTGGGCGGGCACCCAGTCCACGATGACGCCGATCCCCCGCTGGTGCAGGTGGTCGATCATCGCGCGCAGCTCGTCCGGGTGGCCGTAGCGCGCGGTGGGCGCGAAGTAGCCGGAGACCTGGTAGCCCCAGGAGCCGCCGAAGGGGTACTCCGCCAGCGGCAGCAGCTCCACGTGGGTGAAGCCCATCCCGGCGACGTAGTCCGCCAGCTGCTCCCCCAGCTCGCGGTAGGTGAGCGGGCGGCCGCCGTCCTCCACCACCCGCCGCCACGACCCGGCGTGCACCTCGTAGAGGCTCATCCGCTTCTCGCGCGGCTCCGTCTTCGCGCGCGCCTCGATCCACGCGGCGTCCCCCCACGTGTAGCGGGTGAGGTCGTGCACCACGGACGCGGTGGCGGGCGGCATCTCGGCGCGGAACGCCATCGGGTCGGCCTTGAGGAACGGGATGCCCGACCCCAGCCGCGAACGGATCTCGAACTTGTAGCGCGCGCCGGCGGCGATGTCGGGGACGAACAGCTCCCAGATGCCGCCTGAGCTCATCTTCCGCATCAGCCCCAGCCGCCCGTCCCAGGAGTTGAAGTCGCCCACCACCGAGACGCTCTGCGCCTCCGGGGCCCAGACCGCGAAGGACACGCCGCTGACGCCGCCGTGGTGCCGCGGGTGCGCGCCCAGCCGGTCCCACAGCCGCTCGTGCTTGCCCTCGCCGGCGAAGTGCAGGTCCTGGTCGCCCAGCGTGGGCCAGAAGCTGTACGGGTCGCGCAGGGTGAACACGCGGTCGCCGGGGTAGGCCACCTCCAGCAGGTACCCGAACACCTCCGAGCGCCCGTTGATCCGCGCCTCGAACACGCCGCCCTGCCGGTGCTCGGTGGGCACGCGCCCGCCGAAGTCCGGCAGCACCGTCACCGACGCCGCGTCCGGGCGGAAGGCGCGCACCACCATCGAGTCCCCGTCCGGGTGGACGCCCAGCACGCGGTGCGGGTCGGGGTGGCGGAGGGCGGCGACTTCTCGGATGGCGGCGTCGACCTGGTCGCGGGGGAGGGGCTCATGCACCGCTGGGTTCTCCTGGGTTCAACAGGGCCGAGACCGGGATGCGGGCCCAGTCCGGCCGATTGTTGACCTCGTAGCGGATTTCGTAGAGCACTTTTTCCAGCTCCAGCGCGTGCAGCAGCCCCAGGCAGTCCTCGTCTCCGGACGGGAGCAGGAAGGAGCCCTGCACCGCGCCCAGGTACCCGTCGAGGAACGCCGCGCGCGACCGCTGCACTCGATCCGAGCGGGGCGCTCCGTCCAGCTCCACCTTCGCGCCCGCGTACCCCAGTGAACGCAGCATCCCCGCCACGTCGCGCAGCGGCGAGTGCTTCTCCCGCCGCGAGGCCAGGGCGCGGCCCGGCTCGCCCTCGAAGTCGAACACCAGCCAGCCCGCGTCGCGCCGCAGCACCTGGCCCAGGTGGAGGTCGCCGTGGAGCCGGATCTTCATCCCGGACGGGTGGAGGCCGGCCATCCGCATCGCGCGCCCGGCCACCTCCGACCGGTGGTCGAAGAGGTCGGGGAAGAGGCGGGACGCCTCGGCGAGCGTGACGCCGATCTCGCCCACCAGCCCCGCGCTCCAGCGCTGCAGGTCCTCTTGCTGGATCGGCTCGGGCGCGAAGGCGGGGTCGTCCGGGTCGCTGGCCAGCGCCAGGTGCAGCTCGCCCACGGTGCGGCCCAGCTCGCGCAGCTCGGCGATGAGGTCCTCCGGGAAGGGGCCGGCGCCCGCCGCCTGGTAGCGCTCCAGCAGGTAGCGCCAGCCGTCCTTGGCGCCGGCGACGTACTCGTGCGCGGTGGCGATGGTGGACTGCAGCTGCCCCTCCAGGTGGAGCGCGCCCAGCAGCGCGGGCATGGCCCGGAAGCGGGTGGCGAGGAAGCGCCCCATCTCGTACTCCGGGCTGGGCCCGGGCTCCAGCTTGCGGATCACCTTGAGGATCACCTGCTCCCCGAAGATGAACGAGCTGTTGCTCTGCTCGACCTCCGGGCGGCGGACGGCCAGATTCTCCGGCGCGAGCTCCGAGAGGGCGCCCCGGGCGGCGGGCAGGCGCTCCCCGCGGAGCTGGCTCCCGCCGGTGACCGCGCGGCCCTCGTCGCGCACCAGGCGGAAGAGCGACCGCAGCACCTCCACGTCCGCGAATGCCTCCTGGAGCTCGCCTCCCCCGCTCCGCAGGAGCTCCACCAGGTAGTGCTCCGCCGGCACCCCGACGAAGGACACCTCCACCGCCACCAGCAGCGCCTCCTTCCCGCCGGACGCGGGCAGCCGCACCACGTCCACCGGCCGCACCGCCTTGATCGGGAAGGCCTTCCGCCCGAACCAGCGGGCCGACGCCAGGAGCTCCGGGAGCCGCTCCAGGCCCAGTCCCGGCTCGCCGCCGTACGCCTCGATCATCGCAGCCCTCCCAGCGCGTGGACCGGCTTCTCCAGCCGGAACCAGAGGAACCCGTACGGCGCCAGCGTGAGCTGGTACGGCCGTTCGGTGATGCGGGGGAACGGCGTCTCGCCGATCAGCTCCACCGGCGTGAAGCCGCTCCAGTCGGACAGGTCCAGCTCCGCCGGCTGCGCGTGGCGCGCCAGGTTGCACGCCACCAGCACCGTGCCCTTCGCGTCGGAGCGCATGAAGCAGAGCACCTTCCGGTTGGAGGGGTTGCAGAAGCGGATCTTGCCGGTGCCGAACACGGGGTAGCGCTGGCGGACCTGGAGCATCCGGCGCACCCAGGAGAGGAACGAGGTGCGCGTCCGCTGCTGCGCCTCCACGTTGACCGCCTGGTAGCCGTACACCGGGTCGGAGATCACCGGCGCATAGAGGCGGGCCGTGTCCGCGCGGGAGAAGCCGGCGTTGCGGTCCGGGGTCCACTGCATGGGCGTGCGCACGCCGTTGCGGTCGCCCAGGTAGATGTTGTCCCCCATGCCTATTTCGTCGCCGTAGTAGAGGACCGGCGTCCCCGGCAGCGAGAACAGCAGCGAGTGGAGCAGCTCCAGCCGCCGCCGCCCGTTCTCCATCAGCGTCGCCAGGCGCCGGCGGATACCCACGTTGATCTTCATCCGCGGGTCCTGGGCGTACTCCCGGTACATGTAGTCACGGTCCTCGTCCGTCACCATCTCCAGCGTCAGCTCGTCGTGGTTGCGCAGGAAGATCGCCCACTGGCACGTCTCGGGGATCTCCGGCGTCTGCTGGAGGATCTCCACGATGGGCGTGCGCTCCTCGCGGCGGATGGCCATGAACAGGCGCGGCATCACCGGGAAGTGGAAGCCCATGTGGAACTCGTCGCCGTCGCCGAAGTACATCCGCACGTCGGCGGGCCACTGGTTGGCCTCCGCCAGCAGCACGCGGCCTTTGTATTCCGCGTCGATCCGCGCCCGGAGCTTCTTGATGTACCCGTGCGTCTCCGGGAGGTTCTCGCAGTTGGTGCCCTCGCGCTCGAAGAGGTAGGGGACGGCGTCCACCCGGAACGCGTCCACCCCGCGCTCCAGCCAGAACTTCATCACCCCCAGCATCGCCTCCTGCACCTCGGGGTTGTCGTAGTTGAGGTCCGGCTGGTGGGAGAAGAAGCGGTGCCAGAAGTACTGCTTGGCCACCGGGTCCCAGGTCCAGTTCGAGCGCTCGGTGTCGGTGAAGATGATCCGCGCGCCCTGGTAGCGCTGATCGGTGTCGCTCCAGACGTAGTAGTCGTGCCGGGGCGACTTCCGGTCCTGGCGCGCCTCCTGGAACCAGGGGTGCTGGTCGGAGGTGTGGTTGATCACCAGCTCGGTGAGGATGCGCATCCCGCGCTTGTGGGCTTCCTCGACGAGCCTCTCGAAGTCGGCCAGCGTGCCGTAGTCCGGGTGGATACCGTAGTAGTCGGCGATGTCGTAGCCGTCGTCGCGGAGCGGGGAGGGATAGAAGGGGAGCAGCCAGAGGCAGGTGGCGCCCAGGTCCTGCAGGTAGGGGAGCTTCTCCACCACGCCCTGCAGGTCGCCGATGCCGTCCGCGTTCGAGTCGTAGAACGCGCGCACGTGCAGCTCGTAGATGACCGCCTTCTTGTACCAGAGTGCGTCCGCCGGGCTCATAGGTAGTAGTCGAAGTCGTTCTCGCGCTTGCGGAAGCGCAGGACGCGCCAGATGGCCGCGGGGTTGTCCGGGGTGAGCGACGCGGTGGCCCACCGCCCCTTCCAGAGCGACCGCCGGTCCGAGAGCAGCTCGTGCACCTGGTAGCGCTCCTCGGGGCCGATGCCCAGCTGTTCCAGCGGCACCTTCAGCACCGCCTCCTGCGGCTCGAACGGGTCCAGGCTCACCGCGATCAGCAGCTGGTCCGCGCCGTCGCGCGAGGTCTTCCCGTAGAAGAGGACGCGGTCGCCATGGGCGTGGTGGAAGCGGAGGTTGCGGTACTCGCGCAGGGCGGGGCTCTCGCGGCGGATCCGGTTCAGCGCGGTGACGAAGTCGCGGATGTGGCCGGGGCGGTCCGGATCGTGGACCACCAGCTGGTACTTCTCCGAGTCCAGGTACTCCTCGTGGCCGGGGGAGAGCGGCTTGCCCTCGCACAGCTCGTAGCCGGAGTAGATGCCGTACGAGGAGGAGAGCGTCGCGGCGAGCGCCAGCCGCAGCTTGAAGGCCGGCGGCCCGGCGCCCTGGAGGAACGCGGGGAAGATGTCCGGGGTGTTCGGCCAGAGGTTGCCGCGGAGGTAGTCCGCCACCGGCGGGGAGGTGAGCTCCTCCAGGTAGTCGCGCAGCTCGCCCTTGAAGTTCCGCCAGGTGAAGTAGGTGTAGGACTGGCTGAAGCCGACCTTCGCCAGCTGCTTCATCATCTTCGGGCGGGTGAAGGCTTCGGAGAGGAAGACGGTGGTGGGGTGGAGGTCCTTCACCTCGCGGATCAGCCAGGCCCAGAAGGAGACCGGCTTGGTATGCGGGTTGTCGGCGCGGAAGATGCGGACGCCCTGGTCGATCCAGAACAGGACGACGGCGCGGAGCTCGTTCCACAGCGCCTGGCGGTGTGGGCCCAGCCAGTCGAAGTTGACGATGTCCTCGTAGCGCTTGGGCGGGTTCTCGGCGTGCTTGATGGTGCCGTCCGGGCGGTGGAGGAACCACTCCGGGTGCTCGCGCAGGGAGGGGTGGTCTGGAGAGCACTGGAAGGCCAGGTCCAGCGCCACGTCCATTCCCAGCTCCTCCGCGCGGCGGACGAAGCGGCGGAAGTCCTCCAGGGTGCCCAGGCGAGGGTGCACCGACTGGTGGCCGCCCTCCGCCGCGCCGATGGCCCAGGGGGAGCCGACGTCCTCCTTCTGCGAGGTGGGGGAGTTGTTCCGCCCCTTGCGCGCGGTGCGGCCGATGGGGTGGATGGGCGGGAGGTAGACCACGTCGAAGCCCATGGCGGCGATCTCGGGGAGCCGCTGCTCGGCGTCGTGGAAGGTGCCGTGGCGGGAGGGGTCGCGCGAGGCGGAGCGCGGGAAGAATTCGTACCAGGCGCCGGTCTCCGCGCGCGGGGGCTCCGCGAGGATCTCCGGCATCCGCTCGTAGCGGGTGGCGGCGGCGCGGTCGCGGTGGCGGGCGGTGAGCGCTCGCAGGGTGGAGTCCAGCGCGCGCGCGACGTCTCCGTCTCGCACCGCGCGCGCCGCGTCCCTCAGGGCCCGCGCGTCCTCGGAGGCGCTTCGCGCCGCGCGCTCCGCGAACGCCTCGAGCAGCGCCGCGCCCTCCAGCAACTCGCTCTTCACGCTCCAGCCGGCCTTGACCTTCCGCTCCAGCTCCTGCGCGAACGAGGCCCAGGCGTCCGTCCACGCCTCGACGGTGAAGGCGTAGCGGCCGGGGCGGGGGAGGATCAGCTCGGCCTCCCAGCGGTCGTTCGGCAGCTCGCGCAGGGGGACGGCCTGCCAGTCCGTCTGATCGGCGGCCGGGGTGAGCTGGCGCCAGGCGACCTGCGCGGCGAGGACGTCGTGCCCGTCCTTGTAGATGTCCGCGCGGATCCGCACCGCCTGGCCGGCCAGGCGCTTGGCCGGGAAGCGGCCCCCGTCCACCTCCGGTTCCACCCCTTCGATGAGGATGCTCCCCCCCCGCTCCACCGCCGGCGCTGCCCCCATGGCAGCAAGGTAGGGGCGAGGTACAGTGTGCCGCCATGTCGGACGCCCAGCGAACGACCTGCCCGAGCTGTGGTTTCCCGTCCTCCCAGAGCTGGCGCTGCGAGCGCTGCGGAGGGCTGATCCGGACGGGCGACCTGCAGGTGGAGTCGATGCTCTCGCTGTCGCCGCGCGGCCGCGTCTACAAGGGCCGGCTGGGCGAGCAGGTGGTGGCGGTGAAGGAGCTGGTGTTCGCCGCCGCGCCCGGACCGGAGGTGCTGGAGCTGTTCGCGGGCGAGGCGGAGCGCCTGAGCCGGCTGGACCACCCCGCGATCCCGAGCATCGTCCGGGCCTTCCACGAGGGCGAAGGCGACGACCTCCGGCTGTACCTGATCTGGCAGTTCCTGGACGGGATATCGCTGGAGAAGCTGCTGGAGGACCATCGCTTCGAGGAGAACGAGGCCAAGGACATCGCCGAGGACGTGCTGGGGGTGCTGATGTACCTGCACTCGCGGCAGCCGCAGGTGCTCCACCGGGACCTCAAGCCGGCCAACATCCTGCGCCGGCCGGACGGCGGGCACTCCATCGTCGACCTGGGGTTCTCGCGCGAGTTGGCGGAGGAGCCGGAGATCAACGCCGCCTACGGCTTCCAGGCGCCCGAGCAGGTGATCGGCGACCCGGACGAGCGGAGCGACCTCTACGCGCTGGGGATGTCGCTGGCGCGGCTGCTCTCGCGGCGCGACGTGTCCGACCTCTACGGGACCGACCTCACGGTGGTGTTCCGGCCGTACGTGAACGCGTCGGCGGCGTTCCTGGACTTCGTGGACGCGCTGGTGGCGCGGTCGCGCGAGAGCCGGTACAGCTCCGCGATGCGCGCGCTCAAGGCGCTCCGGGCGATCACCGGCGCCACCAGCGGGGTGGAGCGGGCGCTGGGCGCGTCCGGGCCGGTGCCGAGCACGCGCCTGGTCCCGGCGGAGATCTTCCAGTTCCGGCCCAACCGCGGGCCGCCTCCGGAGCCGGAGTCCGGGTCCGGCCCGGTGGCGACCGGCAAGCTGATCTGGGTGCAGTCCAGCCGCGTGCCCAGCGACGCCACCCCGACCGGGCGGCCCTGGTGCGCGGTGCTGGGCGGGAAGCGGCTGGGGCTGCGGCCCGGGTTCGCGTACCTGGTGGGGCGGGGCGACGACGCGGACGTGCGGATCGAGGACGACTGGGAGGGGGCGGACACGGTGTCCCGCCGGCACGTCACGCTCACCGTCAACCGCGGCGGCTTGATGGTGCGGGAGATGGGGAGCGCCAACGGGACGGTGGTGGGGCGGATGCCGCTCCCCAAGGGCATCGGCACCATGCAGTTGAAGGACCCCACCAAGCTGCGGCTGGGGCGGTTCATCATCCGCGTCTTCCCGTGGACGGGGGAAGAGGCCTAGCGGAAGCCCGCGATCGCCGAGACCAACTCCCGGCAGAACGCGGGGATGTCCTCCACCACGCGGCCCCAGACGACGTTGCCCTCGCGGAAGGCGGGCTCGTCCACCCAGGTGCCGCCGGCGTTCACCAGGTCGTCCTTGATGCCGAGCGAGCCGGTGCAGCGGCCCTTCACGATCCGGGCGGAGATGCCCACCAGGCCGGCGTGGCAGATCAGCCCGACGATCTTCCCCTTGCCGTGGACGCCGCGCACCAGGTCCAGCACGTGCGTGGAGCGGCGCAGCTTGTCCGGCGCCCACCCGCCCGGCACCACCAGCGCGTCGAAGGTGTCCGCCTTCACCTCGGCGTAGCTCTGGTCGCACTTCGCCTGGAGCCCGTTCTTGCCCTTCCAGGTCTTGGCGCGGTCGCTGCCCAGGACGGTGACCCTGGCGCCCTCCTCGCGCAGCCGCATCACCGTCACCCAGAGCTCCAGGTCCTCGAAGCCCTCTTCGACGAACACTCCCACCTGCTTGCCGGTCAGTCGCATGGTCCAGGGTCTCCTTCGCGGTAGTGTTCCCTACCATGGTCGAGCCAGCGGCGAACGCGGACCTCGAGCGCGCGTCCACCCGCTGGGGGTTGGCGGTGGCGGTAGTGGCGGGCCTGGTGGTCATCGGTCTGCCGCCGCTGTTCTTCTGGCTGGGCGCGGTGAGCCCGGAGACGATCCGGGAGCCGCGCGCGCAGTACGCGGCCACCGCGGCCACCGGCGCGCTGGGGCTCCTGGTGTGCCTGGTGGTCTACGCCGTCCCCCGCATCGCCTCCCGCCGCGAGCACCGCGACCTCACCGCCGCCGTCGCCGAGTTGCGCGCCACGGAGGCCAAGCTCCAGAAGATGAACGACGAGCTCTCCTCCTGGATGGTCTCCGCGGTGGAGAAGGTGCGCGACCTCTCCGAGCGCGTCGTCCAGGGCCAGGAGACCGAGCGCGAGCGCATCGCCCGCGACCTCCACGACGTCGTCGGCCAGGCGCTGGCCGCCCTCACCCTGGACCTGGAGCTTGTCCGCAAGCAGCCCGCCGAGACGGCCACCCACCTCAAGCGCGCGCTCGCCACCACCCAGTACGCCATCCAGGAGCTCCGCCGCGTCGTCTACGACATGCGCCCGCCGGAGCTGTCCGCCTCCGCCGACGTGGCGGAGGTGCTCCGCAACTACGCCGAGCGCTTCGAGGTCCGCACCGGCCTGCCCACCTCCCTCCGCTGCACCGGGGAGAAGATCCGCTCCGAGGAGGTGGCCACCGTGCTGCTGCGCATCCTCCAGGAGGCGCTCACCAACATCAGCCGTCACGCCCGCGCCACCGAGGTGGGCATCGCGCTCAGCATGGAGAAGGAGAAGGTGATGATGGTGGTGACCGACGACGGCGCCGGCTTCGACATGCGCATCCCGCGCGCGGGCGCCGGCCTCAAGAGCATCGAGGAACGCTGCGCGCTGGTGGGCGGATCGGTTGAAGTACACTCCACGCCGGGGAGCGGGACGAAGCTGAAGGTCTCGCTCCCGTACGCCGGGAAGGCGGCATGAGCGACGGCCCCAAGATCTCCATCCTCCTCGTCGAGGACCACCAGGTGGTGCGCGAGGGGATCCGCTCGCTCCTCACCGTGGAGCCGGACTTCGAGGTGGTGGGGGAGGCCGCGGACGGCGGCCAGGCCGTCACCATGGCCGAGGAGAAGAACCCCCAGGTGGTGGTGATGGACATCAGCCTGCGCGGGATGGACGGCATCGAGGCCACCAAGCGCGTCCTCAAGTCCCGCCCCGCCACGCACGTGATCATCCTCACCATGCACGACGACGCCGCCAC
Source organism: Myxococcaceae bacterium (assembly GCA_035637895.1). Lineage (GTDB taxonomy): Bacteria > Myxococcota > Myxococcia > Myxococcales > Myxococcaceae > DASRBA01. Next base: position 15,593 of record DASRBA010000253.1, read on the forward strand.
CGTGGACCGCGCGCTGCGCGCCGGCGCCCGCGGGTACGTGCTCAAGGGCTCCGGCATCCACTCGCTGGTGGCCGCCATCCGCTCCGTCAGCCGCGGCGAGGCCTTCCTCTCCCCGGACGTCTCCCACTACGTGCTCAAGGGCTACCTCCGCCAGGACGACGAGGAGGTGGACCCGCTGTCGGAGCGCGAGCGCCAGGTGCTGGCCCTGATCGCCGAGGGCTTCACCGGCCGCGAGATCGCCGAGAAGCTGGGCCTCAAGCCCAAGACGGTGGAGAACCACCGCGCCCGCATCATGGAGAAGCTGGACATCCACACCACCGCCGGGCTGGTCCGGTACGCGCTGCAGAAGGACCTGTCGAGCTAGAGGCTAGGCCTGGCCCTGGGCGGCCGCGAACTGGAGCAGCTTCGTCGCCGCCTCGCACACCGCCAGCACGTCGTCCACCTGGAAGGGCTTGATCACGTACTCGCGCACGCCCTCGCGCTCCGCGGCGGCGCTGGACTCCCGGCCGGGCACGGAGGTGATCAGGATGCTCTGGATGGACGGCTGCATGACCCGCGCCCGCATGTGCAGGTCGATGCCGTCCACCCTGGGGTCCGACCGGCCGGCGATGATCAGGTGCGCCGGCCGCTGGCGCATCTCCTCCAGCGCCGCCGCCGCCGTCTCGAAGGGCAGCACCTGGTAGCCCTCGCGCAGCAGCACGGACACCAGGAGCACCCGCACGCTGCTCTGCTCGTCCACGACGAGGATGCGCAGCCGGCTCCTGTCCGTCCCCGACGCCATCTGACTACCTCACACGACATCCGGCCCGGCCGCGGCCCTGGGTGAAATACCCCAAGCGCCGTTCCCCGTCATGGGAGGTTCCACTCTACAGCGTCAGCCCGCGACCTGAGACAAGGCCGCGCCATGTCCGGGGCCCCCGACCCGTCCGCTCGCCGCCGCACCCCCGTGCCTTCGCTGCGGCCCACCGTCGCCCAGCTCGAGGCCGCGCGCGAGCTGTCCAAGGTGCCGGGCGAACAGCTCGGCCGCGGCGCCCGGCTGCTCCTGTTCGCCCACGCTCCCGCCGGCACGCAGGTGGAGGGCCACGCCGGGGCGGGGATCACGCTGCACACCCGGTCCGGCGAGCCCATCCTGGGCCTGGCGGAGCAGGGCTCCTCGGACGAGCTGGGAAGCTGGGCGGGCATCAACCTGGAGCTGTCCCCGGGCAGCTACCGCCTCCGCGCCGGCGGCGGGCCGGACGGGGCCACCGAGATGATGCTGACGGTGGCCGCGGACCACCACACGCACGTGCTGGTCCCCCGGCGGATGGACGCGCGCTTCGGCAGCGCCCCGCTCCTGCAGGGCGCGCTGGTGCTCATGGGCGAGATGGACCGCGGCTTCGACCACCGCCGCCCGGACATGGACCTCGCCTGGCGCATCACCTCCACGCTCGGCCGGGCGCAGCGCCACGAGTGGAAGCTGATCGCCGAGGTGTTCCGCGCCTCCGTGGACAGCCCGCTGTTGGCCCTCTACGGCGCGCACGCCCTCCTGGAGCTGATCCGCACCGAGGGGAAGGAGCGGGCCGGGGACACCCTCTCGCTGCTGGAGGAGGCGCTGGTCCGCTGCCTGGAGCGGTTGGGTCCCCTCCCGGACGTGCTGGCCGTCTTGCTGGGGCTGCGACTGCAGGGCGCGCTGGAGCCGCGCGCGCTGCGGCGGATGGAGCAGGTGCGCAGCCTGGCCAGCGCTTCCGAGGTGCGGGTGTGGGAGCGGCCCGAAGGCTGGACCGCGCCGCCCATGCTCTACCCGAGCTGGCGGGTGGTGGTGGAGAGCTGCATCCAGAGCCCGCGGCTGGTGCGGTCCGGCTCGCTCCTGGACCAGCTGGCCGAGCTGGTGCTCCCGGACGGCCCCTGGCTGAGCTGGCGCGTCGCCGCTCGCCCGGCGCGGGTGGAGCTGGTCCCCGAGCACCACCCGGCCGGCGCGCTCTCCACCCGGGCGGCGCTCGCCTCCCGGGTCCGCGAGCAGCTGCGCGAGGGCTCGGACCTGGCGGCGTTCGAGGAGAGCCTGCAGCCGTCCCGCCTGGAGCAGCGGCTGCTCCGGCACCTGGTGCAGCACCGCGCCGGCGCCATCCCCGCGGAGGAGTACCTGGGGGACGGGCCGCTGATCCGCGCCCTGGGGGTGCCGTGGGTGACCGCGCAGCGGACCGTGAGCTCGCTCGCGCGAAAGCTGGGCCCTCACGCGGGCGCGGAGAGCGCGCCCGCCCCGTAAGGGCGCGGCTACTGCGACTTCTGCTTGTAGAAGATCACCAGCGAGTAGCAGTGGAACTCGTTGTCGCTGGACTGGGTGACGACCTTGTCCACGATCTCGAGGTCCGAATTGCTCTTGATCCACCGGGTGACGTTCTCGCCCAGCTCCTCGCGCTCCTTGGCCTTGGTGGCGGAGAAGACCTTCACGCCCGTGAACATGGCATCCCCCGATGGTTCGACTGCGTCGTCCACGGTACCACACTTCCAGGACCGGGGCTGTGCAACCGGGCCCGGGTGCCTAGCTTGGTACACCGGACGAGCGCCGGAGCAGGGGGCGCGGGGGGGCGGGCGAGGAACGTGGACGTCAAGACCAAGAAGGACCTGGCAGTCGACTTCATCAACACCATCCGGACGATGGAGGCGGGCCAGCTGAACGCGCTGATCGTCAAGGAGGCTGGCGAGGACCTCGCCCAGTTTTTCCTGTCTTACAGCGCGAACCTGATCTCCAAGGATCCTTCGCGGGTGCTGGAGAACACCTCCTCGCTGATGCTGATGGGGTACCTCATCCGCTGCCACGAGGATCGGGATCAGCCGTCCGGGAGCAAATTTCAGGGGTATGCGTTGGCCTGAGCGCGCCGGCCTGCTAGATGGGCGGCCCTCATGCTCATCGATCTGCACGCGCACTCGCACCTGAGCAAGGGCTGCGAGCTGAGCCCCAAGGCCGTCCTCGAGCGGGCCGGGCAGCACGGCCTGGACGGGGTGGCGTTCACGGAGACCAACACCCAGGACGGCTGCGACGAGTTGTTCGACATCGGCCAGTCGTCGAAGGTGAAGGTGTTCGTCGGCCTGGAGCTGATCACCGACAAGGGGCAGTACCTCTGCTTCTTCCCCAAGCCGGAGCTGGCCCCGGAGCCGGTGCAGATGTGGGGCTCCAACCGGGAGAAGCCGTGGAGCGCGGCGGAGTGCCTGCCCAAGGTGAAGTCGCTGGGGGCGGCGATCATCGCCGCGCGCCCCTACGACCGGGACTCCCCCAACCCCGCGGGCGACTACGTGCTCACCCTGCAGTGCCTCTCCGCGGTGGAAGGCTACAACCCCAAGGTGCGGCAGACCGCCAACGACCTCGCGGTGGAGGCGGCGGAGAGCCTGCGCCTGCCCTGCGTGGGCGGCAGCGACGCGCGCGGGAACCTGGACGAGGTGGGCCGCGCCGCCACGCTGTTCAAGCGCCCGGTGGGCAACCAGCGCGAGCTGGTGGACGCCATCCTGGCCGGCGAGATGTGGGCGGTGGCGGTGGGCGACATCCCCAAGCTCGCGCCGCCGGGCCGGGAGGGCGGCGACCGGGATCGGGACCGCGACCGCGACCGCGGTGGGCGCGGCGGCGGGCGAGACCGGGACCGGGGTGGGCGGCGCGGCGGCGGCGGCGGCCGCGGCGGGCGGGGACGGCGGTAGCGCGGGCGGTCAGCGCGGGGGCGGGGTGAGCTTGAGCACCCGCCCGTCCAGGACGACCGCGATGCGCCTCCCCTCGTCGTACTCCCACGACTCGGTGCGGTTGCCGTTCTCGTCCATGGTGATCCGGCGCAGCTGCGGGTAGCCCCAGGCCATCTCCAGCGCCTCGAGCGGCATGTCCAGCCGCGCCTCCTTGTTCTTGATCGACGTCTTCATCCCCTCCGACAGCGAGGCGATGAACGGCCGCGGGTCTCTCCGGGAGAGGTAGCGGTCCACCTCCGCCTGCACCTCCTGGGCGTTGTGCACGTTCTGGCGGAGGGGGATGACCAGCGGGAGGTCGGGCGGCTCGCCCTGGACGGCGACGAACAGCCAGGGCTGGAAGCGCGGCGTGTAGACCACGCGCTGAGCGATGGCGTACGAGGTGGGGAACTCCAGCGCCAGCACCTTGGCGGGGGTGCCGGCGGGGACGATCTTCTGCGTGGGCCCCGGGATGACCGGCGACCCGTCCGGCTGGAGCACCACCTTCAGCTCCTCCGGCGGGTACTGCGACAGCAGCCGCTTGGCGTCGTCGCCGAAGAAGGGCGTCACGTAGTACGAGAGGCGCAGGTACCGGTCGCCCTCGATGACGACGATGCGCTCCGCCTCGCGCCGCTCGTCGGCGGAGAGGAAGGTGTAGCCGGTCAGACAGCCCTGGGCCGCCGCCAGCACCACGGCGGCCAGGGCGATCCTGCGCATCAGAACCGCAAGCTCAGCACGCGCGATGTCCCGCCCGGCAGCGCCAGGTCCGGGCCCGCGCGCGGCGGGTCGATCAGCATCGTGGTGTAGCGCGCTCGATCCAGCAGCTTGGTCCCGAACGCCTTCCCGTAGACGTCCAGCACCTGGATGATGTGCGAGACGAGGAAGGCCAGGCCGCCCAGGCCCGGCCATCCCAGCCACCAGAAGCCTATGCCGAATCCGACGTACGAGAGGACGGAGGAGACGGCCACGATGACCACGTCCACGATCAGGAAGAGGATGAAGCCTTCTCGATCGCGGACGACCAGGTGGCCCGTCCCGAAGCCCACCACCAGCGCGAGCAGGATGGCGAGCACCGGGATGACGTCGCCGCTGACGCCGGCGCCGCCGCCCTCGTCCGGGGACGGCAGGGGCAGCGGGATCGAGGCCGGCACGTCCGCCCTGGTGAGGTTCAGCGCCAGGGCGGGCAGGTGGAAGGAGTAGGGCAGGGCCGCCACTTCAGGGGCCAGCAAGGGCGCCGTCGAGGGCGCCGCATCCTCGAAGTGCACCAGGTGGAGCGCCGGAGTCGACGCCAGCGCGGGAGAAGCCAGCATCACCGCAAGCAGCAGTACGCGTGGGTTCATAGGGGCCGAATCTTTATGGGGTGGCGCCCGCGACGTCTACAGCCGTCTACTTCCGGTGCGCGCCGTGTGCGGGCACGCCGACGGAATCCGGGAGGAGCGGGAGCTGCTGCCGGCGCTCGAAACAGCCGCGCCGCTCCGGGCACACCGGGCCCCGCCCGTCCGGATCGGGCACCAGCAGGAACCGACCGTAGCCGGGCGCGTCCGCCAGCTCCGGGAGGCCGCAGAGCGCGCAGCGACGGCGCCGACCCTTGGTGGGAGGAAAGGGCACGGGCGGAGCATCCCCCCGCGGTGCGGCCGGCGAAAGTTTTCAGCCCGTCACTTCTTGTCGCTGGAGCCGGAGGCGGCCGGGGCCGGCGCGGAGGGGGACGAGGTCGTGCTGGTGGACGAGGCTCCGGAGGAGGTGGAGGAGGTCGACGACGGCGCCGTCGAGGACCCGGAGGACGAGGACCCGCTGTCGCCGCCCTCCTTGGTGGACGGGGAGTCCTTCTTCTTCGACCCGTAGAGGTCCGAGTACCAGCCGCCGCCCTTGAGGACGAACGAAGTCCGGCTGATCACCTTCTCCAGCGGCCCCTTGGCGCCGCAGGACGGGCACGCCTCCGGGGGCGGATCGTTCAGCTTCTGGAGGACGTCGGTCAGCTTTCCACACTGCTTGCAGACGTATTCGTAGATGGGCATGGGTCAGTCGGGCGTGACGCCGAGCTGGTCCAGCGCTCGGCGGAGAACGGCGGCGGTGGTGCCGTGGCGGCGCGCGGCGGCCTCCAGGCGGGCGTTGAGCGGGCCCGCGGCGCGCTCCTTCTGGAGAGCCTGGCGCAGCTCGGCGGCGGCCAGCTCCAGGTAGCGGCGCTTGATGCCCAGGTCCGCCAGGTAGCGGTCCCGGCCCAGGAGGTCCAGCCGGGCCGCCAGCGGCTTCGCGGCCAGCGCCTCCCGCCGGAAGCGCTCCTTGAGCTCCTCCACCGGCGCCTTCAGCTCCAGCGCCTGGGTGAGCTGCGACAGCTCCGCCGGGGACAGGTCCAGCGCCCGGGCCACGCGCCCGGAGGCGCCGCGGTTCTCCGCGTAGGAGCCCAGGACCAGCTCGCGCTCGCGCGCCTCCAGGCCCGCGAGCAGGCCGTGCCGCTGCAGCGCCTCGCGCAGCTCCAGCTCCGAGGGCGGCTTGCCGCGCGACTGGAACTGGGTCGCCAGCGCCTTCTGCAGCGCGACCCGGTGGCGGTGCTGCACCGTGAGCGCCTCCAGCTCCGGGCGGGTCTCCGGGTCCTGCAGGTCCTCCACCGGGCGGGTCTGCGGCGGCAACTGGGCGAAGCGCCCGCGGGGCTCCGGGAGGGCGCGCTTCTCGCGGCGCCTGGGCGCGATGCGCTCCGCGACGGTCTCGGAGGAGGGCTTCTTCGAGGTGGAGGCGGGGCGCTCGCTCTCCGGCTCCGGGTCGGGCTTCGGGGCCGGTGGAGGCGCGGGCGGCGGGGCCTCGGCCGGGGCGGGGGCCGGCTGCTCGCGGGCGTCGGCCAGCGCGCGGGCCAGCTCGTAGTAGCCGACCTTCTGGCGTTCGGCGGCGAGCTCGGGCGCGGTGCCGCGGAGGAGGTCCACCACCGCGTAGGGCCCGAGCGGGCGGGCGGCCGGCTCGGCGTCGGTGACCGAGGAGACGCGGAAGTCCTCGTCCCCGGAGAGCAGGG
>DASRBA010000254.1:0-3583 GCA_035637895.1 Myxococcaceae bacterium
GAGCGCCCCCGCCAGCACCGCCGCCAGGAACAGCGCGGAGGCGAACGGCCGCACCACCGCCGCCAAGAGCACCACCGACGCCAGCACCAGACCGATGAAGACGCGGCGCGCGGTGAGGTCGGACGGGGTGCTCATGCGGTGGAGCGGCGAGCCTAGTTCAAAGCGCGTCCCGCTCAGCGACTGCAAATCTCTTTCGAGCGGACGAAAGATTCATTCGATCGGGTCAGGCGCGGGTGTGCGCTTCAGAGGCGGCGCCGCCCGGCACGGCCCTTGCCACCCTGAGATCGCATGAACGCCCTGGCACTCGTCGCGTCGCTGTTCCTCTCGCAGGCCAACGCGCCGCCGTTCCAGGCTCCGCGCCACGTCCAGGTCACCGCCACGCTGCGCTGTGACTGGGGCAGCGTCGCGCAGGTGGACGCGTCGAACGGGCGGCTGCTGGTGCAGACCACCATCGGCGTGATCACCTACCTCGTCTCCGGGAGCGATCCGGTCTACGCGCCGGACGGGCTGGGCGCGGGAACGGTGGCGGGGCTCCGCACCGGCCAGCCCGTCCACGTCTACTTCCACTTCACCAATGACGGCGCGCGGGTGGACGAGATCGACCTCGACCCGCCGTCGCGCTAGCTCCCGGACTGGGTGAACACGAACGGGTAGCGCACGTTCACCACCCCGCCCTTCGGCTTGGGGAACACCCAGCTCTGCACGCGGCCGTTCACGCAGCGGTCCAGATCCGGGCTGTTCACGGTGGACTCGACCACCTGCGAGGTCGCCACCTGCCCCTCCACTCCGATGAGGAACTTCACCGCGACCTTCCCGGCCAGCGACGCGTTCCCGGCCAGCTCCACCTCGTAGCAATACCGGATCTGGTCGCGGTGCGACTTGATCACCCGGCGCACCAGCTCCGGATCCAGCCCGCCGGTGACGCTCAGGTCCCCGGCGACGGTGGGGTCGGCCCGAACGAGGCAGCCACCCGGCCCGGGTCCTCCACACATGGAGTAGCCGATACCGTAGCGGTCCTTCCCCGCCGCCCGGCCCTTGGTCCCGATGATGCCGATGGCGTACGGATCCCCCGGGCCGCCACCGGTCCCCAGCCCGCGCACGTCGAGCCCGCCGAAGCCGGTCGCGCCCAGGCCCGCGGAGGCGCTCGATCCCGCCAGCCCGCGGACCGCCGCCTGCAGCTCGCCGCCACCCGCGGCCCCCTCGCCGAGGACGGCGGCGAGCGCTCCGTTCTTCCCGCTGAAGATGGACCCCAGCATCGTGCGCGCCTGCGCGCGGGGCGACGCCAGCGGCCTCGGGCTCCGCGCCTGGCCATGGCGCGTCCGCGCTCCCTCCGCGGCGGTGTGCTCCGAAGGTTGCCGCACCACCGGCGCCGACGCCGGGACGTTCTGCACCAGCAACCTCGCGGCCACCACCCGCCCGTCCGGCGAGAACCCGTCCGCGTACCCCTCCCCCTCGGTGTCCGCGTTGAGCGCGCTCACCGCGAACCCGCCCGCCAGGGCCATCAGCACCACGAAGATGTTCAGCAGGTTGTAGTCGACGGTGTCCGCCAGCGGCACCACCACCGGCACGGGGCACGAGCGCACCTCGGCGCTCAAGGTGATCGCCCCCAGCTCCAGCTCCGCGCGCGCGTCCCCCGACACCGCCAGCGCGTAGCCGTCGCCGTCCGGGACCGCCTCGCCCGACTCCACCAGCTCGGCCAGGTCGCGCCGCCCGCCGGAATCCACCACCTCGCCCAGCATCCCCGGCGCGAACCGCAGCTCCAGCCCGTCCGGCCCGGAGCGCGCGATCTCGAAGCGGGGCCCGGCGACGTCGTCCATCGCGAAGGCGCAGTCGGGCGCGGAGCCCACGGTGAAGGAAGAGGTGCGGTCGGCGCGGAGGAAGTGCTCCGCGAGGACGTGGTCACCCCAGGAAAGTCGCAGCTCCAGGCCATGCGGCGTCATGCACGGCTCAGACAGCGGCCGAATAAGCGGGTTCCAGGCGCTACGGGAGCTCTTCGCGCAGCACGGTGGTGTTGCCGGGGGTGACGGTGACCTGGACCTCCTTGATCGCCCCCATCTCGCTGTTGACCAGCTTCACCACGTACGTGCCCTCGTACAGCTCGCGCGGGGCGAAGGGCGTCGTCCCCAGCTTCTTCGCACCCACGTACACATCCGCCCACGGCTTCACGTCCGCCGCCAGCTTCCCCTTCCGGAACTCGATCTCCTGGGCGCCCACGCCGCTGCGCGGCACCTCCACCTCCACCTTCCGGGTGAGCGACAGCTCCCGGTTCACCAGCACCAGCTCCACCTTCCCCACCGGCAGCCGGAGCTTCGCGGGCGTCTTGCCCATCGCCTTCTTCTGGTAGAGCACCTCGGCGGCGGGATCGGAGGAGAGCTGGATCGTCCCCATGGCGTGCCCCGCCTTCCCGCCCGGGCGCCCGGTGGCTGGCTCCGGATCGGGCTCCTTGGGAACCGCGGCTTCTTCCACCGGCGGCGACGCGGGCATCAAGCTGGCCGAGACGGCCTTCTGGGCCATCTGCTCCGTCAGCGTGAAGGCGATCTCCTTGGGCTGGGACCCATCCCGCTCCAGCCGCAGCTTGTGCTCCTGCGCCAGCGACACCGGCGTGATGGTCGCGGGCGTCACCAGCCCGGTCGGCGAACCGTCCAGCAGGATCCGCGCCCCCGCCGGCTCGCTGTCCACCTGCACCGCGCCCTCTACCTTGGCCTGGGGCGGCGATGGCGGCGAGACCACCGCCGCGCTCATCGGTGGGCGCAGGTACAGCACCGTCCCCGCGGCGGCGGCCGCGGCGAGCACCAGCCCGACGGCGACCAGCCACCCGCGCGACCGGGAGCGGGGCGGCGGCGCCGCGGGGCCGGGCGCGGCGGACGACCCGGTGACCCGCCGCTTCTCGCCGGTGGCGGACCCGGTGCCGTCCGCGCTGCTGTTGCGCGCCAGCTCGCTGTGCTCCTCGATGAACATCTCCAGCGCGCCGGGGTCGGCGGTGTCCATCCGCTGGAGCAGCTTCTGGTAGGCGGCGTGCTCCTCGGCGAAGTTCTGGAGCATGTACGCGGCGATCTCCGCGGCGCCGGACGGCCGGCCCGACTGCGCCAGGAACGCCTCCAGGTCCTGCTGCATCGCCTGCGCGGACGGGTACCGCCGGCCGGCGTCCTTCTCCAGCGCCCGAGCGCAGATCGCGTCCAGCGCCGCGGGCAGCCCGGGCCGCACCGACGACGGCGGCGGCGCCTGGGTCTCCAGGATGTCGTGCATCACCGCCAGCTCGCTGTCGCGGCGGAAGAGGCGCTTGCCGGTGAGGACCTCGTGCAGCGTGATCCCCAGCGCGAACACGTCGCTCCGCCCGTCCAGCGGCAGGCTCTTGATCTGCTCGGGCGACATGTAGCTGAACTTCCCCTTCACCACGCCCGCCTTCGTCTTCACTCTCTGCGCGTCCGCCTTGGCGATCCCGAAGTCCGTCAGCTTCACGTCCCCCTCGTAGGAGACGAGGATGTTGGCGGGCGAGACGTCGCGGTGGACGACGTGCAGCGGCTGCCCCTGCAGGTTCTTCTTGGTGTGCGCGTAGTGCAGCCCCGCGCAGGCGCCGGCCACG
>DASRBA010000255.1:0-23967 GCA_035637895.1 Myxococcaceae bacterium
CTCGAAGCAGGACGGTTCGTTCATGTCGTTCCAGATGTCGGCGATCCCCGCCTCGAGGAATTCCTTGTGCCATCCCGCCCACCAGCCCTGCACCTCGGGGCGCGTCAGGTCCGGAAAGACCGCGCGCTCCGGCCACACCGCGCCCACCAGCACGTCGCCGCGGTCCTGCCGCACGAACACGCCGCGCGCTTTCCCGTCGTCGTAGACGCGGTAGCCGTCGCGCACGCGCACGCCCGGGTCGACGATGGTCACCAGCCGGACTCCGTCCTGCGCCACCTGGCGGACCAGCGCCGCCGGCTCCGGGTAGCGGGAGCGTTCCCAGCTGAAGACCTCGAACCCCTCCATGTAGTCGATGTCGAGGTGCACCACGTCCAGCGGCAGGCCGTTGGCGCGGTACGCCGCCACCACGTCGCGGACATCCTGCGAGCTCTCGTAGCCGTAGCGCGACTGGTGCGCGCCCAGGCTCCACAGGGGCGGCAGCGGCGCCCGCCCGGTCAGCGCGGTGTAGCGCTCCAGCACCGCCGGCAGCCCTGGCCCGCAGAACAGGTACAGGTCCAGCTCCGGCCCGGCGGACTCCCACCGCACGCAGTCCGGGTCGGCCAGGCACACGTCCACCTCGGAGCGCCACGGCTCGTCGAGCAGCGCGCCCACCGCCTTCCCGTCCAGCAGCGAGACGAAGAACGGGATGGAGGCGTAGAGCGGGTCCGTGTCCGGGTGGTGCGGCACCACGTCGTTGTTCCAGAAGGTGAAGCGCAGCCCGCGCTTGTCCAGCGGGCCGACCTTTTCGCCGAACCCGAGGAACGCCTCGCCGGGGCGCGCGCGCAGATCCAGGGTGGAGCGGTAGCGCGGCACCGGGTAGCCCGGGCGCATGTCGGTGCCGGCGCCCAGGCCCTCCATCACCTCGCCCGAGGCGCCGTGGAGGGTGAAGCCCAGCGAGCGGAGGTCGAGGTGGAGCTGGACGCCCTCCGCCTCCACGCGGAGCTGGTGCCCTTCGCGGGCGGCGGTGAGCGGCAGGCGGCCGTCCTTCACCACGGCATAGGACGATTTTTCGGGGAGGGCGGGGTGGCGGAGGTTCGACTCGCGCGAGCCGGGAGAGAAGCGGAGCCGCAGCGCGCCGGGGAGCGGGCAGGCCAGCTCCAGCGCGGCCATCGGCCCGTGCGCGCAGATCCGCGAGGGCTCGATGGTGACGTGGTCGAGCATAGGGGTCCTCACGCTAGGGCGGAATAGATTCGCACGCCTGCTTCTGGGTGCACCCAGTTACCCCTCGATGTTTAAGCTTGAATCCCAGCCGACATTGCGGTGCTCTATCCCACACAGGAACGAGAAGTACCTCCCGTGACCAACCTACGGTACAGCATCAAATATGGCGACCAGACGCAGCAAGCTTAGGGCCGCGAGTCCGCCTGCCTTGCTTTTGAGGAAGGTCCGTCTAGACGGCTTCAAGGCCGTCAAGTCATCCGGGTATGTGGAATTGCCTGCATTGACGCTATTCATAGGGAGGAATGGCAGCGGTAAGAGTTCATTCGTCGAAGCGCTTCAGTGGTTGCAAGACTGCTACTTCGACGGATTACTCAAGGCAACCGACACGCGATTTCGTGCCTATTCTTATCTACTAAACCGCCGGTCTTCCGAGACCTATCTCCATCTGGAGTTTGAATCGAGCGATGGTAAGCCGCTCTATTATGATCTTACCGTTGGAAAGGTTGCCGGCGGAGTCGATCGTCCCATCGTTCGCGAAGAGGTGTTGAACCGAGGCAAAACAAGTGCCCAGAAAACGATCCTCCGAACCCAGAAGGGGCAGAGGGGGCCCGTATATCGAAGAGTAGCAGGAATGAATGCCGAGCGAAATGCCAATAAGCTGGGAATTGAAACGATGTCGCATGGACACCCAGCAATTGGTGCTTTGGCGAGATTCGTCGAGCGCACGGTTGTGCTCAGGCTGAGCCCCACCGCGATGCGGTTCGATGCTCCGCTGGAACGAGCGGAGGGGAAGATGCTTGATGAGGAGGGGTATCTTCTTCCTGCATTGTTGTCTTCGTTCGACGACGATCAGCGCGCTTGGGTGCGTCAGAAAGTATCAGCCGTCCTCAAGGGGCTCGAAGATGTCAAGGTGACAAGAACCGACAGGGCCCATGGTTACGTTTCCGCCACTGAGCGAATGCGGTGGAGGGGTGGCAGCAAGAAGATCGACTTGCCGAACTGGATGCTGTCAGAAGGCACACGTCGTCTCACGGCACTGTTTGCACTTCTAGCCGCCAGGCCCAAGCCATCTCTTTTGGTGGTTGAAGAGATCGAAAATGGTCTTGATCCGTGGACCCTAGAGCATGTTTTCCAAGAACTTCGGGACGCGGCGACTGGTGGCACGCAAGTGATTGTTACGACCCACTCTCCTTTTTTGCTTGATCACGTTCGTGCTGAAGAAATCATCCATGTTCGCCGTGAGCACGGAGACTCAACATATAGGCAGGCCAGCACATACGATGATGTCGTAAAATACGAGGGGGCGGTCGCCCCAGGGGCCATGTTCATAGCCGGCTATTATGAGCCAGATGGCGAGTGAGCCAAGGCCGGTTGTGGGTCTCTTTGTCGAGGGCTCCAGCGGAACCGATCCGCTTCGCGATCAATTCGGGAAGATGTGGCGAGCCCTCGCAGAGCACTGCGGACATGATATCGACCTCAGGGTGTTCGGAATCAGCAAGGGCCAAATCATTCGACTGGGAGCGTCGCCACTGCCTCCGCGTCCGGGGGCCACGCGGTTAGCTAAGAAGGGGCAGGTTCAATTGGTTGGAGGTGGCGAACCCTTGGACGTTGCTATTGCTCGGGCCCACGATTCCAGCCCTTTGGATCGTGTTGTCGTCGCATTTGACTACTGGAGGCCCAACCAGTTGTTGCCCGTGAGTGGCAGAAGAGGTTGTCCTATGAGGGAGGAGGTGGCATTTGTGCTGAGAGGGTTGGGCGCCAGCAAGCATCTCGACCCAAAATTCCGTGAGGCAGCGAGTCAACTCCTGAAGCGCTACGAGTCTGAAGAGTCGCTAGAGCCCCGCGGCGGTGAGCCGACAGAGCTTGAAGTGATCTTCATGTCACCGATGTTCGAGGCTCTGCTTGTCCATGATGAAGCAACGGTCCTGCGAGCGCTGCTAGGGAGTAAGGGACGTCCTAAGGATTGGCCCAAGTTCAGAACTCACGAACAAGCACTTGATAAGGCCGTACTGGACCCGGCGGTGGAGGCGGCCACGCGGAAAAGAAATGCGTACAGTAACGCTAAAGCAAGGTGGGGATTGACTATTGTAGAAGCAGCAGAACCCAGTGCGCGTCTCTGGGAACACGAGATCACACGCCGGTTATGTAGAATCTTGGCTGTCTGAGGTATCCCTTAGTCCGGCGCGATGCGCGTCCCCGGCGGGATGACCGCGCCCTTGGGGATGACGACGACTCCGTCGCGCACCACGTGCGAGCGGGTGTCGATGTCCGGCGTCCCGCGCGGCCACGGGCGGATGACGACCTCGGCGCCGACGCGAGCGTTCTTGTCCAGGATGGCGCCCTCGATGTCCGCGCCGGGCCCGATGCCGATGGGCACCTTGTCCTCGCCGGGGTTGTCGTACTCGTCGCCGCCCATCACCACGCACTTCTTCACCTTGGCGCCCTCGCCCACCAGGCTGCGCACGCCGATGACGGAGTCGCAGACCTCCGCCTTGCTGATGCGGGAGCCCTCGCAGAGCAGCACCCGCTCCAGGTGGCTGTCCTCCACGAAGGAGCCGGGGAGGAAGCGGGCGTGGGTGTAGATGGGGCGCTGCGGGTCGTAGAAGTTGAACACCGGGTTGGGGCCGGTGAGGCCGAGCATGGTGTCGTAGAAGGACCGGATGGTCCCGATGTCCTCCCAGTAGTCGGAGAACTCGTAGGCCATCACCCGGTGCGTGGACAAAGAGCGCGGGATGATGTCGCTGCCGAAGTCGGACCAGGCGGGGTTCTCCAGCACCTGGAGCAGGACGTTCATGTCGAACACGTAGATGCCGAGGGAGCCCAGGAACGGCTTCTGTGGATCCTCGCGGCTGACCATCTCCGCCAGCACCGCCGGGTCCTTGGGCTTCTCGGCGAAGCTGGTGATGCGGAAGTCCTTGTCGCGCTTGAGCACGCCGAAGCGGCCGGCGTCGTGCCGCGCGATGGGCTGGACGGCGACGGAGATCTGCGCGCCGGTCTCCACGTGGCGGGAGACGAAGTCGGCGTAGTCCATGCGGTAGAGGTGGTCGCCGGCGAGGATGAGCACCCAGCGCGCGTTGGCGCTCCGGATCTCACCGATCTGCTTGCGGACGGCGTCGGCGGTGCCCTGGTACCAGGACTCGGAGGTGGGGGTCTGCTCGGCGGCGAGGATCTGCACCCAGCCGGTGTGGAAGTGGTCGAAGTCGTACGTCTGGGTGATGTGGCGGTGGAGGGAGACGGAGTTGAACTGCGTCAGCACGGCGATCTTGAAGACGCCGGAGTGGATGCAGTTGGAGATGGGGATGTCGATCAGCCGGTACTTGCCGGCGATGGGCACCGCCGGCTTGGAGCGCTCGGCGGTGAGTGGGTGCAGCCGCGTGCCCCGGCCGCCCCCCAGGATCACCGCCACCACGTCGCTGCCCATGTTCACCATCGGCGCCCCCGTCTCGCGAAGTCCGAGTCTGCGGGGCGCAGCCTAGCCGCGCCGAGGGCGCTGTCGAGCGGGAGGCGCGCCTCGAGCTGGACCAGGAGGGAGTCGCCGGTGCTCGCGGGGTCTGCTGAACGTCCCGAGGTACGCTCGAGCTCGATGATTCGCTACCGTCCACGTGTGGTCCGGCAGAGGGAGGCTGGCTGCTGGAGGTGGCTCCTGTGAATACGGACGTCCATGGGGCCACCGCACTCCTGCTGCCGCTGGTGGCGCTTGGGGCCGGATGTGCCTCGGTAGGGACGGGGGCAATACCTCGAGAGCCCGGGCCATGATTTACCGGGGGCGACGATCCGTCCGGAGCTCACCGGGGTTGGAGGCAGTTGAGCCGCCGCCGCAGGCAGTCCATGTGGGCCGGCATCTCTCCTTCGTTCTTCGGGAGCTCGCACGCGTTGCACGTCAGCCGCGGTGCGGTGAGGACGCCGGCCCGGCGCGCGAGGTTGATCGCGTGCTCGCGCGCCTGGGTGGCGGAGGCCGGGTCCGACTCCGAGAAGGCGAGGAGGCTCTGGAGCAGCGCCTCACCGACCAGCGGCGCGTCCGCCTGGACCGTCTGCCACTGCTGCCGCTCCAGCAGCACCCCGTCTGATCTGGGCGGCGACAAGGTGGCACAGGCCGGCCCTCCCAGCCCGATCAGCATGCACGACACCCACATCCTCGCGTTCGATGGCATGGCTCCCTCCAGGCAGGGCCGGTAGCCATGACAACGGCGGTGACGCTGGGTTCCCTCGAATCATCGAGGGCGGAGACAGTTGAGCCGCTGGATGAGGCAATCCATGTGGGCCTGGCGCTCTCCTTCGTTTCTGGGGAGCGCGCACGAGGCGCCGCAGATCCGGCGCGGGTCGATCACGACGCCCGCTTGCCGCGCGTATTCGATGGCCTGCTCGCGCGCCTGCGCGGCGTAAGCAGGGTTCGTCTCCGAGAGCGCGATCATGCTCTGCATCAGCGCCTCGGCGGCCGCGGGCGGCAGCGACTGCACCGCGTCCCGCTGGCGCGGGTCGATGACCGGCTGCGTCGGGACGGGCGGGGGCCCGGAGGCGCAGGCAGAGGTGATCAGGACCAGGAAGACGGCAGGGACGAGGACGTGGCGCATGGTGCTCCCCGTGGTGGTTACACCCGGAAAGACGCGCGCCGCGCGAATCGTTACCGGCCGACGCTCATCGCCTTCGCGGCCGGGGAATCCTTCATCGGCAGCTTCGTCCGGCGCTTTCCGTCGAACCGGTACAGCGCGTTCGCCACCGCGCCGGCCGTGGGCACCAGCCCGATCTCACCCACGCCCTTGGCGCCGTACGGCCCGTCCGGCATCCCGGCCTCGACGAACCGGATCTGCACCTCCGGCATGTCCGCCGCCCGCAGCACGCCCAGCTTGCGCAGCGTGCCATTGGTGATCCGCCCGCCCTCCACCTCCAGGCTCTCCGTCAGCGCGAACCCGAGGCCCATGTGGATGGACCCCTCCAGCTGCCCCTCCAGGAGCTTCGGGTTGAGCACCTTGCCCACGTCGTGGGCGGCGATGAAGCGGTCCACGCGGCCCTGGTCGTCCAGGATGCAGACCTGGGTGGCGAACGAATAGCCCATGTGCGTGATGGGCTCGGGCGTCGGGTTCTCCAGCGAGGTCGTGTACGAGATGGAGAAGTGGCCGTCGAAGGACTGCCCGGCCAGCGCCTCCACCTTCCCGCCCGCCGCCGCCAGCGCGTCCTTCATCTTCTTGGCCGCGTCCATCACCGCGTTCCCCGCGAACACCGTCGCGCGCGAGGCCGTGGTCATCCCGCAGTCCAGCGGGAGCTCCGTGGTGACGCCCGGCACGAACAGCCGCGGGTCCAGCCCGGTGACGGTGGACGCCACCTGCACGCAGATGGTGTACAGCCCCTGGCCCATCTCCGTGTAGCCCTGGTACAGGCCCACCGACTTCCCGTCCTTCGCCACCACCAGCCGCGCGCGCCCCGTCTCCGGCACGCCGTTGCCGATGCCGCAGTTCTTGATGCCGCACGCGATGCCGGCGAACTTCGCCTTCTTGTAGTCGTCCTTCACCAGCTCCAGCGTCTGCTTCAACCCCACGCTGGCGGTGAGCTTCTGCCCGGTGCCGAACCGGTCACCCTCGTCCAGCGCGTTCATCCACCGGATGTCCCACCCGTCCAGCCCCACCTTCTCCGCCAGCATGTCCAGGCACGACTCGATGGCGAACGCCGCCTGGTTCGCGCCGAACCCGCGCATCGCGCCGCACGGCGGGTTGTTGGTGTAGACCGCGTGCGCCACCACATCCACGTGGTCCACCCGGTACGCGCCGGTGGCGTGCCCCGCCGCGCGCTCCAGCACCTTGCTCCCCACCGACGCGTAGGCGCCCTTGTCGCCGATCATCTGCGCCCGCACGAACGTCAGCTTCCCCTTCTCGTCGCACCCCACCGTGTACGTCATGGTGATCGGGTGCCGCTTGGGGTGGACGCGGATCGACTCCTCCCGCGTCAGCGTCAGCTTCACCGGTTTCCCGGTCACCTTCGCCAGCAGGAACGTCTGCGCCTGGATCGACAGGTCCTCCTTCCCGCCGAACGCACCGCCGTTCGTCACCAGCACCACGTTCAGCTCGTCCTCCCGCATCCCCATCGCCGACGCCACCTGCCGCCGGTCGTCGAACACGCCCTGCCCCTGGCTGTACATGGTGTACGCGGCCTCACCGCCTGACGGCGGCACCACCAGGCAGCTCTCCGGCTCCAGGAACAGGTGCTCGATGAACTGGGTGCGGAACGTCTCCGTCACCACGTGCTTCGACGCCTTCTCCGCCGCGTCCGGGTCGCCGCGCTTGAACTTGGACGTCGAGAGCAGGTTCCCCTTCTTGTGCACCGCCGGGGCGTCCGGCCGCATCCCCGCCTCCGGGTCCGTCAGCGGCGCCAGCACCTCGTACTCCACCTCCACCGCCGCCGCCGCCGCGCGCGCGGTGGGCTCGTCCACCGCCGCCACCGCCGCCAGCACGTCCCCCACGTACCGGGTCTCCTCGCCCTCGGCGACGAAGATGGGCCAGTCCTTGTAGATGAGCCCCTGGAACCGCTGCCCGGGCACGTCCTTCGCCGTCACCACCGCGTGCACCCCGGGCATCGCCCGCGCCTTCGCCGCGTCGATCCGCTTCACCTTCGCCCGCGGGTGGTCAGACAGGCGCACCGCGCCGATCAACATCCCCGGCACCTTCATGTCGTCGATGTACCGCCGGTCGCCGAGCGCCAGGTCCCCGCCCTCGAACTTGGGCAGCGAGGTGCCGATCTTCCCCGACCAGTCGTACTCCGGCGCCGGCTCACCCCGCAGCCGCGCCGCCGCCAGCTCGATGGCGTCGACGATCTTCACGTACCCGGTGCACCGGCACAGGTGCGGCGTGAGCTGCTTCTCGATCTCCTCCCTCGACGGCCTGGGGTTCTTCCCGATCAGCCAGTGCGCCCGCATCACGATGCCGGGGATGCAGAACCCGCACTGCAACCCCGCCGTCCACACGAACGACTCCTTGTAGATCTCCCTCTCGCGAGCGGGCAGGCCCTCCAGCGTCCACACCGGCTTGCCTTCGGCCTTGGCGGCGTCCACCACGCAGGACACCACCGCCTTCCCGTCCAGCATCACCGTGCAGCACCCGCATTGCCCCATGGGCGCGCAGCCGTTCTTCGGCGACACCAGGTCGCACCGCTCCCGCAGCGACGTCATCAGCGACTCGTCGTCCGCGGCGTTGACCTGGCAGGGCTTCCCGTTGAGCTGGAAGGAGATCGTCCTCATGGTGGGGGAGGATACCCGATACCCCGGCCCCGGCCCGCTACTCCCCGCTGCTCATCTGGTACTGCGCCACCAGCTGGGTCATCTGGTTGGAGAGCTCCTTCATGTTCCGGGAGGCCACCTCCAGCTGCCGGATCCCGCTGGCGCTCTCGTTCACCGCCCGGTCGATGTCGCGCATCGCCTGCCAGATCTGCTCCACGCCCACCGCCTGCTGCCGGGTGGAGGCGGCGATCTGCTTGGCCGCGGTGGAGGACTCGCCGATGGCGTTGTCCAGCAGCGAGATGGACTCGCCGGCGCGGGTCGCCAGCCCCATCCCGTCCTCGGTCACCCGCTTGCCCTCGGCGATCACCGCCTGGGCCTCGCGGCTGGCCTTCTCGATGTCCTGGAGGATGGCGCGCACCTGGGCGGTGGAGTCCTTGGACCGCTCCGCCAGGCTCCGCACCTCGCGCGCCACCACCGCGAAGCCGCGGCCCTGCTCGCCCGCCTTGGCGGCCTCGATGGCGGCATTCAAGGCGAGCACGTTGGACTGCTCGGCGAGGTCGTTCACCGCGTCGATGATGGTGCCGATCTGGTTGGTGCGCTCCACCAGCCCGCTCATCACCGTGGAGATGGCCGCCACCTGGTCCTTGATGGACTCCATGGCGGAGACGCTCTGCTCCACCGCCCGCTTGCCGGTGGAGGTGGACTCCTCGGACCGCTTGGCCAGGTCAATCACCGCCTGGGCCCGGTCCGCGGCCTGCTTGAACGTCTCCCGCAGCTCCGCCACCGTGGCGCCCGTCTCGGACACCGACGCCGCCTGCCTCGTCGCGGACTCGCCCTGGTGGGTGGCGGAGGTGAAGATCTCCTCCGACGACCGCGCCATCGCCTGCGCCGCGGTCTGCAGGCGCAGCACCATCGCCCCCGACCTCCCGGCCATGGCGTCCAGCGACCGCGCCAGCGCGGCGATCTCGTCCTCCCCGCCGTCGTCCACGCTGGCCGCCAGCTTCCCCGCCGCCACCTCCGCGGCGAACCCGCCCAGCCGGTCCAGCCGCTTCACCAGCCGCTGGAACCACCAGAGGAAGGCGAGCCCGAGGATGACGCCCGTCATCGCCAGCACCGCGGCGGTCTGGCTGGCCAGCCGCTGCCGCGCCGGCGCCACCGAGAGCGCCAGCACCACCTTGCCCAGGTCGTTCCGGGAGTCCTCGTCCGGCCCGTCCACGCCGTCCTTGCGGATCCGCTGGGTGTAGCCCACCAGCCCGCCGGCCGCGCCCTCCACGTGCCGGGTGGCCACCGCCTCCGGCGTCTCCCCTTCGACGGCCGTGGCGCCGCCCAGCACCTGGCCCTGGCCGTCCAGCAGCACCACGTAGCGCAGCTCCTTGTCCTGCAGCAGCGCGGTGGCCAGCTCGTTGGCGGCCCGCTTGTTGCCGGCCTTCACCGCCGCGCGCAGGTCCTGGTGCCGCTCCAGCACCATCCCCAGCGCCTTGGCGCGCGCGTCCAGCGCCGCCTCCGAGCTGCGCATGGCCCAGGGGCCGACGAGGAAGTTGGAGGCCAGCGCCGCCACCACCACCGCGCCGAACAGCATCAGCAGCGCGTGCCCGCGCAGCTTCCGCGGGAGGAACTGCGTCACCTGCGAGGGAGGGATGTCGGACGTGTTGGGTGGTGGGGTCATGCGGGCCTGGGTCCCCGGATGGTTTGGCCGAACAGCGCGCGCAGCCTGGGTCCTATGATGTGCAGCGGCAGCTCCTCGGAGGCGGCGCCCAGCTCCTTGCCGGCCCTGGGCATCCCGTAGATCAACGAGCTCTCCTCGTCCTGGACGATGGTGTGGCAGCCGCGGTCATGGAGCGCCTTGAGGCCCTCCGCGCCGTCGCTCCCCATCCCCGTGAGCAGCACCGCGCAGACCTTCGGCGCGGCGTCCAGCAGCGAGGTGAAGAGGCGGTTCACGCTGGGCGTGGGCGACGGGTGCTCGCCCTCGCTCTTCACGCTCCGCACCTGGCCCTGCTCCATCACCAGGTCGTGGTCGTCCAGGGGCAGGTAGACGCAGCCCGGGCGCAGCGCGGTCCGCTGCTCCACGAGGTGCACGTTCAGCTCCACGCAGTCCTCCAGCCAGCGGCGCAGCCCGCGGGTGAAGCCGGAGGCCAGGTGCTGCGCCACCAGCACCGAGGAGGGGAAGGCGTCCGGCAGGTGCCGGAGGATCTCCCGCAGCGCCGGCGGGCCGCCGGTGGAGGCGCCGATGGCCAACAGCCCCGCCTCGGCCGAGATGAAGGAGAGCTCCTTCGGCTTGCGGTGGCGCACCACCTTCACGGTGGCCATCGCCTTGAGCAATTGGCGGAGCGCGTCCTTGGTCTTCGGGTCGCGCAGGTCGCGCGGCTTGCCCATCACCTCCACCGCGCCCGCGCGCAGCGCCTCGAACGCCACCTGCTGCGCGCCGGTGTCCATCAGCCGGGACATCACCACCACCGCGCACGGCGTCTGGCTCATGATCTCCGCGGTGGCGGTCAGCCCGCTCATCCCGGGCATCACCACGTCCATCACGATCAGGTCCGGCCGCTGCAGCCTGGCCTTCTGCACCGCCTCCGCGCCGTCGGCGGCGCCGCCCAGCACGTGGAACTCCGGGTCCTCGCGGAGCACCGCCGTGAGCGCCTCCCGGAAGGCCGGGCTGTCGTCTGCGACCAGGGTCCGGATCATGACGGGAGCAGGGACTGCACGAGCTTGAGCAATTCACCGCGCTGGTACGCGCCCTTGGTGAGGTAGGCCGACGCGCCGGCGTCGTCGGCGCGCTGCTTGTCGGCGTCCGAATCCAGCGACGACACCAGCACGATCGGCAGCATCCCCAGCGCCGGCTCGTCCCGCACCTTCCGGGTGAGGGTGAGCCCGTCCATCCGCGGCATGTGGATGTCGGAGACCAGCAGGTCCGCGCCCCTGGCGCGCAAGAGGCGCAGCGCCTCGTCGCCGTCCGCCGCCGTCTCCACCTCGTAGCCGGCCGCCTCCAGCACCTGCCGGTGCAGCGACCGCGTGGTGATGGAGTCGTCCGCCACCACCACCCGGTGCTTGCGCGCCACCTCCACCAGCCCGGCGAAGGAGGTGTTGGAGCTGAGCGACTCCACCATGGCGCGGCTGGAGAGGATGAACGCCAGCCGCCCGTCGCCCAGCGGGGTGGCGGCGGAGAGGTGGCGCAGCCGCAGCATCTCCGGGGGGAGCGGGCGCACCACCACTTCGCGCTCGCCCAGGAGCCGGTCCACGCGGATGGCCAGCAGCCGCTCCGCGGACTTCACCACCACCACCGAGTAGCCGGTGGGCCGCGCGTGCGAGGGCGGGATGGGGACCAGGTCGGACATGGCGTGGATGGGGAGCAGCTGGCCGTCCACCTCCAGGCTGCCGCGCGCCGCCTCCGAGCTGTCCACGAAGCGCGCCTTCACCACCGAGGAGAGCGGCACCGCCAGCGCGAACCCGGAGCTCTCGAACAGCAGCGCCTGCGCGGTGGCCAGGGTGAGCGGCACCTCGATGACGAAGCGGCTGCCCTGCCCGCGCCGGGAGGTGACGTTCACCCGCCCGCCGGCCTTCTGGACGTTCTCCTTCACCACGTCCAGGCCCACCCCGCGCCCGGAGGTGCGGGTGACGCGGTCCGAGGTGGAGAAGCCGGGCTGGAAGATGAGCTGGGTGAGGGCGTCGTCCGGCATGGCGGCGGCGGCCTCGGCGGTGAGCAGCCCGTCCTGGATGGCCTTCTGCCGCACCGCGGAGACGTCGATGCCCTCGCCGTCGTCGGTGAAGGTGACCTGCACCGCGTTGCCGCGCTGCTCGACGTCGATGCGGATGACGCCCTCTTCGCGCTTGCCCAGGCGCGACCGCTCCGCCGGCGTCTCGATGCCGTGGTCCACCGCGTTGCGCACCAGGTGGATGAAGGGGTCCTTGAGGAGCTGGAGCATGCGCCGGTCCAGCGCCACCTTCGCGCCGAACGTCTCCAGGCGCACCTTCTTGCCCAGGTCCTTGGCGTGCTGGAACACCGCCTTGCCCAGCGGGTCGGTGAGCGTGTCCACCGACTGCATGCGCAGCGCGCGCAGCTCGCGGTCCAGCTCCTGCACCCGGAAGGACAGCTCGGAGGCGGCGCCGGAGACGTTGCGCTGGAGCTGGAGCACCTGGTCGCGGATGGCGGAGGCCACCTCGTACTCGATGTGGCGCTGGGCGCGGCTGAGGGCGCCCTGCAGCGCGTTGAAGATGCGCCGCGCGTCCTCCACCCGCTGCTCCAGCGCGGTGCGGATCTCCCGCAGCTCGTCCGGCTGGCGCTCCAGGTTCACCAGCTGTTCGGCGGTGACCCGGAGCGTCTCCACCTGCCCCTTGCGGGAGCCGCCGTCATCCGAGCGCGCGGCGGCCTCGGAGGCCTCGGGCGGGGGCTGGGCCGGGGGCGAGAACGGCGGGGGCGTCAGCGCGTGCGGCGACGCGAGCGCGGGGGCGTGCGCGATCGGCGCCGGCGTCGGCGCGTGCGCGTGCATGGGCGCCGGCGGGCCGGGCGTGGGCGTCATCGGCCGGAAGTCCTGCGGCTCCTTCTCCGCCGCCGCGGCCAGCTTGAGCAGCTCCGCCGCGGTGGCGCGCAGCACCGGGTCGGAGACGTCCGCGCCGGCGGCCACCGCCTCCAGCAGCCGTTGCGCCTGGTCCAGCCCGTCGAGGATCTTCTTCGCCAGGCCCGGGGAGAGGTGGCGCTCGCCGGAGCGGAACCCGGAGAGCGCGGTCTCCACCGCGTGCGCCAGGTCCTCCAGGTCGAACAGGCCCAGCGTCCCGGACGTCCCCTTCACGCTGTGCGCGCGGCGGTAGATCTCCGCCATCAGCGCCTTGCGCTCCTCCGGCGAGTCGGAGCGGTCCGCCTGGATGAGCGACTGCGCCATCGCCAGGCTGTGCTCCCTGAACTCCTCGCCGAAGAGGGTGAGGACCTGTCTGAGGATCTCGTCCATGGGTCAGCTGGCCTTCAGCCTCCCGTCCTGGAGCAACCGCGCGGCGGAGAGCACCAGCACCGGGTTCGTCCCCCAGTGCGCGACCTCGGAGACGCCCACCCGCTCGTCGCCGCGGTAGGGCTGGATGGCGGCGTCCACCTCGTGCACGCCCAGGAGCTCCTCCACCAGGAGGCCGATCTGCTGCCGCCCGTCGCCCACCACGACGAAGGTGGGCAGGTCCGCCAGGCCCTTGAGCTCCACGCCCCAGAAGGGCGCCAGGTCCAGCAGGGTGAGGATGGCGCCGCGGTGCTGCACCGCGCCCACCATCCAGGGCGGCGCGCCGGGCACGTGCGAGAGCTGGCGCAACCGGCCCGCGCCCTCCACCTCGTTCAGGCGCAGCCCGTAGCACTGCTTGCCGCGCATGAAGAGGCTGAGCGGCACGGTGGCCACCGCCGCCTGCTCCTCGACGTGGGCGGCCACCTCGGCCCGCTCCTTGAGGATCTGGATCGCGTCCTTACCCATTCACGCGCCCCGGGCCGCTCATGGCAGCCCCCGGAGGTCCGCCAGCACCTGCCGAACATACGCCACTTTCATTCCGTCTCCGGAGACCTCCTCGTCGTCGCGCCGCCCGGAGACCAGGCGGACCAGCTCTCGCTCGGACTTCTCCAGGAGGTCCAGGTCGTGCGCGCGCAGGGCGACCAGCGCCAGCCGCAGGTGGGCGGGGACGTGGTCCGGGCGCAGCTGGAGCAGCTTGGCCAGGTGCTGCTTGGCGCGGTCCAGGTTGCCGCGCTCGAAGCAGACGGTGGAGGCCAGCTCCAGCGCCTCGATGGACTCGGGCAGGCTCTCCGCCATCTTGAGCGACCCCTCCAGGTCGCCCGCGTCCGCCAGCCGCCGGGCCATGGTGAGCACGTCCACGCCGGGGAGCGCCTTGCGCTCGGCGGTGGAGTAGCGGCGGGGCGGGGTGGGCGGCCGCTCCACCGGCGCCCGCGGGAAGAGCGGCCTGGCCAGCGCGCAGCCGTTGCTGTCCGGGACCGCCTGCAGCCCCACCGGCGGGATGGCGGGCGCCTCCAGCGCGCCGAGCACCAGCAGGCCGCCCTCGGCGAGGAGGGCGCTCAGCGCGGCGAGGAGGCGCGCGGCCTGGTCGGGCAGGAAGTAGAGCAGGACGTTGCGGCAGAAGATGACGTCCAGGTGGGACGGCGCGCCGGGCGGGGGGTGGAGCGGTTCGCGGGCCAGGTTCGCCTCGTGGAAGGTGCACATGGCCTTCAGCCGCGCGCTCACCTCCCACTGGCCGCCGACCTGGCGGAGCTCGCCCAGCCGGTCCGGCGGGCCGTCGCGGAAGGACCAGCTCCCGTAGCGGCCCAGCCGCGCCACCTCCAGCGCCTCCACGCTGATGTCGGTGCCGAAGACGCGCAGCTCCGGGGTGTGGGGGGAGATCGCCAGCGCCAGCGAGTACGCCTCCTCGCCGGTGGCGCAGCCCACGCTCCAGGCGGTGCGCACCGGGCGGCCGGCGTTGCTGGCGCGGGCGGCGTGGTCGCGCGCCAGCTGGAAGTGCTCCGGGTGGCGGAAGAAGTACGTCTCCCCCACGGTGATGGCGGAGATCACCTCGCGGTAGGCCACCGGGTCGCCGGCCAGCGCGCGCCGGGCGGCGGCGTCCGGGGAGACGCCCAGGGCCAGGCCGGTCTTCTGCAGGCCGTCCTCGAAGAGGCGCCGGTTGTCCTCGGCCAACCGGTGGCCGAGGAGCTCCGCCAGGTGCTCGACCGGGCCGTCCCTCATTCGCAGGTGAAACCTTAGACCGCCTTGCGCAGCACCGCCCGCTTCAGGAGGCGGCGCCGGGAGGCGGTGACCACGGCGCTGGGGTCGAGCACCAGGGCGCGGCGATCTCCGGCCGCCGCCAGGCCGACCACCCAGGAGACGGACTTGCCCAGCGCCTCCAGGCGCGGGTCGGCGGTGGACTCCTCCAGGGCGCGGATCTCCGCCACCTCGATCACCCGGTCCACCCAGAAGCCGATCTCCCCGTCCTCGGCGCCGCAGAGGAGGAAGTGGGTGTCCAGCATCTTCTCCGGCAGCTGGGCCGTGGGGTACGGGCGCCGGAGCGCCATCAGCACCGCCAGGTCCAGGATGGGGACCACCTCGCCGGCGACCTCGATGACGCCCAGGCAGCCCAGCGGCGGCCGCGGGACCGGCTGCGGCCAGCAGGCGCGCAGCACCTGGCGCACCCGGCCGATGGGGAAGGCGAACACCTCGCTGCCGAGCGAGAAGAGCAGCGCCTCCGAGCCCGCCTGCGCCGCCCCGAGCCGGCTCAACTCGGCGGCTCCTCCAGCTTGAGGTACTTGCGCACCGTGGTGGTGAGCTGGTCCCGGCTGATGGGCTTGACCGTGAAGGCGCTCACGCCCACCTCCATCGCCCGCTGGCGGACCACTTCGTCCTTGTTGGCGGTGAGGAGGATCACCGGCACCTCGCGCAGCGCGAGGTTGTCGTGCGTGCGCAGGTTGCGGACGAAGTCGATGCCGTTCATCACCGGCATGTTGAAGTCGGCGATGACGAGGTCCACCCCGCGCTCGGACGCGAGCTGGAGGCCGTGGGCACCGTCGGTGGCCTCGATGAACTCCAGACCCCGTCCCATCAGGTACAGCTTGACGATGGTCCGGATGGAGGGGCTGTCGTCGATGATCAGGATCTTCGTCGGCACGGCTCCCCCCACATACTAGCGGCCTGAGTGCCCCGCGGACACGCTATCTTCCCGCACATGGCGCTCGAGCACATCCGGCAGCTGACCTGCGTGGCCTGCGGCCGCCACTACGGCACCGACACCCTGTACACCTGTCCCGCCTGCGGCCTGGAGGGCATTCTGGATGTCGAATACGACCTGGATCGCGCGGCCCGGACGCTCACCCGGCAGGCGCTGGCCGAAAGGCCCCATTCTCACTGGCGTTACCAGGAGCTGCTGCCGGTGGACTTTGGACGGCCACTCCCCCACCTCCAGGTCGGGATGACGCCGGTGTACCCCACGCCTCGCCTGGCGGAGGCGGTGGGGGTGAAGGCGCTGTGGGTGAAGGACGACGGGCGCAACCCCACGGCGTCGTTCAAGGACCGGGCGAGCAGCGTGGGCGTGGTGAAGGCGCGGGAGCTGGGCAAGGAAGCCATCGCCTGCGCGTCGACGGGAAACGCCGCGTCGTCGCTGGCGGGGTTCTCGGCGGCGGTGGGGTTGAAGAGCTTCATCTTCGTGCCGGAGCGGGCGCCGGAGCCGAAGATCGCCCAGCTGCTCATCTTCGGCGCCACCGTGCTGCGGGTGCACGGCACCTACGACCAGGCCTGGCAGTTCTGCCAGGAGGCCTGCGCGAAGTACGGCTGGTACAACCGGAACTGCGCGGTGAACCCCTACCTCGTCGAGGGGAAGAAGACGGTGGGGCTGGAGCTGGGGGAGACGCTGGGCGACGAGGTGCCGGACTGGGTGGTGCTGTCGGTGGGCGACGGCTGCACCTTCGCCGGGGCGTGGAAGGGCTTGCAGCAGATGCACCAGCTGGGGTTCCTGAAGAAGCTGCCGAAGATGCTGGGGGTGCAGGCGGCGGGCAGCGCGCCCATCACCGAGGCGTGGAAGAGCGGGGCGAACGAGATCAAGACGGTGGACGCGCAGACGCTGGCGGACTCCATCGCGGTCGGGACGCCCAGGAACTGGCGCAAGGCGCTGCGCGCCGTCCGCGAGTCGAACGGGGCGATGGTCAACGTCGAGGACGCGGACATCCTGGACGCGATGCGGAAGACCGCCCGCCTCGCCGCCGTCTTCGGCGAGCCCGCGGGGGCGGCGTCGGTCGCCGGGGTGATGGCGGCGGTGAAGCAGGGCGTGGTGGGCGCGGGGGAGACCGCGCTGTGCGTCATCACCGGCAACGGCCTGAAGGACGTGAAGAGCGCCATCCACGCCACCACGCCGCCCATCGACCTGGCGCCCGAGATGGACGCGCTGGAGGCGGAGCTGAAGGAGCGCCGGCTGATCTAGCGCGCCCCAGGGGCTACGCGACGCGGACCTGGTTGCGGCCGTTGTGCTTGGCCTCGTAGAGCGCCTTGTCCGCGCGTTCGAGGAAGGTCTGCAGCGAGTCCTCGAAGTTGAACTGGGTGACCCCGATGGAGACGGTCACCGGCACCTGCACCATCTCCCCGGTCGTCGAGGGGAGCGCGAACTTGTGGGCGATGATGCGCTCGCGGATCCGGTTGGTGATGATGGAGGCCTCCGCCTCGCCGGCCTGGATGAGGAGGATGCCGAACTCCTCGCCGCCGTAGCGCGCCACCACGTCCGTGCTGCGGACGGAGAGGCCGATCAGGTTGGCCATGTGCACCAGCCCGGCGTCCCCCGCCGGATGGCCGTGGGTGTCGTTGACCTGCTTGAAGTGGTCGATGTCCAGCATGGCCAGGCCCAGCTCCACCGTGTACCGGCGGGCGCGGGCGATCTCCTGGTCCAGCCGCATCTTGAAGTACTTGTGGTTGTAGCAGCGGGTGAGGCCGTCCCGGATGGCCATGTCACGCAGCGCGGCGAGGCGCTGCAGGTGGCTGCGCACGCGGGCCACCAGTTCCTGGGGCTCGAACGGCTTGGCGATGTAGTCGTTGCCGCCCACCTCCAGGCCGCGCACCCGCTGCTCCACGTCGCCCTTGCGGGTGACGAAGATGATGGGCGTGAACTGGAGCGCGGGGTGGGTGCGCACGCGCCGGCAGAGGTCGAAGCCGTCCAGCCCGGGCATCACCACGTCCAGGATGATCAGGTCCGGCAGCTCGGAGGTGATGGCGGTGAGCGCCTGCTCCGGCTGGCAGCAGTAGCTGGACATGAAGCCGGCGTTGCGGAGGCAGCCGTCGATCAGGTTGGCGGAGAAGGGGTCGTCGTCGATGACGAGGATCTTGGAGAGGACGCGCTCCTCGCCGCTCTCCGCCGGCTGGAGCAGTCCGGTGGCGGAGATCTGCGCCGGGCGGGGCAGCGGGCGATCGATCTTGCCGGCGCCGTGCGCGTCCAGCACGTGCGCCACCGCGGCCAGCCCGTCGGCGAAGGCGGGGACGATCTTCTCCACCGGGATGATGCCGTCGCCGGTCAGCTCGGCGGTGCGCTCGGCGATGGCGCACAGGTAGCCCAGCTCCGTGAAGTCCACGGCATGCGCGGTCCCGGCGATGCGGTGGAAGAAGTTCCTCAGGTCGTTCAGGGCGCGGCTATCGGTCTTGTTGCTCAGGAGGCGATCCTGCGCGTCGCGCGCCTGCCGATACGCCGTTTCCAGCTCTCGCAGAAAAACAAGCTTGAGCTCGAAAACGGCGTCTGGCGGGAGGTCCTGCTCCAGCGAGTGATCGGCCATGAAAGGGGCGTAGCCTCGAACTTCCATCACACCATAGACTGTGCGCCCCGTCGAAGTCCGGAGTCCCTTCCCCTCGGAGCATCCACTTGGGCACCGTCCTCAAGGGTGGCACCGTCATCGAGCTGGAGCCGGCGACCGTCGAGCGCGTGGATCTGCGCGTGGAGGGCGGGCTGATCGCCGCGCGCGCCCCCATGCTCGCCGCCCAGGAGGGCGACGAGGTGGTGGATCTCAACGGGAAGATCGTGATGCCCGGGCTGGTCTGCGCGCACGGCCACCTCTACTCGGCGCTGGCGCGCGGGATGCCGCCGGTGAACCCCGCCCCGGAGAACTTCGTCGAGATCCTGGAGCGGATCTGGTGGCGGCTGGACCGCGCGCTCACCCTGGACGCGGTGCACGTCTCCGCGACGACGGGGGCGATGGACGCGCTGTACTCCGGCGCCACCACCCTCATCGATCACCACGCCTCGCCGGCGGCGATCGAGGGGTCGCTGACCCGGATCGCCCGCGGGGTGAACGAGGTCGGGCTGCGCGGCATCCTCTGCTACGAGGTGACGGATCGGAACGGGCCGGAGGGGCGCGACGCCGGGCTGATGGAGAACGCGGCCTTCATCAAGAAGGCGCAGGGGCGGTTCCGCGGGATGGTGGGCGCGCACGCCTCGTTCACGCTGGGGCACGAGTCGCTGCAGATGCTGCGGCAGCTGGTGGAGTCCACCGGCGCGCCGCTGCACATCCACCTCGCGGAAGACCCCGCGGACGAGAAGATCTCCTTCGAGCGCTTCGGCGATCCGCCGGTGGCGCGGTTGATGGACCACGGGCTGCTGTCGGCGGGCACGGTGGTGGCGCACGCCGTCCACCTCTCCTGGCCGGAGCTGTCCCAGGTGATCGGCGCCGGGGCGTGGCTGGTGCACAACCCGCGCTCGAACATGAACAACGCGGTGGGGTACGCGCCGGCGGGGAAGTTCGGCTCGCGCTCCACGCTGGGGACGGACGGCATCGGCGCGGACATGTTCGCGGAGGCGCAGCTGGCCCACTTCCGCGCGACCGAGGCGGGGCTGGGCGTGGACATCTTGAAGATGCTCGCCAACGGGCACCGGCTGGTCTCCAAGGCGTTCGGGATGGAGGTCGGCCCCATGCGCGAGGGCGCCGCCGCGGACCTGCTGGTGCTGGACTACCGCAGCCCCACGCCGCTGACGCCGGAGAACCTGGCCGGGCACTTCATCTACGGCTTCGGCGCGCGCCACGTGGAGTCGGTGATGGTAGACGGCCTCTGGCGCCTGTGGGCGAGGCGTGCACTCTCGGTCAATCCGGACGTGGTGAACGAGCAGTCGCGGAAGACGGCGCGCGAGCTTTGGTCCAGAATGGCCGCCCTATGAACGCACTGATGGTGGTGGCGGCGCTGGCGCTGTCGTCGGCGCCGAAGGTCGGGGACGCGGCGCCGGACTTCAGCGCCAAGGACACCGACGGGAACACGGTCACCCTGTCCACCATGCTCAAGGACGGGCCGGTCATCCTCGCCTTCTTCCCCAAGGCGTTCACCCCCGGTTGAACGCGCGAGCTCACGGCGTACCGGGAGCGGTACGCGGAACTCACCAAGGGCGGCGGGAAGATGGTGGCGGTGTCGATGGACGACGCCGAGACGATGAAGAAGTTCAAGGAGTCGCTGGGGGCGCAGTACCCGATGATCCCCGACCCGAAGGGGAAGGTGGTCGAGGCGTACGACGTGAAGACCGGGCCGCTCCCGTTCGCGCAGCGGTTCACCTTCGTCATCGGGCAGGACCGGAAGATCATCTCCGTGCAGTCGGGAGGTGACGCCATCGACCCGGCGGGGTCCATCAAGGCGTGCCCGCTGCACCAGCACGCGGACGAGCCGAAGCCCGACGCGGGGTCGAAGCCGGATGCAGGGTCGAAGCCCGACGGCGGACGTTAAGCTTCGGCGCGGCGGTGGGTGAGGACCGACCGGCGCGGCTGCCACCACGCCGCGCCGAGCGGGACCACGCCCGCGGCGATGCTCAGCAGGCCGGCGAGCGAGAGCGCCCAGCCCAGCCAGCCCGGCCCCACGGAGAGCAGGAGGAAGCTCAGGGCGGTGAATCCCCACAGCGCCGCCACGCCCAGCGGGATGGCGACGAAGCGAGAGGCCGGCAGCGGGTCCACCCACATGAAGTAGCTCACCGCGAAGTGGCCCCAGAGGATGGCCACCCAGAAGAGCAGGGCGTGGACCAGGGGGGACGCGGTGAGGATTCCCGCGCCGGTGGCGAGGGCGAAGAAGCCTCCCGCGATGCAGAGCAGCCAGCCGGACATGGGCGTGAGTCCGAACGCGGGCCGGCGGCGTACGAGGTAGGCCCGCTTGCCGACGCGCACGGGGACGCCGGGGTCTCCGCGCAGCCCGTCGCGCGGCTGGATGACAAGTTCCTGTTCGTCCGGCATGACGGCCTCCGCGGTGTCCAGTGCCGGAAGTAACGTGGGGCCAGGAGAGGACGTAGAGGAGCGTGATGAGAATGCTCGCGGAAGCTCGGCAGGAGCAGGACCGGGAGGGGTTGCCGCTGGACCTCCAGGCGCCCACCAGGGTGGAGACCGCCACCTTCGCGCTGGGGTGATTCTGGGGACCGGACGCCCAGTTCGGGTGTCTCGACGGCGTGCTGCGGACGAGGGTGGGGTACGCGGGCGGGAGGAAGGTGGACCCGACGTACCGGAGCATGGGCGACCACACGGAGACCACGCAGGTGGACTTCAACCCGGCGCTGATCTCCTACCGGGAGATCCTCGGGCACGTGTGGAACAGCCACGACCCGCGGCGGAACCACTTCAGCCGGCAGTACCTGAACGCGATCTTCTGGTCGGGCGAGGCGCAGCAGGCCGCCGCGCTGGAGACGATGGCGGACGTGCAGGCGCGGCTGGGGCGCGAGGTGAAGACGGTGATCGCGCCGCTGGAGCGCTTCTACCCGGCGGAGGATTACCACCAGAAGTACTACCTGCGAGGGCACCCGGCGCTGCTCGGGGAGTTCCAGCGCCTGGGCTACGGCGACGCGCGGTTCCGGGAGTCGCGCGTGGCGGCGCGGTTGAACGGGTACGTGAGCGGGTTCGGGCAGATGGCGCAACTGGAGCGGGAGCTGCCGTCGTTCGGGCTCAGCGCGAGCGTGGAGGCGGTGCTGCGGCGGGTAGTGGAAGAGGGTTCGGGCGCGAGCTGCGGCTAAGGCTGAGGCGCTCGGCGGTGAAGGTCGCGCAGGCGCGGAGCGTGTCAGCCGCGGCGGGGAAGACCGCCGGCAGCAGCGCCCAGCCGTGCACCATGTCCGGCCACTTCCGGAGGTCGACGCCGACGTTCGCCCAGATGGCGCGTTCGGAGAGCTCCACCACCTCGTCGTGGAGGAGCTCCGCGGTACCCACGTGGAGCTGTATCGGCGGGAGGCCGGAGAGGTCCGCGTTCAGCGGCGAGACGCGCGGGTCGTCGGCGGCGACGCCGGCGGGGAGGTACAGCGGCACCCAGTGCTTCAGGTAGCCGCCGTCGCCCCAGTCGAGGCGCGCGTTGCGCTGCACCGAGGCGCGCGAACAGGTCAGGTCCACCCAGGGGGAGAGCAGGATGAGGCCGCCGGGTGCCTGGCGGCGTCGGGCCAGCTCCAGCGCCGCGCCGAGGGCGAGGTTGCCGCCGGCGGAGTCGCCCGCGAGGAGGAGGCGGTGGGGAGGGACGCCCGCGGCGGTGGCGGCGGCGACGGTGTCGTCGAGCGCGGCGGGGAAGCGGTGCTCGGGGGCGAGGCGGTAGTCGAAGCCGAGGACGCGGACGCCGGTGGCGGCGGCGAGGCGCGAGAGGAGGTCGGCGTAGGAGCGGACGGAGCCGATGACGAAGCTGCCGCCGTGCGCGTAGACGATGGCGGCGTCGCCGGGGGCACCGTCGGGGAGGAACCAGGTGCCTTCGGCGCGCTTCTCCACACGGACATTGGTGGATGGTCGTGGGGCGGCGAGCGCCGAGCCGGCGGTCCCGGTGCGCTTCTCCTTGCGCACCTTGGTGGAGGGCGGGAGCGCCAGCGCGTCCATGCGGGCGCGCGCTCGATCGGGCGGAAGCGCGCGGAGGACCGCGCCGTTGCGGGTGAGCACCTCGACGGCGATCTCCTGCGAGACACTCCACGCGCGGTGCCGCTTCCGGCCGAGGAGTCGGCGGGCGACCGTCGCCAGCACCGCCGCCAGGGCGAGGAGGGCGAAGCGGAGCTTCACCAACTGATCACGCCTCCGCGCGGCTCGCCCCAATCGGGATGGAAGTCGGTCACCAACTCCACCCTCTCGATGTACCGTGAATGGGCGGGGGCAGGCTTGTGCACTTCCCAGAGCAGCAGATGGTTGCGCCACACCCGCTCGATCCTGAAGTACGCCCGGCCGCCGAGCGCCTCTCGCGCCGCGGCCGGGAGGTCCAGGGAGCACCAGCGGCCCGACTCCGGTTCGTAGAGGTCCAGGTGGTCCGCCTCGCCCATGTGCGCGCGGGTGAGGCACCCACCACCCATGTCCAGGCAGGTCTCGCTCTCGAGGAAGATCGTCTCGCCGGCGAGGAGCAGCTTGGGCTCCGGCGGTAGAGGGGGAGCGATGATGATGGGTCGCTCGAACCAAGGTTCGTGACGCAGGCGAATCTCCAGGCTCGAGAGCGGTGGCGCGCCGTGCGGCCGGGGTACGGGCCGCCAGCGCGCGGCGTCGATGTCGAGGAGCCAGATGGGTTCTTCGGGATGGGAGGAGAAGGCGACGTAGGGACCGGCGGGGCTCGGTGCCTCGCTGAAGCCGACCGGCTCGGTGACCGGTTTGCCGTCGACCTCCAGGTAGACGCCGCCCGGGTCGTAGACGACCTGGTCGGTGCCGGCGATCGGCGTCCAGGCCCTGGCGGCCGGATCGTAGACAGCCCCGGCCAGGGGCTCGTCGGCGGAGAGCACGGCGATCCGCCCAGTGCGTGAGGAGGCGTAGGCGTGGGCGGGGTGCGTGGGGCCTCCCGCCGGGAGCACGGTCCAGCCGTTCGAATCGGCGTCGTAGGCCGCCCCGGCGCGGTCGGCGAAGAAGTAGGCCTTGTTCCCGGCGGCGGCGGAGGGCCACGACATGGAGAAGCCGGCGACCGGCGCGGGCTTCATCCGCGTCCACGTGAGCTGCACCGGGTGGAAGCGGTAGCCGCCGTTCCCGTCCCGGCTCCCGGTGAGCCACCAGTCGCGCAGCGCGACGTTGCTCTCGTGCCAGGCATCGGGTGGCGTGGCGGCGTCGGGCCGCCTCCAGGTGTTCTTCTGGGGGTCGTAGATGGCGACGCGGATGGGCAGCTTGCCGCGCCACGACGCCGCCAGCAGCCGCTGGCCCACGA
>DASRBA010000256.1:0-10838 GCA_035637895.1 Myxococcaceae bacterium
CGTGAGTGGTTGGCGGCGGAGCCGCTTGAGTGGTTGGCGGTGGAGCCGCGTGAGTGGCTGGCGGCAGAGCCGCTTGAGTGGTTGGCGGTGGAGCCGCGTGAGTGGCTGGCGGCAGAGCCGCGCGAATTCCGCTCGCTCACCACTTCGTGACGTACACTCCACGCGTGTCCGCCGACCTCTCCGCGCTGTGCGCGGCCC
This sequence comes from Myxococcaceae bacterium, assembly GCA_035637895.1. GTDB lineage: Bacteria > Myxococcota > Myxococcia > Myxococcales > Myxococcaceae > DASRBA01. Next base: position 199 of record DASRBA010000256.1, read on the forward strand.
ACTCCGCTCCGGCCATGGGCCCCTGCGATCGCTGCGGCACGTTCGTCTGCGACCAGTGCGGCTACCGCAAGGACGAGCACATCCGCTGCCACAGCTGCCCCGCCCCCGCCGCCGAGAAACCTCCCGGCGTCACTCTCACCGCGCTCCTCCTCTCCGCGGTCGGCTTCGTGTGCCCGCCGCTCTCCCTCGTGGGCCTGTTCATGGCCCTCGTCTGGCGCCTCAGCGCCGACAAGCGCACCGCCATGGGCGCCCAGTACGCCCGCTGGGCCGTGGTCGTCGGCCTCCTGTCCCTCGTCGGTGGCGGCGCCACCTACTGGTGGATGGGCAAGCTGATCGTGGCCGCCCAGCAGAGCGCCGCCTCCATCAACGCGGGCGGTCCAGGGTCGCCAAAAACGCCCCGACCGGGCCCTTGAGCTGCTCCGCATCCGCCAGCAGCCCGTCCTGCCCCAGCTCCGTCTTCAGCTCGAACGCCCGCGCGTTGGCGCCGCCGGCGGAGAGCAGCCGGTACGTGTCCCGCACGTGCGCGGGCGGCGCCACCGCGCTACTGCTGGCGGACACCAGCATCACCCTCGCCGCGATCTTCGAGAAGTGCGGCCCCACGTCCGCCCTCCCGTACGCGCCGCACAGCAGCGAGTAGCAGTTCGCGTCGAACGCGCCCGCGAACGCCTCCGCCTCCGCGTCCAGCCCCCGCTCCGCCGCCAGCGGATCCTGGTACCTCGCCAGCAGCGCCTCCCGCGTCGACGTCAGCCGCAGGTACTCCAGCCGCAGCGCCTTGATCGTCCCCCGCGGCCCCTGGCCCGCCTCGTACGCTCCCTCCTCGAACGTCGGGTCGCTGGACAGGATCTGCGGCACCGCCGACAACCGCTCCCGCAACCGCTCCGGCAGCGTCCGCCCCGAGCCCAGCGCCACCACCCCGGCGGTCACGCCGGGGAACAGCGCCGCCAGCCGCAGCGCCACCATCCCGCCGAACCCCACCCCCACCAGCGCCCGCGCCTTCTTGATCTCCATCCCCCGCAGGAACCCCGCCACCGCCCGAGCCTGGTCGTCCATCGTCAGCGGCGGGAAGATCGGCCCCAGCGGCTTCCCGTTCTCCGGGTCCAGGCTCACCGGCGACGTGGACCCGAACGGGCTCCCCAGCAGGTTCGGCGCCAGCACCCACTGGTTCTGCGGGTCCAGCACCTTCCCCTCTCCGACCAGCGCGCCTCCCCAGCCCGACGGCTGGTAGGGCGCGTCCTCCGCCGGACCCAGCGCCTTGTGCGAGTGGGCCAGGTCGTGCAGCAGCACCACCGCGTTCTCCGGCGCCGGCCGCCCGTACGCCTCGTAGGCGAGCACCGCGTTGAAGAGGAGCCCCCCTTCCTCCAGCGGAAGCGACGCCGGCAGCATGAACGAGTCGGATGCGGTCTGGATCACGAGGGCGATTTCTCATATCACCCATCGCATGAAGCGATACATCGGGCTGATCGTCGGGTTCGTCGCCATCGCCATCGGGGCCGGGAGCCTGGTCGCCAGCAAGAACTCCCAGATCCGCGAGATCGAGAGGGAAGCGGACGCCCAGCGCATCCGCGGCGACTACCTGGAGAAGGTCGGCTGGATGCGCTCCAACCCGGACGAGAAGCAGTACAAGGAAGAGGTCAACCCGTTCTTCCGCAACTACTTCAGCCAGATCGACGAGCACCTGAAGAAGTTCGGCGGCAACAAGGACTTCGACGGCTACCTCACCGAACAGGACGGCAAGAAGGGCAAGAAGGGCGCCGACGAGAAGAAGGCCGGCGACCGCAAGGCCGTCTACGACACCGTCCGCGCCGTGTTCGACCGGATGCGCGAGGGGAAGTACACCCCGGTCTTCACCGCCACCGACAAGGGCCTCCGCCTGGACGTGCTCTCCTCGGACGTGAAGATGGTGGGCGGCAAGCCCAGCGTCCGCTACGAGATCGTCGTCTGGGGCCCCTCCCGCGAGCTGCGCGAGGGGGACAAGGGCGTCAAGCGGATGGTGACCTCCGCCACCTTCTCCGCCAGCTGGAACCTGCTCGACGAGAAGGCCAAGCAGTACGGCTCCATGGAGGCCACGGACCTCTCCGGCAAGGTGGACTGGCCGGAGCGCTACATCCCGGAGTTCCCCCCGCAGATGGTGCTGGGCCACTACGACCTGGACCTGGTCCCCGCGGAGGTGAAGGACATGGAGATCACCTTCAAGGTCAGCTCGCGCGCGGCCACCGGCGGCGAGGCGGCGGCCAACTTCCTCTGGAAGCTGGAGACGCCGGGCGACTGGAAGCTCAAGCCGGGCGAGAAGTGGGAGGGCGCCAGCGAGACCACCGCCCCCATGGACGCGCCCGCCCCCACCGCCAACAAGAAGTGACGCGAAAGGCTCACACCACCGCGAGGTGGGTGGCCAGCCGGTACGCCTTGAGCGTGCCGGCGTCGTCCAGCAGGTAGAGGTTGAGCCGGCCGTCGACCTTCAGGTCGCACAGGCCCGCGCCCGCGTTCACCTCCGCCAGGAGCTGCCCGCCGTGCGGGTCCACCGCGCGCACCGTCTCGCCCGGCAGCAGCACCACCCCGCGCGCGAAGGCCGGCGGCGGCCGGGCGGCGAGCGGCTCCCCGGACGCGCCCGCGTGCCACTGCACCTGCCCGTCGCCCGCCACCAGCGTGGCCGCGCCGGCGGCGCCCACCGCCAGCACCGACCGGTCCACCCGGAGCAATTCGTACGGCCCGCGCCCCAGGTGCAGCTTGCGCTGGAAGGCCAGCTTCCCCTGCGCGCCGAAGCAGAGCAGCACGCCGTCGTCGTCCTGCTCGCCCGCCAGGTACAGCCGGTTCCCCAGCGCCAGCGGCGCCGAGGGCAGGCGCAGGGTGAACTCGTGCTCCTGCTGGAGCTTGCCGGCGTGGGCGTCCGCGGCGAACACCGCGTACCGGTCGCCCCGGCCCAGGGAGGCCACCATCTTGCGGCCCCAGGGCAGCGGCGGCCCCAGGAAGGGCAGCGCGGCGCGCATCCGGTAGCGGATCTGCCCGTCCCCCAGGTCCAGCCCGAACAGGTAGCCGGAGTCGGTGGCCAGCAGCGCCCGGTGCGACTGCACCGCGAGGTAGGCGTGCTGGGTGCGCGGCGGCGCCGCCCGCCAGATCTCCCGGCCGGTCACCTCGTGGAAGGCGAGCGCGGCGCGGCCCTCGGAGGTGGTGATCCACAGCCCCTCGCGCCGCAGCAGGTCCGGGCCGATGGGGAGGCCGTCGTGGTCGTGGCACCAGCGCGCGGAGGTCTCCGAGCCCTGGAAGCCCATCACCCGGTCCTCGAACGCGCAGATCACCCGCCCGTCGCGCGAGGCGGCCACGCCGCGGGTGGCCACCCGGCGGAAGAGGATCTCGCCGCGCGGGGAGAGGCCGATGGCCATGGCCTCGGAGCTGAACACCGGGCCGCGCAGGCCCAGCAGCAGCCGCCCCACCTCGTCGCTGCCGCCGCCCAGGTTCTGCTTCTCCCAGAGCGGTTCGAAGCGGAGCCGGCGCAGCCGCCCGGCGGTCTTCAGCGGGCGGGAGGCGGCCTGCTTGCGGCCGGGTTTGCGCGGGCGCTCGGCGTCGGAGGCGGACAGCGGCGCGCGCAGGTGGGAGAGGCCCTCGCGGCAGCGCGCCAAGAGCTCCTCTAGGTACGGGTTCTTCGCCTGCTGCTTGTTGCGCGAGGTGACCGCGAAGCCCAGGGAGACGCCCAGCTCGAACATCGACCGCAGGACCGCCTCCGGCACCACCGGGACGCGCGCCTGGCCGGAGTCGAGCTCGCCGCGGTCCAGGTCCAGCCGCAGCTCCGGGTCGATGCCGCCGGGGCGGAAGGTGAAGGTGCGCTCCTTCAGCTCGATGGCGTGGGACAGCTCCAGCGCCTGGCGCGACAGCTCCAGCGCGAAGAGGAAGGGCACCGCCTTCGACCGCCAGCCGCCGTCCGTCACCTTGACGAAGCACTCGCCGCCGCACAGCAGCGACCCCAGCGCGCCGTGCCCCTTGCGGTCGAAGGCCAGCAGCAGGTCGTCCGGGTCGGTGAGCTGGAAGCCGAAGGCGCCGGGCACGGGCGCGGCGAAGTGGAAGGAGGAGCCGGTCTGCCGGTGGTCGCGGCGGACGGCGGCGGGCTCGGCGCCCTCCAGCGCCTCCAGCCGCTGCAGGAGCTTGCGGTGCCAGGGTTCGTCCGGGGCCGGGCGGCCGGCCTCCGCCAGGTCGCGCACCAGCGAACGGCCGCACTTCATCGCGGCCTCGGAGAGCTCCGCCAGGTCCACCCGCACGCCGCCCCGCTGGACGCGCGCCGGGCGGGAGAGGCTCACCACCTGCAACTCGACGTCGCCGTCCACGCGGCGGAACACCAGCTCCAGGTGTGCCTCGCCCAGGGAGAGCTGGGCCAGCGGTTCGCCCTCGGCGGCCAGCGCGTGCACGGTCTCCACCAGGGCGGGGACGACCTGCTGGAGCGGCTCCTCGCTGGCCTCGGGGAGGAGGTCCACGCCGTCCAGCTCCAGCCCGAAGCTGTCCACGGGCGCCGCCGCCGGCTCCCGCTTCCAGCTTTGACCGATGCGAAAACGGATCATCCGTGCGTTTCGTTTGACAGGGTGAAAAGCCGACGCCTAGGATCCGCGCCCGCGAATCCGACCTTCGCAAAGGTTCGATATTACTCGATTGCGTCGAAACTCAAGCTTCGAACTGACAGTTCGAACACTGGCTTTCGGATCCCGAAATGACCTTCTACGAGGCCGCCCTCCGCGTGTTGGAGGCTGAGGGCCGTCCACTCCACTTCTCCCAGATCACCGAGAAGTCCATCCAGCAACAACTCCTCTCGCACGTGGGCAAGACCCCCGAGCAGACGATGCTCTCGCGCCTGGCCGCGATGGCCCGCCGCACGCGCGACCGCAAGGTGATCGTCACCGCCAAGGACACCTTCGCGCTGGTGGAGTGGCAGCTTCCGGAGGACCTGGAGGCGCTGGCGCAGACCGGCGTGCCGGAGCCGAACCCGGAGGAGGAGCTGCCCCCGCTGCGCCCGGCGGAGCGCCACCCCGACCCGCGCAACGACAACGTGCGCGGCGCCGGGCGGCTCGACCGCGAGCGCGACCGGGACCGGGACCGCGACCGCGACCGCGACAAGGACCGCGGGCGGAGGCGGCAGGAGGAGGACGAGGGCGGGCGCCGGCGCCGACGCTTCCCGCCCATCCCGGAGGTGGCGTTCGAGATCCTCTCCGAGGCGGGCGGCGGCCTGAGGGCGGACCAACTGGCCGGCACCGCCAAGGAGCGCGGGCTGGCGGGCGAGGACCTGGGCACCGAGCAGATCCTGATGGCGCTGCTGGAGGACAACCAGCGGCGGATCGACGCCGGGCGGCGGCCGCAGTTCCAACTGCAGGAGGAGTCCGGGCAGATCGTGCTGGAGCGGTCCAGCGCGCCCAGCGACATCCCGCCACACGAGCTGCAGGCCGCGTTCGCCGCGGCGCTCAACATCCCGATGGAGGGGGGGCGGCCGGTGCTGCCGCGGTCGGCGCAGCCCGCCGCCGGGGCGGAGGAGGCCGGCGCGGAGGGGGTGGGGAACCAGGCCGCCAAGCTGGCGGTCAAGGACGCGCGCAAGTCGGTGGCGCGCGCGCTGCGGCGCCGGCTGTCGGAGCTGGAGACCGGGACGTTCGAGAAGTCCGTGGTGAAGATGCTCCACGGCGTCGGGTTCCGGGAGCTGAAGGTGGCGAAGCGGTCCAAGGAGGGGCCGCTGCTCACCGCCCGCAAGCGCGAGGGCAGCGTGGAGCTGCGCTTCGCGGTGCGGATGCTCAAGGGCAGCCCGGCGATCGACCGGCGGATGGTGCAGGAGCTGCGGCGCGACCTGGGGCACTACTCGGCGCAGGTGGGGTTGCTGGCCAGCGCGGGCGAGGTGCGCGGCGACGCCCGGACCGAGGCGCAGGCGTCCGGGTCGCTGGTGATGCTGTGGTGCGGCGACGCGCTGGGCGACAAGTTCATCGAGGCCAAGGCCGGGGTGAGCGCGGTCCAGGTGGAGCTGTACGAGCTGGATGACCGTTTCTTCGAGAACGCGCGGATCGACGCCGAGGACGCCGCCCGCCGCCGCGAGGAGCGCCAGCGCGAGAAGCAGCAGCGCGAGGCGGAGGCGCCGCCGCGGGAGGAGCGCGCGGAGGAGCGCGCGGAGGAGGAGGAGGGCGAGGCGCGCGGCGAGGGCGCCGCCGGGGACACCGACCACGAGGTGCCGTCGGCCGCGGGTGGGCTGGCGCCGCCGCAGCCGATGGAGGACCAGGAGGGCGCGGAGGGTGACGACGGGGAGGAGGGCGACGAGGACGACGAGATGGACGAGGCCTCGGTGCCGGGTGGCCCGCCTCGCGAGGGCGCCGCGCCGGGTGCCGGCGGACAGCAGGTGCCGGGACAGGGCGAGCGCAAGCGCCGCCGCCGCCGCCGCCGCGGGCGCCGCGGCCGGGGCAATCGAGAGGGCGTGCCCGGGCAGCCGGGTCAGCCGGGGCAACAGGCCCAGGGGCCGGGTCAGCCCGGAGGCCAGCCGGGTGGGCAGGCGGCCCCGCCGCCCGTGCAGAGCGTCGAGGGCGGACACGCCTCCATGGAGGCGGCACCCCGCCCACCTCCCGCGCCGGAGCCGTCCGCTCCGCCGCCGCCTCCTCCAGCGCCGCCGGACGGCGGCGAACCCGGGCAGGGATAGTTGCGCCCTTCGGGGCGCGGCGCGCCACGGCACCTGTGGGGGGCGCTTGCGCGTTGGCGGTGGCGCAGGACGCGACGGAAGCACCCCGAACCCTGATCCGCGCAGCGTCCAGGTCCATGCCAACTGGCGCGCGAAGCGCGCACCATGACGTACCTCTCGCGGCCCAGCGCCGGAGCGCGTCCGGCGCTAACATGTCGACCGTGAAGTGGTCCCCCACCGCCGCGCTGGTGCTGTGCCTGGCCGCGGGCGGGTGCAAGCGCGATCACCCCTTTGTCGTCGAGCGCACGGAGATCGGCGCCTGGGGCGCGCTCTCCCGCGCCGGCGCGGCCGCTTCTCGCGGCGACGTCGAGCAACTCCTCACCGCCCGCCTCACCGCCGCCGGCTTCAAGGTCCTCGACGCCTCCTCCAGCGAGGATCCCCCCGAGGGCGCGCTCAAGCTCACCCTCGACATCCCCCTGGCCCAGGAGAACCCCGCCCGCGTCGGGGTCCTCCTGCAGCTCCGCCGCCGCGCGCCCCCGTCCAGCGCCGGCCCCGGCTCCCCCCGCTACGAGGCCGAGGGCGTGGGCGAGGCCCCCTCCGGCGCCCAGGGCGAGGTGGCCTTGAAGTCCGCCCTGGAGGCCGCCGTCGACCAGGCGCTGCGGCGCGCCCGCGTCCAGCTCCAGGCCGCCGGCAAGTCCGACGACGCGCTGGTGAAGGACCTCGCCTCCAAGGACTCCACCATCCGCGGCGCCGCCGTCCGCATCCTCACCGACCGCCGGAACCCGGCCGTCACCCAGGCGCTGCTGGACCAGCTGGGCTCCAGCGACCCGGACGAGGTGCGCCGCGCCATCGGCGCGCTGGTGGAGATGAAGGAGACGCGCGCGGTCCCCCAGCTGATCGAGCTGGGCAACGCCCACGACCCCGTCTTCCTCCGCGAGGTGATCTACGCCCTGGCCGGCATCGGCGGGGACGAGGCGCAGGCGTACCTCTACACGGTGGCGCAGGGCCACGACCACCCGGCCATCCGCGAGGCCGCGCAGCAGGCCCTTGACGAGCTGTCCCGCTCCGAGCAGAAGCCGGACCGCGGCCTCTCCTCGCGCGAGCGCGAGCGCGAAGGCGACGGCGACGGCGAGGCCGCGCGCCACTAACGGAAGCGGAGGAGCGAACCGTGCAAAAGGTCGTGCTGGTCACCGCGCTGGCGGCGGCGTCCGCCGGGTGCGCCATGTTCGGAGGTGGGAAGCCGGCGAGCGACTGGAAGCCGCTGGAGCCGGCCGCGTACTACCCGCTGGCGGTGGGCAACTCCTGGAAGTACTCGGCCAACGTCCTCGGCAGCCACAGCGAGGACACCATCACCATCGTCAAGAACGACTTCGGCTGGTTCGTGGACGACCACAAGGGCCGCCTCAAGGTGGACCCCTACGGCCTCCGGGACGACAAGCGCTACCTGATCCGCGAGCCGCTGGCGGAGGGGAAGACCTGGACCAGCGTCGTCTCCGTGCAGTCCGTGGAGCACGCCAAGATCGTCGGCACCGACGAGTCGATCACCGTCCTCGCCGGCGTCTTCGACCACTGCCTCACCGTGGAGACCACCAACCGCCAGGACGAGACCAAGACCCTGGTCAACCGGACCACCTACGCGCCCCGCGTCGGCATCGTGAAGATCCAGGTGGCGCTGGACGCCGAGGGCAAGCTCACCCCGCAGACCGACGTGGAGCTGGTCTCGTACCACGTCGCGCCCCCTCCGGCGCCGGCCAAGCCCGCGGGGCCGGCCAAGTGAGGGAGATCGGCATCGCGCTGCTCGGCCTGGGCAACGTGGGCCTGGGCACGGCGCGCATCCTCGAATCCCACGCCGGGGACATCGAGCGCCGCCTGGGCGCCAGGGTCCACGTCCGCCACGTCCTGGTCCGCGACGGCGCCAGGGCCCGCGAGGCCGGCTCGCTCAAGGACCGGCTCACCACCGACTACGAGAAGATCCTCGCCGACCCCAAGGTGGAGATCGTCGCCGAGCTGATGGGCGGGGTGGACCAGGCCCGCGCCCACCTCCTCCGCGCCATCGACGGCGGCCGCCACGTGGTCACCGCCAACAAGGCGCTGCTCTCCCAGCACGGCGAGGAGCTGTTCGCCCGCGCCCTCCGGCGCGGCGTGGACCTCCACTTCGAGGGCGCGGTGTGCGGCGGCATCCCCATCATCCGGACCCTGCGCGAGTCGCTCGCCTCCGACCGGATCGAGGAGCTGTACGGCATCGTCAACGGCACCACCAACCTCATCCTCACCGCGATGGCGGAGGAGGGCGCCTCCTACGCGGACGCGCTCGCCCGCGCGCAGCAGCTGGGCTACGCCGAGGCGGACCCCACCCTGGACGTGAGCGGGATGGACGCCGCGCAGAAGCTGTGCCTGCTGGCGCAGCTGGCCTTCAGCGCCCGCCTGAAGCCGGAGCAGGTGGCGGTGGAGGGGATCACGCTGCTGGCCCCGCCGGACTTCGCCTTCGCCAAGGAGTTCGGGTACGCGATCAAGCTGCTCGCCTCCGCCCGCCGGGTGGCGGAGGGCGAGATCGACGTCCGGGTGCACCCGGCGCTCGTCCCGGAGACCAGCCCGCTGGCCGAGGTGCGCGGCGGCTTCAACGCGGTCCTCCTCAACAGCGCGGCGCTGGGGCGGTCGCTCTACTCCGGCCTGGGCGCGGGCGCCATGCCCACCGGGTCGGCGGTGGTGGCGGACGTGATCGACATCTGCCGCAACCTGCTCGCCGGCGTCTCCGGCCGCCTCCCCATGCTCTGTCCGCCGCACCTGCACGACGTGCGCGTGCGCGCCCCGGGCGAGCGCGCCGGCCCCTTCTACCTGCGCTTCTCCGTCAGCGACGTGCCCGGCGTGCTGGGGCGGATCGCCGGCGTGCTGGGAGAGAAGGGGATCAGCATCGCCTCCGTCATCCAGCGCGCCCCGAAGCAGGGCGGCGCGGAGGGCCAGGCCACCGTAGTGGTCTTCACCCACTCGGCCCGCGAGGCGGACGTGCTGGCCGCGGTGGCGTGGATCGACTCGCTGTCCAGCACCCGGTCCCCCACGCGGCTGCTCCGGATCGAGGAAGGCCCGACGCTGTAGACTGGTCTTCGATGGCGGAGCCCTCCGAACAGACCAACGAGGAGCTGATCCTCGGGTTCCTCGCGGACGGGGGGGACGAGCTCACCTCCGGGGAGGCGCTCTCCAACAAGCTGGGCCTGTCCCGCGCCGCGGTGTGGAAGCACGTGGAGTCCCTGCGCGCCAAGGGCTACCGCATCGACGCGGTGCCGGCGCGCGGCTACCGCCTGGTGGAGGTGCCGGACCGGCTCACCAGCCTGGAGCTGAACCCGCTGCTGTCCACCAACGAGCTGGGGCGGACGGTGCACGCGCTGGACGCCGTGCCCTCCACCAACGAGGTGGCCATGCAGCTGGCCATCGACGGCGCCGCCCACGGCGAGGTGGTGATCGCCGAGCAGCAGACCCGCGGCAAGGGCCGGCGCGGGCGGTCCTGGGTCTCCCCGCCGGGGGTCAACCTCTACTGCAGCGCCATCCTGCGGCCGGACCTGCCGCCCCAGCGCGCCCCGGAGATCACCCTCACCGCCGCGGTGGCCCTGGCGGAGACGCTGCGCGACTCGCACGCGGACGCGTGGATCAAGTGGCCCAACGACGTCCAGGTGAACGGGAAGAAGATCGCCGGCATCCTCACCGAGCTCTCCGCCGACACCGACCAGATCCACCACGTGGTGCTGGGCATCGGCGTGAACCTCAACTGCAAGGTGGAGGACCTGGGCCCGGACGTGGCGCCGGCCGCCACCTCCTTGATGGAGGCGCGGGGGGAGAAGGTCCCGCGCGCCCTCTTCACCGCCGCGCTCTTCGGGCGGCTGGAGCAGCGGCTGGACCAGCACGCCCGCGACGGGTTCGCGCCCATCCAGAAGGCGTGGCGCCAGATGTCGTCCACCCTGGGGCAGGAGGTGCTGGTCCGCACCGACCGCGCCGAGCTGCGCGGGGTGGCCGAGGACATCGACGA
>DASRBA010000257.1:0-6834 GCA_035637895.1 Myxococcaceae bacterium
CCGCACCTCGCGCGCGACCACCAGCGCCGCGGGCTGCACCATGCCGAGGATGCCGCGCAGGTTGCCCAGGTAGTGGTCGATGCGGTCGAGCGACGCTGGCGGATAGAGCGGCACCGGGACGACGCCCGCCGCCGCCGCGCCGAGGAAGAGCCGCGCGAAGTCGAGGTTCGACCGCAGCAGCATGGCCATCCGGTCGCCCGGCTTCAGCCCCATCCGCCGCAACCCGGCGGCGGTCCGCCCCGCCTGCGCGGCGAGCTCGCCCACCTTCACCACCTCGTCGCCGCCCGGCGCGCCGCGGAGGAAGCGCACCGTGCCGCGGGCCGCCCGCGCCCGCGCCTCGATCATCGCCCCCAGGCTCTCGAACGGTGGCGCCATCACCCTTCGAGGAGCTTCCTCGCGGCGCGGAGGTCCTCCGTCTCGAAGCCCTCCTGGAACTTCGAGAACACCGCCTCCAGCTCCTTCCGCTCCTCGGGGCCGCGCGCCCAGCGATAGCGCGCCGAGCACAGCCGCAGCTCCGGCGACATCGCGCCCTGCGCCCGCGCGACGTCCAGCCCGTGCCGGAACCACCGCTCCGCCTCCCCGCGGTCCGGCGGGTCGCGCTCCAGGGCGATCTCCGCCTGCACCAGGGCGACGTTGGCGTCGTTCATCCGCTCCTCGGTGCGCTCGATCAACGCCCGGCTCTCGCCGATGACCTCCTGCGCCTCCGGGATCCGCCCCGCGCGCCGGAGCGCGTCCGCCAGCAGCGGCAGCAGGTACGTCTGCCCGGAGATCGCCCCCGTCTTCCGCCACGCCTCGATGCCGGCGCGGATGTCGGCGATGGCCTCCTTCCCGCCGCCCAGGCGCGCCGCCGCGTAGCCGCGCTCCACCGTCGCCCAGCCCACCCACAGCGCGAAGCGGTGCTCCTCGCACGACGCCAGCGTCTTCGGCGCGAGGTCCCGGATCCGCTCGTAGTCCCCGCGCTGCTGCATCACCATCATCGCGTAGCACTCGGCGAACACCAGGCTGTGCGCGTGGCCCAGCTCGCGGGCCAGCGAGAGCGCCTCCTCCGCGGACGCCAGCGCGCGCTCCGGCAGCCCGAGGAGCTGGAACGTCCACCCCGCGTAGAGCCGGGCGATGACGCCGTGGTCCTGCCCGTAGATCAGCGCCGCGCCGCGGTGGGCGACGCGGTCGTGGACCTGGATGGAGTGCTGGATGTGCTCCAGCGCGGTCTTCAGGTCCCCCTTGAGGAAGTGCGACGTGCCCAGCGCGCGGTAGGCGGGCACCAGCGCCTCGGACCCATCCAGCCCCTCGGCCAGGCCCGCCAGATCCTTCGCCACCTCCAGCGAGGTGAGGATGCGGCCGGTGGACATGTGGCTCTGCCAGATGCCCAAAAGCGCGGTGACCAGCTCCTTCGACCCGCCGGCGTCCTTGCACAGCTCGCGCGCGCGCCCGTACGTGTCGCGCACCTCCGCGGACGCGTACCCGCGGGTGGCCATCACGGAGGCGCCCATGGCGATGAGCAGCTGGAGCTCGCGCTTGGCCATCTGCGCCGCGAGCGGGTGGGCGCGGAGGAGCTTGAGCGCGTTGCCGAAGTGGTGCTCGGCCTCGTGGTTGGCGGAGCGGCGGGCGGCGAGGTGCCCCGCCTTCTCCCAGTAGTCCAGCGCGCGCATGGCGTCGCCCGCCTCGGCGAAGTGGTGGGCCAACAGCTCCGGCTGCAGCTCCACCTGCTCCTCGAGCTGCTCCTGCAAGAGCGTGGCGACGATGGCGTGGTACTGCTGCCGCTGCGCCCGCACCAGCGAGTGGTACGCCGCCGCCTGGATGAGGGCGTGCTTGAAGCTGTAGTTGCGGACCCGCTCCCCGTGCTCGTGCTCTTCCTCCCACGAGACGAGGAAGCCCTGGTCCACCAGCCGGTCCAGCGTGTCCGCCAGCGTCTTGTCCGCCAGCTGCGCCGCGCGCCGGATCATCGCCCGGTCGAACGAGCGCCCCAGCACCGCGGCCATCTGCAGCACCTCGCGCTCGCTCCGGCCCAGCACGTCCAGCCTGGCCAGCAGCAGCTCGTTGAGCGACGCGGGGACGGCGATGGGGCCCTCCGCCGAGCGCTGGTTGGCGGCGCCCGCGTCGATCACCGTCCGCGTCAGCTCCTCGATGAAGAGCGGGATGCCGTCGGTGCCGGCCACCAGCGTCTGCACCACCTCCCGCGGCAGGCTCCCGCGCGAGAGCGTCTCCACCAGCGCGGCGGCCTCGCTCTGCGAGAAGCGCTCCAGGCCCACGTGGTGCAGGTGCGGCGCCTCCCGCCAGGGCGGCTTGAAGCTGGGGCGGTAGGTGAGCATCACCAGCATGCGCGCGCTGGGCACGCGCTCGAAGATGACGTTGAGGAATTCCAGGGTGGAGGGGTCGATCCAGTGCAGGTCCTCCACCACCAGCAGCACCGGGCGCTGCTCCGTCATCCGGAACAGCAGCGCGGACATGGACTGGAACGTCTTCGCCTTCACCTGCGCGGGCGACGCCGCGGCCGGGATGGGTGGGTAGCGCGGCTGGGTGGGGATGCCCAGGAGCGAGGCGAGGACCGGCACGTGCTCGGCGAGCGGGAGCCCCAGCCCCGCCAGGCCCTGCTCCAGCTTCTCCAGGCGCGCCTGGGGCGGCTGCTCGCGCAGGATGCCCATGGAGCGCGAGAGGAGGGCGATGAAGGGCATCAGGGCGGAGTTGGCGAAGTGCGGCCACGCCTGGCAGGTCAGGTGCGAGGCCTCCTGCGAGGCCACCTCCTTCTTCACCGCGTGCACCAGGCGCGACTTGCCGATGCCGGCGTCCCCCTCCACCAGCACGAAGCTGCCGCGCGCCGAGTACGCGCCGGCCCACAGCGCGCGCAGCCGCTCCAGCTCGCCGGAGCGACCCACCAGCGACTGGTGCGAAGGCGACGAGACCTCGAAGCGGCTCTCGGTGAAGGTCTCGCGCTCGACCCAGTGGAGCACCGGGGCGGCCTGGAAGCCCTTGCCGGGGACGACCTCTGAAGTGGCGAAGGCGTTGCCCAGGAGCTTCTTCACCCGCGGGCTGACCAGCACCTGGTGCTGGCCGGCGACCGCGGCGATCTCCTCGGCCACCCGCGGCACCTCGCCCTGGATGGCGGTGACGCCGGAGCCCCAGTCGTCGCCGCCGCCCACGATGGCCTGCCCGGTGTGGACGCCCACGTGCGCCCAGGGGACGCCGCCGCCGAACAGCTCGCGCTGGAGCGTCCTCACCTGCGCGGTGACGCTCATCGCCGCCCGCACCGCGCGCTGCGCGTCGTCCTCGTGCGCCACCGGGTAGCCGAAGCAGGCCAGCAGCTTGCCGCCGGTGGAGGAGAGGACGCGCCCGTTGGCGCGGCTCACCGCGTCCTCGCAGATCCGGTGGAAGGCGCGGTGCGCGCCGCCCACCGCGTCCACGTCCTCGCCCGCCTCGTCGGCCGACGCCGGCCGGCCCATCACGCAGCAGACCACGGTGACCTGCCGCCGCTCGGCCGGGAGCGCCCGCTGCCGCGGCGCCGGCGCCGTGGAGCCGAGGGCGACCTGCTGGACGTGCTCCAGCGCGGCGATCATCTCCGCCACCGTCTGGAAGCGGTCCTCCGGGCGCTTCTGCAGCGCCCGGCGGATGATGGCCAGCACCTCCTCCGGCACCCCGAGCGAGGCGGCGTCCGGCAGCGGCACCGGCTCCGGCGCGATGGTGAGCTCGCGGACGTCGATGGTGGCGGCGCCCTTGTAGAGCGGCCCGCCGGTGAGGAGCGCGTAGTAGACCATCCCCAGCGCCCAGATGTCCGTGCAGGCGTCCTGCGACAGGCCGCGCCACTGCTCCGGCGACATGTACGTGGGCGTCCCGGCGGCGAGCAGCAGCAGGTCTGGCGTCCACGCCTCGCCCCCGTCGGAGAAGCCCGCGTCGAACCAGACCAGCCCGAAGTCGAGCACCTTCGGCTTGCCGTCCGCGCGGATGAAGATGTTCGACGGCTTGAGGTCGCGGTGGATGATGCCGCGCTCGTGCGCGTGGCGGACCCCGCGGGCGATCTCCAGCAGGATGGCGGTGGCGCGCCCCACCGGCGTCCGTTCGCCGAGCAGCAGGTCCAGGGGCTTGCCGTCCACCAGCTCCATCACGATGAACGGGATGCCGGACCAGGTGCTGATGTCGAAGATGGAGACGATGTTCTCGTGGTTGAGCCGCGCCACCGCGCGCGCCTCGTTGCTCAGCAGGGCGGCGGTGCGGTCGTTCTGCGTCGGGGAGGAGAGGAGGAACTTCACCGCCACGTCGCGGTGGAGCCGGCGGTCCCGCGCGCGGAACACCACGCTCATCCCGCCCATGCCCAGCCGCTCGACGATCTCGAAGCGGTCCTCGGCGCCGATCTTGTCGCCGGGGTGGGGGAGGATGGCGTCCAGCTGGTCGAGCAGCTTCTGCCTCGAGGTGGACGCCTCGGCGACCTTGTGGATCCAGGTCGAGTACAACCCGGATTCCGAGTCTGGATCCTGGTCGTCGGAGGTGGGCATGCTCACCGGGTAACGCGGGGGGTCCGGTGAAATTACCATTGGCCGGAATCGCGGCCCACCACTGACTACGATTCCGGTGGGAGGAGGCCCTTCTCCTCGGCCAGCTTGCGCAGTTGGTCCTTGATCCGGTGGAAGTGCTGGCGGAGGGCGGCGGACTTCTTGCGGAGGTCCTCGGCGGTCATCGGCCCCTCGCCGTCGTCCATGATCAGGGCGATCTCCGTCCACGACATCTTCTGGTTGACGCGGAGGAGGAGCACCAGCTGGTCGTTCGGCGGCAGCGTCTCGCGGAGCGCGGAGAACCCGTCCTTCACGTCCGTCCGCTGCCACGGGCTGGTGGCGGTCCGGTCCGGGGTGGCCTGCTCCGGGGAGATCGGGCTGCTCGCCGGCGTCTCGCGCCGCTTGGGCGAGTGCATGTAGCGGAAGGCCGCCGCCCGCAGCAGGCGGTAGCCCCAGGTGCGGAACGAGCTCTCCCAGCGGAAGCTGGGGAGGGACTTCCACAGCTCCTCGCTGAACGCGCCGAAGACGTCCTGGGCGGCGTCCTCGTCGCGGAGCGCGCCGGCCAGGAAGCGCAGCATCTCCGCCCGGTACTCCTTCCACGCGGCGGCGATCGCCAGGTCGTACTTCCCCTCGGCGCAGTGCTCGCGGATGGCGCGCTCGCGCCGGTCCAGGTCGGGCGGTGGCGGTGGCGCCTCCATGGCCACCCATGCATACCTCAGGCGCCGGCCAGGGCGTCAGGCGGAGCGCCGGCCCCCGGTGCTCGGCTCGTCCGGCGCCGTCGCCTTCAGGTACCGGCGGAGCCGCTCCAGCGACTGCCGCGCGACCTTGAGGGACTCCTCCGACGTCACCGGATCCGCGGGCTTGCGCGGCTGGTCATTGCCAGCGGGCGTGGGTTCCTCGGGGCGGCGAGGCATGGGGGGCTCTCAGCGGGTAGTGATACGCAGCCCCGGAATGTGACTTTGCGCTGGGAATGCTCAGGCGGCCTTCGGGTGCGACACCTGCGCCGATTCGACCACCTCGTCGCGGGCGCGGGCGGCGACGGCGAGGAGGGAGGCGCGCCTGGAGAGGCCGAGCTTGTCGAAGACGTGCTGCAGGTGCTTCTTCACCGTCGCCAGCGAGCACCCCAGCTCGTCGGCGATCAGCTGGTTGTCCCAGCCTTCGAGGACGTGGGCGGTGACCTCCAGCTCGCGCGCGGTGAGGCGCTGGACCCAGGCGCCGGGGAGGGTGCGCGGCAGCGGCCGCTCCTCCAGCACCGCCACGCACCAGGCGTCGACGCGGGTGAAGGTGACGCGGAGGGCGCGCGAGGGTCCGCGCCGCTCCCAGGCGTCGTCGCGCGGTTCCTCCGGGGCGGGGAGGGTGTTCGCGAGGCGGGAGAGCCGTTCGCCCAGCACCTCGGGGAGGCCGAGGCTCCAGGGTTCGCTCGGGGAGAACCAGCGCTGGAGGACCGCGGTGGCGCCGGCGGTGCGGAAGGTCTCGCGCTGCGCTCCGCCCCAGACCACGAATTCCAGGCCGCGGTCCCGGAGGATCTGCTCGTGGATGTTCAGCGCCTCGCCATCGTCAACGGGTCGTCGCAAAGAGTCCCCCTTGGACCGCGTGCCGCCATTGGCAGAGCAGTCCGCGTGCCACCTGATAGGGGGCGGAAGACGCCCGGTTATGCGGACGTCCGTCGTTCGCCGGTGAGCAGGGGGGTTCACGGGTTGGGTAGCGCGCTGCGCTCCGCCTGGATGCGCCCGTCGCGCAACGTGATGGTGCGCTGCACGCGCCGGAGGCAGCGCTCGTCGTGCGTGGCGATCATCACCGCGCACCCGCGGGAGGCCAGCGCGCTCAGCGCGTCGAGCACGCCGGCGGCGCTCTCCCAGTCGAGGCTGGCGGTGGGTTCGTCGGCGAGGAGCAGCTTGGGGCGCATGGCGATCGCCCGAGCCACCGCCACGCGCTGCTGCTCGCCCAGGGACAGCTCGCCCGGCCGCTGGTGCCGGCGGCTCTCCAGGCCCAGCGCGGCCAGCGCCTCGCGCGCGCGCCCTCCCGGATCGCTCTTCTTGCCGAACGCGGTCTCCACCGCGAGCGCCACGTTCTCCTCGGCGTCGAGCGCGGCCAGGAGGTTGTGCGTCTGGAACACCAGGCCGATCAGCGACGCGCGCTTGCGCGCCTGCCCCGGGGCGGAGAGCGCCGCCACGTCCTCGCCGTCCAGGGTCGCGCGTCCGGAGGTGGGCGGCTCCAGCCCGCCGAGCAGGGTGATCAGCGTGGTCTTCCCCGAGCCCGACGGCCCGGCCAGGCCCACCATCTCGCCCGCGGCCATCTCCAGCGAGACGTCCGCCAGCGCGACGCGCCCTTCCGGCCCGCCGTAGATCCGGGT
>DASRBA010000258.1:0-30694 GCA_035637895.1 Myxococcaceae bacterium
GAGCCGGCCCGTGTCCAGGCTCGAGCCCGTGGAGCTCCAGCAGACCGATCCGGACGACCCACCCCCGAAGAGCCGGCCCGTCTCGAAGCTGGCCCAGGCCGGGAAGGCGCCGCGCAAGAAGGCGGTGCGGCACCACCGGCCGGCGGAGAAGCCCGCCAAGCGCCGCGCCGGCTCCCGCCGCCGCTGATCGCCTCAGGGCTCCGCGTCCCCCTTCGGCAGCATCGTGCTGCCGAGGGCGATGCCGTCCGCCCAGTAGGTCCCGTCACCTCCGTCCACCAGGAGGTCGTAGGTGACGGGCAGGTCGTACTCCACCAGGTCCATCGACCGGACCTCCGCGCCGTCGAGCGCCTCGTGCGCCCGCACCGCGCCCGCGGGCCTCCCGTCCGCCAGAGGATGACGAGTGGAGAGCACCACCGCCCGCCCGTCCGACAGCGTGAGCTGGAGCGGCTGATACTCCGGCTCCACCGCGGAGCGCTGCAGGCCCACCACGCGGCCCGGCACGCGGGCGCCGGTGGGGTCGCGGGTCCACACCTGGGTGCCCAGCGCCAGCTCGCGGGCCTCGACCTCGCCGCCCGGCGTCTGGATGTGCGCGCGGCCGGAGAGGCACCGGGTCCCGTCGGAGGCGGAGAGCGTCTCGGCGGCGTCCTGGTCGCCCTTCAGCTCCACCAGCTTCTGGACCTCGACCTCGCCGGCGACGCGGGGCAGCTTGGCGAAGCTGGTCTTGAGGACGTACTGCCCGGGCTTCACCTCGAACTGGTAGTTGCCCTGGGCGTCCGTCTTGGTGGTGGCGACCGGCGCGTGCGACTTCGGGTCCAGCAGCTGGACCTCGTGGTCCGCCAGGTCCGTCACCATCCGCGCGGCGTGGTGGTACCTGACCTTTCCGTGGAGCTTGGCCATGCGGGGGGCTCCTCCGTCGGGCGTAGCCTGCGCCCCTCCCAGCGCGATTGCCAGCGCGGCGCCGAGGAGGGTGTTCATGGCGAGATGGCCACGCCCCAGGGGAGGCGGCCGGCGGGGATGCGCCGGACCACCTGGCCCGAGGCGAGGTCGATGACCGAGACGTCGTTGCTGGGGCCGTTGGCGGTGTAGAGCTTCTTCCCGTCCGCGGTGACGGCCGCGCCCCATGGCCGGGCGCCCACCTTCTCCAGGATGCGGACGACCTTCCCGGTGGCGGCGTCGACCTGCGCCACCTGGCCGCCGCGGCCGCAGGTGACGTACGCCGCGCGCCCGTCGGGGGCGACCGCGATGCCCATGGGCCGGGCGCCCGGGGCCTCCACCCTCAGCTCGGAGAGGATGGCGGGCCGGTCCGCGTCCGCGACCATGACCGCGCCGCCGGCCTCGGTGGTGATGAAGGCGCGGTGCCCGTCCGGGGTGAAGCCCACCGCGCGCGGGCGGAGGTTGGTCTTGAGGGTGGCGGTGACCTTCCGGGAGGCGAGGTCCACCACGAACACCGCGTCGTCGCCCTCGCTGGTGACCCACACCGCGCGGCCGCCGGGGTGGAGCGTCACGCCTTCGGGCTCGGTGCCGACGTCGATGGTGGCGGCGATCTTCCCGGTGGTGAGGTCGAGCACGGTGGCCTTGGCGGCGTCCTCGTTGGACGCGTAGAGCCAGCGGCCGTCGGCGGAGAGGTCGAACGACTCCGGGTCCGGGCCGCTCTCGTAGGTCCGAAGGAGCTTGCCGCTCTGGATGTCCACCGCGGCGATGCCGTCCGCGTCGCGGTCCGGCGGCGGGAGGGTGCTCTCGTCCACGCCGGGCGGCGCGCGCGGGGAGCCGGAGACGGCGACGTAGAGGGTGGCGCCGTCGCGGGACACCTTCAGCCCGCGCGGGCGCTTGCCGACGAAGATGGTGCGGACGACCTGGTCGGTCGCGGGGTCGATCACCGTCACGTCGTTGGAGTCCTCGTTGCTGACGAACACCAGCGGCGAGTGAGCGGGCGAGGGCGCCGAGGACGGGGCCGTGCGGCAGGCGCAGAGGGCGAGGAGGAGCGGAAGGACGGCGCGCGTGGTCATCGGCGGTCTCGGGTACCAGAAGCATCGGCGGGCGGCCACCGCCTTCTCGGCCGCACGACCTCACACGACGATGTCGATTCCTGCACCTCGCAGCTCATACGACTCGTGGGACGCCTTCGAGTCGTGCAGGACCAGCGTGTGCCGCATGAAGGAGAGCACGACGTCTCCCCGACCTTCCGGCCGTGCCGCCTCGATGCTGAGCCCGAGAAGGACATGCAGTCGGCCCCCGGCTTGCCGGTGGCCGGGTTGATGGGAGTAGCCATCGGGATACTCCGCCGTCGGCTCCATCACGCGAATCGTCTCGGCGTTTCCTGAAGTTCCGGGACGTCGGTAGACCAGGCCCTTCCCATTCGCGGCCGGTTCGGCCACGTAGCCTTGACGGACCGCCGAGCTCCGAGCGACCGGAGGCTACTTGGTGCTGCCGCCAGAGGCCGCACTCAGCTGGCTCACCAGGCTCTGCAGTTGCTGGAGGATCTGGGCGATGTCCACGCCGCCCGGCGCCGCGGCGCCCTGCGCTCCACCGGCATCCACCGGACCCGCCGCCGCACCGGGATCGGCCGCGCCGCCGGCCTTGCCACCCTTGCCGCCGCCACCCGCCTTGCCGCCCTTGCCGCCGCCGCCCGCCTTGGCCTTCTTCCCGGCGTCGGGGGCCTGCTCGAACGTGTCTGCCGGTGCGGCGCCCTTGGTGGCCTGCCCGGCGCCGCCGGTGTCCCCGACCGTCGCCTGAACGCCTTGACCAATGGTCTTCGGAAGCTGCGAACCGATCGAACCGATGCCCATGGGCATCCTCCAGGAAAGTCGATCTCCTACACCGTAGTCATCGGTGGGATACGCGGTTTGTTGCTTACTCTCTCAACATGCGGGAATCCCTCAGGGACTTCGAGCCGCGAAGCGCACCGGGAGCTCGTAACAACCGGCGGCGCCGGGGAGCGGGAGGGCGCCGGGGAGGACGCATTCGGCCGCAGCGCGATCCAGCACCTCCGACCCCGAGGAGCGCGCGATCTTCACCGCGCTCGCTTGCCCATCCACGCCCAGGCAGAAGGAGAGGTGCGCCTCACCCGCGAGCCGGAACCGCACCGCTTCCGGCGGGTAACAGCGCAGCGCCGCCGCCGAAAGGCGGGCCATCAACAGCTCTGTCGAGGGCAGCGATCCGCTCTCTGCGACCGGTCCGGGCGAGAGCTCTCCGCCGCCGCCCTCTTCGGTCGACGACATCTCCACCGACGGCGCTGGTCCCACCTCCACCGAAACCGTGACCGGCGCCCCCGCGCGCGCGGCCGCAGGCCGGGCCCGCGCCGTGGGCGCCGCGGGTGTCGCCGAAGGAGCCGCCGCGACCGCGACGACCTGGACTTCGACGGTCTCTCCGCCCGCGATCGAAAAAGGCGTCGGCGGCGGCGCTCGCGCCAGCCACCACCCCACGACTGCATGGAGCGCCACCGAGGCCCCCACCCCCAACACCAACCACCCCTGCCGCTCCGAGGCCACGTCGCGTCACCCCGTCGCCGGCCCGAAGAGCCGCTGCCCCGCCGCCGACGTCGCGGTGGCGATCGACACCCCGTACAGCGCCTCCAGCCGCCCCGCCGCCAGCACCTCCCCCGCGTCCCCACTCCCCAGCACCCGCCCTCCACCCAGCAGCAGCGCCTTCGTCGCGAACGCCGCCGCCAGGTTGACGTCGTGGAGCACCGCCACCGCCGCCATCCCCGCCTCCACCCGCCGCCGCACCAGGGCCAGCGTCTGCACCTGGTGGCGGACGTCCAGGAAGGCGGTGGGCTCGTCCAGGAACAACAGCTCCGGCGCCTGGGTGAGCGCGCGCGCCAGCATCACCAGCCGCCGCTCGCCGCCGGAGAGCGCGCCCAGCGCCCGCCCGGCCAAAGGGCCGATGCCCAGCTCCTCCAGGGCGGCCTTCGCCCGCGCCACGTCCGAGCCCGACGCCAGCGCCCACCGCGACAGGTGCGGCGCCCGACCCATCAGCACCAGCTCCATCGCGGTGAAGTCCGGGAGCGCGTCCACCGACTGCGGCACCCACGCCACCTTCCGCGCCAGCTCGCGCCGGCCGAGGCCGCGCACGTCCCGCCCCAGCACCGCCACCTTCCCCGCGCGCGCCGGGAGCAGCCCCAGCGACGCGCGCACCAGCGTGCTCTTCCCGGCGCCGTTGGGCCCCAGCACCGCCCACAGCTCGCCCGGCTTCACCTCCAGGTCCACCGCCTCCAGCACGCGCCGGTCGCCGTAGCCCGTGGAGAGTTGCTGGACGGAGAGCGCGCTCGGGGCGGTCACGCCGACGCTTCCGCTCAGCGCTGCGCCTTCTTCGCCGCGATGGACTCGCTCATGTAGCGGACGCGCTGGATCAGCGTGTCGATCGGCGAGTCGGCGTCCGCCGTCTCGATGTCCTTCTTCAGGTCCTCGAAGCGGTGGCAGATGACGCCCATCGTCGGCTGGTCGCACGACTTCACCCGCGTCAGCTCCTCGAAGGCGACGGTGGTCCGGCTCCACTCGCGGAAGAGCGGCGACGTCTTGGGGAGCTTCTTCTTCGAGGGCTTCCGCACCACCACCGCGTCCGGGTTCGCCGGCCGCAGCGGCCCCAGGCTGATCGCCTCGTCAGGATCCTTCTGGCTCCCGGTCGCGGTCGGGGGCGGCTCGGGCGGCGTGCCGGAGGCGGTCGCCGCGGTGGGCGAAGTCGCACTCTCCGACCCGGTCCCGGTCCCCGGCTTCGTCCCCGTCGAGTCGCCCGGGGGCGTCCCCGTCTCCTCGCCGCCGGTCGAGAGCTTCACCGGCTGCGGCGTGTTGGGGCTCAGCGTCCCCTCCGAGCGGAACCCCGCCAGCGCCCCGCTCCGCCAGGCGGAGTACGCCACCCAGCCGCCCATCGCCAGGATGCCCAGCAGGATGCCCAGCGCCGCCAGCTTCCACAGCTTGCGCGGCGACTCCTCCTCCGGCTCCGCGCGCTGCTGGAGCCGGTCGGTGGGCTCGTTGGTGCGCAGCGGCGGCGCCTGGCCGGGCAGGTCCATGGTGCTGCCCAAGTCCTCCACCGGGGGCGGTTCGTCCGGGGTGGCGCGGGGCCCCGAGACGCGCAGCCTTTGCTGCATGGCGCCGCCCTTGTACTTGTCGAGGATGACCGGCGGCGGGATGTCCTGCGTGTTCCCCAGCCCCAGCCGCGGCGGGCCCACGCCGTGCGGCGGCGGCGCGTTGCGCGGGTCGTCCAGCGTCATGCTCAGCATCGGCCGCTGCGCCGACGGCATCGACGTGGGCGGCCCCAGCGGGTCGTCCAGCGTCACCGCCAGCCCCACGCGCACCGGGTGGTCGGGCGCGGGGATGGGGGAGCGGATGGTAGCCTCGCGTTCGGAGAGCAGGTCCACCACCTGGTCCGGCGACACCTCGGGCACGTCCTCGTCGTGGCCGGGGAACGACACCCGCGTCGGGTCGGTGATCTCGTCCCGGGCGCGCAGCACGGGGTGGCGGCGCTCGCCGCTGGGCATCCCCGCCACGCCGCCCAGCGACGGGGGCGGCTCCGGCAGCGCGGCCCGCCGCGTCGGCTCCGAGTTGGAGGCGGACAGCATCGGCGGCGCCGCCGGCATGCCGGGCTGCGAGGCCCTCGGCAACGTCGGCTCTCCCTGCCCCATCGCGCCCATCCGGTTGCCGGCGGGCGGCTGCTGCGTCAACCCGGGGTAGCCGGCCATGTTGAGCACCGGGACATCGTGCTCGGTGGCGACCTCGGTGACGGTGTCCCGGTTGTCCCGCCAGCGCGACGGGGCGCCGCTCTGCACCAGCGGGCTGGCCCGGTTTCGCGCGTAGGACATCGGCCCGGACGTGTGCGGCGAGAGCGTGGTGCCCAGGTTGACGATGCCGGTCTCCTGGTGCCCGCCCGGCGCCTGCGGCCGGGACGCCTCCTTGAGGGCCTGGAGCATCCGGCGCTCGGCGGTGAACTCGCCCGCGAACGTGTCCCGCATGAAGCGCGAGACGCTCTCCGGCCCGGCCGAGGGGTCGATCTCCAGAAGGCACGCCATCAGCCGGCCGCGGAGCTCCTCCGCCGTCTGGTAGCGCTGGTCCGGGTCCGCCGCGAGCGCCTTCTGCACCACCTGCGCCACCGTGGGCGGCAGCAGCGGGTCGAACCCCAGCAGCGAGGGGATCTGCGGGTTGGCCACCCGCTGCATCAATTCCCCGGTGGGCGCGTCGTCGAACGGGTTCTTCCCGGCGATCAGCTCGTAGAGGGTGAGCCCCACCGAGTACAGGTCGCTCCGGCGGTCGGCCGGCATGTGCCGCGCCTGCTCCGGGGACATGTACATGAACTTCCCCAGGATGATGCTGGGGTTGGTCTTGGCGGACGACAGCGTGCTCTTGGCGAGCCCGAAGTCGATCACCTTCACCTCGCCCTCGTACGAGACGAGCACGTTCTGCGGCGAGATGTCCCGGTGCACCAGGCCGATCTCCCGGTCGTCCTCATCCCGCTTGCGGTGCGCGTACGCCAGCGCGTCCAGCACGCGGCTCATCACGTAGAGGACGTAGGTCAAAGGCGGCGGCGTCCCCTGCTCCCGCATCCGGGAGGCCACCTTGCGCAGGTCCTTCCCGTCCACGTGCTCCAGCGCGATGTAGGGGTCGCCGTTGTGCAGCCCCATGTCCAGCACCTGGGCGATGGAGCCGTGCGACAGCTTCACCAGCGTCTTCGCCTCGTTGACGAAGCGCTCGACGAACTCCCCGTCCTCCGCCAGGTGGGGGAGGATCTTCTTGATGACGCAGAACTTCTCGAAGCCCTGGGGCCCTTCCATCCGGGCGAGGAAGATCTCCCCCATCCCGCCGGTGGCGATGGGCGCCACGAGCGTGTACCGGCCGAAGGGGATCGGCTTGAACGGTCGCAGTCCTCGAGCTTGGTTCTGGACGGTCATCACCGCGGCCGGAGATTGGGCGCATTGAACCCCAAGTAGGGTTCCAGCACCACTGCTCCACCCCCCTGTGGGGGCGCGTAGGCCGAAGGCTCGCCAGCCACTTGACCTACCGCGGGCCCGGTCCGGTCATGGTGGAGACGTCCTCCTCCATCACCTCGAAGACCGGGACCTTTTCACGCCCGGGCTTGAGCCCCCGCTCCCCGAGCGGGGTGACGTCGAACCGCGCGCCGATGCTGGCCAGGGTCTTGCCCGTGATGAGCACCTGGCCGGGGAGGGCGCTGGCGCACAGCCAGGAGGCCACGTTCACCACGTCCCCCACCACGGCGTAATCCTGCCGACCTTCCGGGCCGATCAGCCCCGCCAGGCCCTTGCCGGTGTTGACGGCGATCTTCAGCTCCGGCCGGGCGTGCGCCGGGCGCCGGGCCACCGCCTTGGCCCAGTCCTGGCGGAGCGCCATGGCCGCCCGCACCGCCCGCAGCGGGCCGTCCGGCTGGGCGTAGGGGGCCCCGAAGACGCCCACCACCGCGTCGCCCACGAACTTCTCCAGCGTGCCCTCGAAGCTGAAGATGACCGCGGTGGCGCGGGTGTACAGCTCGTTGAGCAGGTCCGCCACCATCGCCGGCTCCAGCTTCTGGGAGAGCGCGGTAAAGCCGGCCAGGTCCGCCACCAGCACGGAGAGGGTCAGCTCCTCCAGCTTGGGGCCGGAGCTCCCGGCGCGCTGCAGCTCGGTCGCGCGGCGCTCAGCGACGGAGGGTGGGAAGAAGCGATCCAGCGCGGCCCGCCCCCGCTCCGGACCGGCGGCGGCCGGCTTGTCGGCGTTGCGGAAGCGCTCCACCCCGGAGGCGATCAGGTGGCTGACCGCGCTGCAGAGGTCGATCAGCGACTCCAGCTCGTTGGCGGGGCCGGGCGGCTTGTTGATGTAGAGCACCCCGGAGAAGGGCTCCTTCTCGCCGATGGGGATGCACAGCACCTGGTCCACGCCGTAGAGGAGGACGCTCTCGCGGGCGTTGAAGCGGGCGTCGCCGCGCACGTCCTGCACCGCCAGCGCCGCGCCCTTGGACAGGGCGGCGGAGATGACCGCGTCGGACACCGGCACCTCGCCCTGGGCCAGCCGCCCGCGGTGCCGCACCACCGCCGGCACCATCACGCCGGAGTGGTGGCGCAGGAGCACCACCGCGGTGGTCGCCTTGACGGATTCGAGGACGCGGTCCGCGGTCAGCTCCAGGAACGCCTGCTGGGTGCGGGAGGTGGAGAGCGCCTCGGACACCTTGTAGAGCAACAGCAGCGCGTCATAGGTGATGGGCGTCGGGGTCCCGGCGGACGGGGACGCGGCCGGGAGCGTGCCGGGCAGCGGCGTGGGCCGGTCGGACCGGTCCGGCCCCGAGAAGTCCATGTCCGGCAGCGGGATGCCCTCGCGCGGCGTGAAGGGCATGATGTTGTCCAGCGCGCGCAGGACCACGCTCTCCTTCACGTTCTTGGCGACCACCACCGCGGCGCCGATGTCCATCCCCTCGCCGTAGCGCTTCACCCCTCCCGCCCCCAGGTCCACCATCTCCGTGGCCTGGTTCTCCACCTTGTTGGGCTGGCGGATGGAGAGGGTGTTCTCCCCCACGTGGACCAGGTCGCCCGCCTTCAGCTCGGCCGTGCCGGTGAACGGTTGGCCATTGAGCCGGCTGCCATTGCGGCTGCCGAGGTCCTCGATGGTGAGGTCGTCACCCGTGACCGTGATTTTGGCGTGCTTCCTCGACACCAGGTCGCCCGACAGGACGATGTCGTTCTCGTCCGCGCGCCCCAGGGAGGTGAGGCCCTCGGGCAAGTCGTACGTCGTGTCGAAGTAGCCCGGGCCGTTGATGATGAGCTGCCACATGGGCGGCGCGTACTCTACCCTACCTCCAGCCGGATCCGAGTCTCCTGACCACGAAAGCGGGGGTCACAGGCGCAGGTGGGGCTGGCGCCGGAGGAGGACCAGGAAGAAGGGGCCTCCCAGCAGGGCGGTGATCACCCCGACCGGGAGCTCGTTGGAGACGAAGCGGAAGACGAGCCGGGCCACCAGGTCGGAGAGCATCAGGAACGCCGCGCCGCCCACGGCGCTGCAGGGAATCAGCAGCCGGTTGTCCGGGCCCAGCCAGAGCCGGAGCACGTGGGGGACGATCAGCCCCACGAAGCCGACCAACCCGGAGAGCGACACCGCGCCCGCCACGGAGAGGGAGGCGGCCAGAAGCAGCGTCCGGCGGGCGCGCGCCACCTCCACGCCCAGCGAGGCGGCGTCCTCGTCCCCCAGCGTGAGGGCGTTGAGGGACGCCGCGTTGGCCCACATCAGGCCGACGGCGACGAGTTGGAGGGCGGCGGCGCCGGCCAGCGTCCAGGGGCGCTCCATGCCCAGGGTGCCGGCCAGCCAGTAGAGGACGGTCCCCAGGCGCTCGTGGGAGAGGAGCGTCTTCACGGCGGTGATGGCGGCGGAGGCGAAGGCGTTGAAGATGACGCCGGTGAGGAGCGCGGCGTACGGGGAGGTCTGGCCCTGCACGCGGGAGACGGCGAAGACGAGGGCGATGGCGCCGGCGGACCCGGCGAAGGCGAAGAGGGAGGGCGCGGAGAGGCGGGTGAGGGCGGAGCCGGGGTCGACGACGCCCAGGTCGCCCACCACGCCCAGGCCCAGCGCGATGGCGAGGGTGGCGCCGAGCGCCGCGCCGCCGGAGACGCCGAGCACGAACGGGTCCGCCAGCGGGTTGCGCATCAGCGACTGGAGCGTGGTGCCGGAGGTGGCGAGCGCCGCGCCCACGATGGCCCCGAGGACGGCGCGGGGGAGGCGGACGGACCAGAGGATGGTGGCGTCGATGGAGGCCGGGTCCGAGAAGGCGGTCAGCAGCGAGACGGGCTGTTCGCCGTAGCGGACGCAGAGGGCGAACGCCGCCACCGAGAGCGCCGAGAGCGCCGCCAGCAGTCCGACCAACCGTCCGGGGGTGAATCGGACCATCCGGGCACGCATAGCGCAAAGGCCCTACGTTCCGAAGAGGAGGCTTCGCATGCGGGGGTGGCTGGGGGCCGCGGTGCTGGCGGCGGTGGGCGTGGCGGGATGCCGCCGGGAGCGCGTGCCGCCGCACACGCCGCCGGTGCCGAAGATGGAGGACGTCTCCAACATGTCGCGCGCGGGCTTCCCGCAGCAGCAAGGTATCCCCAGCGGCAACAATGGCGAGGGCATCGGCGGCTCGGGCACCTCGGCCGGCCAGGGGAGCGCGGTGAAGGAGCTGACGCCGGGCGTGCCCATCAACGTCGGGGTGCCGGGGGAGAAGAACCCGGCGGAGCAGCCGAAGGAGCAGGGTGCAGGAGGCGGAAGAGCTCCTCCAGCCCCTCCGCCAGCCGCGGCCCCGGGTGCAGCAGGTCCAGCGACGACAGCTCCACCCAGCGGGCCTCCTTGAGCCCCGGCATCCCGCGCAGCTTCTCCCCACCGCCCTCGTGGACGCCGGCCGCGTTCACCACCACGTCGGCGCGGGCGCGCAGGGCGCTCTCCACCGAGTACACCGGGTACGGCGACGTCGCCTGGTCCGCCGCGTTCACCCCGCCCGCGTCGCGCAGCAGCTCGTCCGCGAAGGAGCCCGGCCCCGCCACCACCAGCGGCTCCCATCCGTAGACGAACAGCACCCGCGGGTGCGGCAGCGCTTTCGCCCGCTCGTGCACGCCGGCGCGCGCCTGTTCGATGCGCTCCGCCAGCGCCTTGCCCTCCGCTTCCCGCCCCAGCGCCCTCCCCGCCTCGCGGATCGCCACCAGCACCTGCGCCACGCTGTGCAGCGGGAGCAGCAGCACCGGCGCGCCCAGCTCCGCCATCTTCTCCACCGGCTGCTGGTTGCCCGGCCCCGGCTGCACCAGCACCAGGTCCGGCTTGAGCGCCAGCACCGCCTCCACGCTGGGGTCCACGAAGCCGCCCACCCGTGGGAGCGACTTCACCTCCGGACGCTCGTCGAAGCGGGACACCCCGACGAGGCGATCTCCCGCCCCCAGCGCGAGCACGGTGTCCGTCAGCGACGGCGCCAGCGTCACCACCCGCTTCACCGGCCCCTTCGGCTTCGGCCCCAGCCACTGCGGCGCGTCGGTCGCCTCCGCCCCGAAGAAAAGCGTGAGCGCGAGCGCTAAAGCGTTCATGGGGTCACCATGTCTGCGACGTTGGAGTAGCCGAACGGACCGACGGGGCAGAGGTCGATGGGCGCGTGGAGCTCGGTGAGGCCACCGTCGGCCGAGTCGAGCACGAACAGCCGCCCCGCCGCCTGGTCTCCCGCGTAGACCTTCGACCCGAAAGCGTGCACCCGGGCGATGGACGGGTCCGCGCAGGTGGTGTTCCCGGACGGGCACGTGGCCGCCCAGCTCGCCACCGCCTGGCCTTGCGAGACCAGCACCACGCCCGTCTTGATGGTGTGGACGACGGGGAAGGCGCTGTAGTCGCTGTCGCCCGCGCACCCCACCAGCACGCCCGCCGCGGAAGCCTCCGCGAAGATGGCGTTCACGCAGCCGTCGCCCAACGGAATGCCCGTCACCTGCTCCGTCGTCGGGTCGATCTTCGCCAGCATCCCCGGCCCGCCCACCGCGAACCCGTCCAGGTTGTTGAGCGGCGCATAGAGCGCTCCATGGGAGAGGGTGATCCACGACGGCCGCGGCGAGCTGTACGTCCCGTACGGGTGGAGGTCGATGCGGCGCAGGTCGATGTAGCTGGTGATGGTGGGCTTGGTCGGGTCGGCCACGTTCACGCGGACCACGAAGCCGCCGGCCGCCTCGCCGGCCCCGCCGGAAAAGCTCCCGTAGAGCGGGATGAACAGGTCCGCCCCCACCTTGGCCACCGCCTGCGGGTTCGCGTTCGCGCCGAAGCCGATCTGCGCGATGGTCGAGAGCGCGTTCCCGGTCCGCCGCAGCACCTGGAGCGTGTTGTTGCCGGCGTTGATGACGTACACCTGCGTCCCGTCCACCAGCACCTGCCGCGCGTCCGGGCCGATGTCGTTGGTGACGGCGCCGCCGTCCGCCCCGCGCTTCGCTTGCAGGGTGCCGAGGTCCAGCTGGTACAACTTCTGGCTGAAGGCCGCGCCGACGAGGAGCGACTGGCCCATGGACGCCAGCGACTCCGGCGTGGTGGGCGCGTCCACCAGGGGCCCGCGGACGTCGTTCGCCGCGGAGAGGCCCACCACCTGGTCGGTGGAGAAGCAGGCCGCGATGACGTCGTAGGTGCAGAGGCCGGCGTGGCAGCCGAGCGACGCCGCGCACGCGATCCCGCACGAGCCGCAATTTGCCGGGTCCTTCGCCAGGTCTACGCAGGACGTCCCGCACTGGGTGAGCCCGGCGCTGGCGCAGGAGATGACGCAGGCGCTGTTCGCGCAGGCGTACCCGAGCGGGCAGGCGTTCCCGCACGCGGAGCAGTTCTTCGCGTCGGAGGAGAGGTCCACGCAACCGGCGTTGAAGCAGCCGGTGGTGCCCTCGCGGCACTGGCAACCACCGGCGACGCAGACCTGGTTCGCCGCGCAGACGGTGTCGCAGCCGCCGCAGTGCTTCGCGTCCGCCTGCACGTCGGCGCAGTCGTTGCCGCACGCCGTCTTCCCGGCGCCGCAGTCCGGGCCGATCTTCGGGCACGAGGACAGCAGGCCCACCAGCGCCGCCGCGAGTATGACCTGCGGCGCCCTCATCGTTCCGGAGCCGTCGTTCTGGCTCCACCGAGCCGGCGCCCGACTCGCCCGCATCCTCCGCGTGGTTGATCTCATCGCTTCCCCTCCGTTCCAGTTCCGCCGAGCTGGGCCTTCAGCCCCACGTAGAAAGCGCGGCCGGGCAGCGGGTACCCGTCCACGTCCTCGACCTGCGCGTCGAGCGCGTTCTTCATCTCCACCGTCGCGCGGCAGGAACGCGCGAACGGGAGCTCCACCTCCACCGACGCGTTCACCAGCGCGCGGGCGGGAAGGACGTTCTCCTCGGTGCGGTTGGTGAACTGCTCGCTCTGGGCGCTCAGCTCCACCCGGCCCTGCAGCCAGCGCGGCCCCGCGGTGACGGCGGCGCGCAGCGTGTGGCGCGGGCGGTAGGGGAGCTCCTTCAGGTAGTAGCGCGGCTCGTCGCGCAGGTTCCGCGAGAAGAGCAGCGTGTAGGCCGCCGTCGCGGAGGCGTACGGGAATTCCAACTGACCGCTCGCCTCGGCGCCGTAGACCGCGGCGGTGGCGAAGTTGAACGCCCGGGCGAGGAAGGGCGGGTAGTACTCGTAGGAGATGAGGTCTTCGTAGAGCGAGCCGAAGCCTCCCGCGGTGAGCGACCCGTGCGCCCAGCGGCGGGAGAGCGCGGCGTCCGCGAAGAGCGCGCGCTCGGGGCGGAGGTCGGGGTTGGGCAACAGCGTCCCTTGAATGACGTACAGCTCCAGGAACGACGGCGCGCGGTGGGCCTGGCCCGCGTTGGCGCGCAGCTCCAGCGCCCAGGGGAGCGTCGCCGTCAACCCCAGCTTGGGCGAGAGGGTGGCGAAGGCGCCGATCCGCTCCACGCGCAGCGACGGCGCCAGCACCACGCGCCCGCCGGGGAGCAGCACCTCGTCCATCGCCATCGCCGCCGCCTTCCCCCATGCGGGGTTGATGCCGGTGGAATCCTCGAGGGCCTCCCCCCCCAGCTCCACCGTCCCGGAGAACGCGTGCGAGCCACCGAGGAGCCACGTCGCGTCCGCGGAGAGCCCGCCCGCGCGGAGGTGCTGGTCCTGCAGCGTCCCGAAGTAGCCGCCGGTGAAGGCGGAGTCGTCGTCCTTGTAGAAGGCGCGGAGGGCGATGGTCCCGGAGTCCCCGAGGGGGTGCTCGGCGCGCGCGCCGGCGGCGAGGCGGCGGCCGTCCTCGCGAGCGTCGGGGGTCGGATAGTCCACCGTGCCGGCCAGCCCGCGGCGGTCGGCGGAGAGCTCCAGCAGCGTGGAGGTGGCCCAGCCGGCGACGTCGCGGCGGTACTTGAGCAGCGCCCCGCCCCAGCGCGCGCCGTTGTTCGCGCGGAGCTCCGCGACGAGCGGGTCATCCGGGAGCTGCGGCGTGGGGTCGAACAGGAAGGTGAAGTCGCCGCGGGTGGTGCCGCCGTGGAGGAGCACCAGGCCCGCGCCGCCGAGGAGCGGCCCCTCCGCGGAGAGCTGGGCGAGCGCGGTGCCGAAGCTGCCGCCCTCCATCTCACCGCGAACGGCGGCGCCCGAATGCGGGTCGGGGGTGAGCACGTTCACCACGCCCCCCAGCCCACCCGAGCCGTAGCGCGCCCCCGCGCCGCCGCGCAGCACCTCCAGCGAGTCGGCCAGCGCGAGCGGGACGCGGGACAGCTCGGCGATGCCGCCGGCGCCGTTGAGCGGGATGCCGTCGAGGAGCACCAGCACGCCGCCGCTGGGCGCGCCCCGGATGGAGAGCGACTTGGTCTGCCCCAGCCCGCCCAGGTCCTGCACCAGCACGCCGGGCGCCTGCGCGAGGAGCTCCGCGGCGTCGCGCGCCTGGGCAGGGCGGTCGGAGACCGGGATGACCGTCACCGAACCGGACGGGTCGCGGCGGGCGGCGGCGTCGGGCGCGGGCGGCGCGGGCTCCGGCGGGGCGGGGACGTCCACCGGCGGCAGCGCGGTGGGCGCGTCCTGGGGGGCCGTGGGGGCGGCGGTGAGCAGGAGGGCGCAGAGCGCGCCGAGGGCAGCGTCCATCTCCGCCTTCCGCTCTCTCTTCGAAGAGAGAAGGCCGTGCGGCTTCCGCCGCGCCCCAAGGCAGGTCTCCTGGCTTCCGGACCCGGCGCTCGAGGCAGGCGAACCGACGCCCGCGGGCCGATGGCGCCTCCCGCCTTCCCCCGGTGCTGCACGTCCGGAGTGGCGACCGCTGGAGGCCCCGTGAGGTCCCGACCGTCGGGACCGCCCGGTTACAGTGGCGAGACCGCGCCGGCTTCACACCGGCTTCCCTCTTTCGGCCCGACATGGGCACCGAGGGGCGGGGGAGCTTGTACCTCCGGCCCCGTGCGGCGTCCAGCGCCGTCAGGAGCCGCGAGGCGGCGTCGTGCGCGTCCAGGTGCGCAGGAAGCTCTCGAACGAGTCGGGCGTGAGGAAGCGCAGCTCGACATGGCCCACCGTGAAGGTGGCGCGGTCCGCCAGCGGCGCCGGGCGGCGCGGGGCGAGGCGCTCGCCGCCGACGAAGGTGCCGGTGGAGCTCTCCGCGTCCACCAGGTGCCAGACGTGGCTCTGGGGATCGAGCTGGAGGTACGCGTGGAAGCGCGAGACGGAGGGGTCGTCCACCACGATGTCGTTGTTGGCCGCGCGGCCCAGCGTGATGCCCAGGCCGAAGGCGTTCTGCTTGGAGGACTTCTCCACGCGGTAGACCAGCGGGTCGTTGGACGGGCGGTCGATCCGGATCTTCGGGTTGGTCACCCAGAGCAGCTCCGGCGAGGTGCGCTCGCGCGGCGCGGCCTCCCAGACGAGCACCGGCGCCGGAGAGTGGGTGAAGGCGGCGCGGTTCGCTGGCGAATCGAGCAGTCGGTTCAGTCGCTCGCCCATCGGGGTCGCCCACCATAGCGCTTTTTTCACGGCGCAAGAGCCGCCTGGAGCGCGCTCGCCCGTCTCGTCTCGGGGACGGATCAGCGCGCGCGGACGGATCCCGGGCGCCTCTTCGGGGGAGTCCCGGTGGCACGCCTGGTGCTCTGGGGCTCCGCGGCGCTCGGGGATTCCGGGAGCGCCGTCACGAGACGAGGGAGGGTGGATGTTGATTCCAGGGAAGAAGCTGACGGTGTTCTCGATCAAGAGCTCCGATCGGCGGGGGGCGGTCTGGGTGCGGATCGGAACCGCGTTCGTCAACAAGGACGAGTCGCTGAACGTGTGGCTGGACGCGCTGCCCATCGACGGGAAGCTGCACTGCCGGGAGTCGGTGGCGGAGCGGCAGGCGCCAGCAGGGCCGCCTCCGGACGACTCGGTCGCGGCGCCGGCGATGGCCGCGGCGGGAGGTGCCCAGTGAGCGCGGCAAGGTTGCTGGTGATGGTGGCGGCGCTCGCGCTGCCGGCGGGGGCGATGGCGAAGGGGCGGGTGGCCGTGAAGGTGAGCGGGTCGCTGAACCTGGCGACGGCCACCGCGGCCCAGCTCGACCAGCTGCCCGGCGTGGGGGAGAAGGCGGCCAAGGCGATCATCGACTACCGGGCGAAGACGCCGTTCACCCGGGTGGAGGAGCTGGTGAAGGTGAAGGGGTTCGGCAAGAAGCGGTTCGACCGGCTCAAGCCGCACCTCACGCTCACCGGCGCCACCACGCTCAAGGTGGAGCGGCTCTCCGCGCAAGGGAGGTCGGCGGCGCCGGCGAAGTAGAGGGCGCTGGGCAGCGGGGCCGCTATGGTGCGGCCCCGTGAGCTCCCCTTCCAGACCGCGGTCCAGCCTGGCGCTGGCGACGCTCGTCGTCGGCCTGCTGGCCGCGTTCCTGCCGTGCCTGGCCCCGGTGGCGTTCATCCTGGGCGGGCTGGCGGTGCTCTCCATCCGGCGCACGCCCGGGATGGAGGGGACGCGGATGGCGGTGGTGGGGATGATCGTCCCGCTGGTGATGTTCCCCGTCTGGATGTCCATCGCCCGGCCGCGCCTCGCTCAAGCCCGCGCGCGCCTCCTCCAGGAACAGTGCCGGCAGACGCTGCGGCAGATCGCCGACGCCGAGCGGCGCTGGCACCAGGACCACGGCGCGTTCAGCGCGGACCTCGCGCAGCTCGGGGTGCACCCGCAGCCCGGCGATCCCTACGCGTACGCCATCGCCCCGACCGGCACCGCCACGTGCTCCGCGAACCTGGACGAGGATCCGGCGATGGACGTCTGGTCCATGTCGCCCGAAACCGGAGAGCCGCACCACGACCTGGAGGACCTGGATGCCGACCAAGCCCAAGCCCAAGCCAAGTAAGACCGCCGCGCCCGACTTCGACGGCGCCTTCACCAGCCTCAAGTCCGTCTTCGCCAAGCACCAGCGGAAGCTCGCGGTGAAGGCGGACACCGCCAAAGAGCACACGCTGGTGGGGAAGAAGCCGTCCCCGTTTCCGCAGCACAAGGGACATCCGCTGTATTTCGGCTCGGTGCGGCTGGGGAAAGCCTACGTGAGCCTCCACCTGCCCTCGCTCTACATGCACCCCCCGCTGGCCAAGGGCATCTCGCCGGAGCTGAAGAAGCGGATGCAGGGCCTGGCCTGCTTCAACTTCAAGTCGCCCCCGGACCGCGTCCTGCTGGCGGAGCTGAAGCGGCTCGCCGACGTCAGCATGAAGGACTGGTCTTCCAAAGGCTGGCTCTGAACACTCGCACCGCTCCACGGCCAGTGGCAGTCGCCGTGACCGGACGCAATCTTCCGGTCTCGAGAGCGAAGGCCTG
Organism: Myxococcaceae bacterium; assembly: GCA_035637895.1. GTDB lineage: Bacteria > Myxococcota > Myxococcia > Myxococcales > Myxococcaceae > DASRBA01. The sequence continues at coordinate 17,196 of DASRBA010000258.1, forward strand.
AACCCGGCTGGCCTTTGGGCAAGGCGCGGCGCCGCGATCTCACGAGTCCGTGGCGCCGCGCCTTGTCGGTACCCGAGCACCCGGCCGTACGGCCTCGCACTTGCCCTCCACCGAACAGTCCAAACCTTGAAGGGGAGGCATCGCCGGAGGGACGTCCATGGCCAGCGATTCGGTGGAGCGCCAGGAGTTGGCGCGCGTCAGCGGGGGCGGCGTCATCGCCGGGATCGTCGGCGGGTTGTTCCTGGTGGCGCTCCTGCTGGCGACCACGGCGCTGAAGGGCCAGAACCTGTGGCCCGTCTTCAAGGGCGCCTCTGCCCCGTTCTTCCACCAGCGCGCGATGCAGCCCGGCTTCGACGCGGCCCCGGTGCTGGTCGGCGCGTTCTTGCACTTCCTCATCTCCGCCGGCTGGGGCTGGCTCTTCGCGGTCATCTGCTTCGGGCTGTCCCGCCCGGTCACCATCGCCGCCGGCGCGCCATGGGGCATCGTGGTGTGGCTGGGCATGCACTACGTGCTGCTGCCGATGGTTCACCTCGGGGCGATGGCGCGCTCGGCGCCGATCGGGATGGCGATCATCGAACACGTCCTCTTCGGGCTCGTTCTCGCCGCGGCCTTCCTGCCCTTCCAGCGCCGCGTCCCGGAGCGCTGGCCGTTCTCCCGCCGCCTCACGGGACCGCGTTGACCAGCCGGACCAGCGGCGGCGCGTCCCCCACCGGCGCATGGTCCACCACGTTCACCGCGCAGAAGGACTGGTCCAGCCGCAGCGCGTCCAAGTCCGACAACCGGAGCGCATCCGCCAGGATGATGCGGTTGACCACCGCGTGCGAGACGACGGCGATGGTCCTCCGCGGCCCCTCCGCCCGCAGCGCCGCCACCGCCGCCCGCACCCGCTCCCGGACCTGGTCGAACGACTCCCCGCCCGGAAACACCACCTCCGTGGGCCGGCGCAGCCAGGTCGCGTGCAGCTCCGGGTAGCGCCTCGCCGCGTCCTCGTACCCCAGCCCCTCCAGCTCCCCCAGCCGCTGCGGCCGCAGCCCCTCCACCTCCGTCACCGCCAACCCCAGCGCCCGCGCCAGTGGCGCCGCCGTCTCCCGCGCATACGCGCGCGGGCTGGCCACGATGCGGTCGATGGGCGCGGCCCGCAGCCACCGCCCCAGCTCCTCCGCCTGCCCCAGGCCGTGCCTCGACAGCCCGCAGTCGACCCGTCCGTACCGGGCGCCCGACGGGTTGTCCGCTGGCTCCGCGTGCCGCACCAGGATGAGGCGCGTGACGCCGGACGGCGTGGTCAAGTCCATGCTCGCCACCAGTGTACGTGCCGCGCGGCTGCAGGGGGACTGCCGGGGGGATGGCGCGAGACCCCCCTCGTCCTTAAGGATCGGGGAATAGCCTGCCATGGTCCTCGTTAGGCCCCGGCAGGCCGGAGACCTTGTGATCGAACCACCCCTCACGCCGCCTGGTCCCCAGCTCCCGCCCGCCCCCGCCTCACCGGTCATCCAGGCGGAACCAGTGCCCGACCCGGGAGCGTTCCACGGGCTGATCGCCTCCGTCCAGGCGCAGCAGCGCCGGCAGGAATGGCTCACCGGCGCGCTGTACGGGGCCGCCGCGCTGGCGCTCTCGCTGGCGGCCGGCGGCTTCCTCGCGCACGCCTCGGCGGGGCTGGGCCGCGCCCTGCTCTACGGCGCGCCGCTCCTCGCCGCCGCGGTGGCCTGCGCGTTCGGCGTGTGGCGCTCCATCCAGCGGGTGGGCGACGCGCGCCGGACCGCCAGGCTCATCGCCGAGCGCGTCCCCCGCCTCTCCCTCGACCTGCTCTCCGCGCTGGAGCTGGAGGGCGACCTCCGCCAGGACCCGGCCTTCTCCCTCTCCCTCGCCCGCCGCTTCCTCCTCGACGTGAGCGAGCGCGCCAAGGCGGTCCCTGCCTCCGCCGTGGTGGACCCGCGCGCGCTCCGCCGCCCGGCGCAGGTCCTGGGGGGCGCCACCGCGCTCTCCCTCCTCGCGGTGCTGATCTGGTCCTCCACCTGGACCGCCGGCCTCAAGCTGGCCACCGCCGAACGCCCTCGCCCCGCCTTCGCCTCCGAACGCGAACCCATCACCGGCGACTTCGAGCTCACCTACCGCTACCCGCCGTACACCGGCCTCCTCCCCCGCACCGTCCCCGGCTCCTCGGGAGAGATCACCGGCCCCGCCGGTACCGAGGTCGTCCTCAAGACCCGCTCCGACCGCGAGGTGGAGCGCGCCGAGTTGCTGGTGGACGGCAAGCGACTCCCGCTCAAGGTGACCGGCAAGCGCGACCTCGAAGGGAGCCTGGTGCTGGAGAAGGCCGGCACCTACGCCATCGCCTTCTTCCGCGGCAGCGAGGAGATCGCCCGCGGCCCGGACACGCCCATCCACGTGGAGGCGGACACCCCGCCGCGCGTCACCATCACCTCGCCCGCGGAGGACCTGGAGGTCGACCCCGGCCAGAAGGTGACCGTGAAGTTCGAGGCCACCGACGACTACGGCCTCTCCAACCTGGAGCTGACCTACCGCCTCCCCGGCAACACCAAGGAGGTCCACGTCCCGCTCAAGCGCGACGAGGGCCGCCGGACGCGCGGGCAGTACCTGTGGGACCTGGGCGCGGTGAAGCTGGCGCCGGGCGACCGCGTCTCCTACCAGGTCATCGCCACCGACAACGACGAGGTCTCCGGCAAGAAGAGCGGGGCCTCGCACACCCAGGTGCTCCGCGTGTACAGCGCCTCCGAGCACCGCCGCGCCGCCATGGAGCGCGCCCAGCGCCTGTGGGACCGGATGGTGGTGCAGCTGGCGGACCGGATGGAGGGCCCGGACCGGGACTCGGCCAAGAACCCGCAGAAGGTGCTCGCCGGGCAGGAGACGGACCGCGCCGGACAGCAGCTGGCCACCGACACCCAGGAGGCGGGCCGGCAGATCTCCCAGCAGCGCGACGCGCCGGAGGAGCTGTGGAGCGCGCTGGTCAACATCGGCCAGTCCTACGCGCCCAAGGTGCAGTCCACCACCGACGCGCGCCGCTTCTTCCTCCGCTACCAGCGCACCGGCGTCCCCGACGCCACCGCCGGCAAGCGCCTGTCCCGCACCGCGGAGGTGGAGATCTCGGAGCTGGAGCGCGACGTGCTGTACCTGGAGTCGCTCATCGACCGCGAGCGCCTCAACGAGCTGCGCGAGCTGGCGCGCGAGTTGAACCGCGAGCGCCGCGAGCTGACCTCGCTCCTGGAGAACTACAAGCAGACCCAGGACCCGCAGGTGCGCGACCAGGTCATGCAGCAGATCGCCCAGCTGCGGCAGCGGATGGCGGAGCTCTCCCAGAAGATGTCGGAGCTGGCCTCGCAGATCCGCGACGAGCACCTCAACGCCGAGGCCCTGCAGGAGATGATGCAGGACCAGGACGTCGGGGACGCGCTGGACGAGGTGGAGAAGCTGGTCCGCGAGGGCAAGACGGACGAGGCGATGAAGAAGCTGCAGGAGCTGTCCATGCAGATGGACAAGATGATGCAGAGCCTCGACCAGGCGGGGGACGACTTCGGGCAGGACCAGAACCCGGAGCTGGCGGCCAAGTTCTCCAAGTTCATGAACGACGTGCAGAAGACCGCCGACGAGGAGAACAAGCTCGCCGAGCGCACCCGCGAGATGCGCGACCGCTACAAGGAGCAGATGAAGGAGCGGCTGCGCGCCCGCGCCCAGCAGCTCAAGGACCAGCTCCAGCGCGAGGCGGACCAGTTGCTCAAGGACTACAAGAACGTCCAGTCCTCCGAGCTGTCGGTGAACGCGGACAAGCCGCTGGAGGAGGTGCAGTCCCAGTTGGAGAACCTGAAGAGCTCCCTCAAGGTGGAGGACTTCGACCTCGCCGCCGAGTCCGCCGAGCAGGGCATGCAGGCCTCCGAGGAGCTGCGCCAGCACGGCGAGAACCAGAAGCGGATGGACGAGGTGTTCGAGCGTCCGCCGCAGATGCGCCAGCGCTCGCGGCAGATGGCCGAACAGCTGGCCCAGGACGCGGACCGGATGCGGGACATCCACCGCAAGCTGCAGCAGCTCTTCCCGCCGCCCGGCCAGATGATGTCGGAGGAGGACCGCCAGAAGCTGCGGCAGATGGACCAGTCGCAGCGGCAGATGCAGCAGCAGGCCCAGGGGCTGCGGCAGCAGATGGACGAGCTGCAGCAGATGGCGCCCTTGTTCGGCGAGGACTCGATGGACCAGATGCAGCGGGTGGGCGACCGGATGCGGGACGCCGCCCAGCAGCTCGCCCAGCGCGACCCGGGCCGCGGCTACTCCCAGCAGCGCGAGGCGCTGGAGCAGCTCAAGCAGTTCCAGGACCAGCTCAAGCAGCAGCAGGGGCGCGGCCGCGGCGGCATCCCGCTGCCGATGGCGTCCATGGGGCAGCGGCAGGGGAGAGGCGACGGGACCTCCTCGCGGGAGAAGGTGGAGATCCCGGACGAGGAGCAGTACCAGGCGCCCAAGGAGTTCCGCCGCGACCTGCTGGAGGCGATGAAGCAGGGCGCCCCCGACAAGTACAAGGAGCAGGTGAAGCGCTACTACGAGGAGCTGGTGAAGTGAGGCGCGCGCTCGGGTGGTGGAGAGGGGCGGGCGCGGCGCTGGCGCTCTCGGCGGCGGCGCTGGTGGCGGGCCCGGCCCGCGCGGACGACGCCCGCGAGGAGAAGCTCAAGTCGCGGCTGGACCAGGTGGACCAGGCGCTGGAGGCGTGGGACGTGGACGGCGCCCAGGCGGCGCTGGACGAGGTGGCCGCCCACGGCGAGGCGGACGACGAGGCCGCCCTCTACTTCCGCGGGCGGATCGCCTTCGAGCGCGGCGAGTACCAGAAGGCCGTCGAGCTTCTGGAGAAGGCCGGCGTGCAGGACCGCGCCGGCTCCTACGTCCGGCTGGCCAAGGAAACGCAGGCGGTGGTGGAGAAGCACCTGAAGAAGGAGAGCGCGCACTTCATCTTCGAGTACCCGCCCGGCAAGGACGAGGTGCTGGCCCCCTACGCGCTGGAGACGCTGGAGGCGCAGCGGCTGGCGCTGCTGGCGGACCTGGGGCACGCGCCTGCGGGGAAGGTGCGGGTGGAGGTGGTGAACGACGCCCGCGAGCTGGCCAAGGTCTCCACCCTGACGCTGAGCCAGATCCGCACCACCGGCACCATCGCGATCTGCAAGTTCAACAAGCTGATGGTGACCTCGCCCAAGGCGGTGCTGAAGGGCTACGACTGGCAGGACACGCTGGCCCACGAGTACACGCACCTGGTCGTCTCCCAGAAGAGCCGGAACACGGTGCCCATCTGGCTCCACGAGGGGCTGGCCAAGTACCTGGAGTCGCGGTGGCGGGGGTCCGCCGGCCTGGCGATGTCCCCGTCCACGCTGGCGCTTCTGGGCATGCGGGTGAAGAAGGACCGGCTGATCCCCTTCGAGAAGATGCACCCGTCCATCGCGTTGCTGCCGACGGCCGAGGACGCCGCCACCGCCTTCGCCGAGGTGTTCTACGCGGTGGACCTGATCTTCAAGGAGCAGGGGACGCGGGGCTTGCAGACCATCATCGAGCAGCTCAAGAGCGGGAAGACGGACCGGCGCGCGGTGGAGCTGGCCACGTCGCGGACGTTCGACCAGTTCGAGAAGGCGTGGCTGGCCCACGTGAAGAAGCAGCAGTTCCCCAAGGAGCTGATCCCGCTCTCCGACGTGAAGGTGGTGCTCAAGGAGGACGCGCCGGGGAAGAAGAAGGAGGACAAGAAGCGGGAGGTGGGCTTCGGCGACTTCCGGGAGGTGGAGGAGGAGGACGGGCGGAAGTTCGCGCACCTGGGGGAGGTGCTGCGCGAGAAGGGTCGCGCCGGCGCCGCGGCCGAGGAGTACGGGAGGGCCTACCGCATCGTCGGCGACAGGTACGAGTCGGTCTCCAACAAGTACGCGCTGGCGCTGCTGGAGGTGCGGAGGACGGAGGAGGCGGAGCGGGTGCTGGAGGGGTCGCTGCGCGTCCACCCCGGGTCGCCGTACACCAACGTCCACCTCGGGCGCATCTACCTGGCGCGGCAGGACTGGAACAAGGCGAAGACCGCGTACCTGGAGGCGCTCTCGGCGGACCCGTTCGACGAGGAGATCCACTTCGCCCTGTTGGAGGCCAACGCCAAGCTGGGGAACAAGGCGCTGGCGGACCGCGCCCGCGCCGCGGCGATGAAGCTCACCGGGTTGACCGCGGACGCGGTGGACCGGGTGGCGGCGCAGCTGGCCAAGCCCATGGCGCAGGTGGGGTCCGGCTCGGGCGGGACGGCCGTCACGGGACAGGTGGTCGGGGGCGCGGCGACGGACGCCGGCGCGGCGGCGGAGCGGAACTAACAAGACGGTTTGTCGCGCCATGGCGATCGCGCTGTTGGCGCGGCAGCTACAGGCGGGCCTCAGCGAGCGAAGCGAAGCTGGCCCTTCGGGCGCCCGCGCATTCTCGTCGTTGCGCAGCGCCCCGGCGAGCGGAGCAAACTTCGGCCTCCGCTACGCCGCGGCGGTCGTCTCGTTGTTGCGCGGCGGCGGCTCCAGCAGCGCGCTGGTGACGTGCACGCGGTTGGCGCCGGACGCGAAGCGCTGGACGACCAGATCCCAGCACGTGCCGTCCGGGAGGCGGACCCCCAGGCCCTCGTCCTTGAGATTCACCGTCACCAGCGGTGGGCCCATGGCGAACAGGCACCGCCGCGACCACGAACCACCGCCCCGCGTCTCGACCCAGGTCTCGAATTCCTCAAGGGAACCCAGCTCCACCCCGCGGCGGAGCAGCGTGGCTGCGGCCATTGTTTCCCCTCCCTCGGAGCTGCGTACACGAAACGGGCGCGCATTGTGGCGGCGGGGACTGACATTCGGCAGGCTGCGCCCATGGCAGAGACCGACGTCGATGTCGTCGTGATCGGAAGCGGGCAGGCCGGGGTGCCGTTCGCCTCTCGGATGGCGGAGGCCGGGAAGAAGGTCGCCCTGATCGAACGCGGGGCCCTGGGCGGGACGTGCGTCAATGTGGGCTGCACACCCACCAAGACGATGGTGGCCAGCGCGCGGGCCGCGCACGTGGCGAGGACGGGGGCGCGGCTGGGGGTGCACGCGGGAGCGGTGAGGGTCGATTTCCCGGCGGTGGTGGCGCGGAAGGACGGCATCGTCGAGCAGTGGCGGTCCGGGGTGGAGAGCGGGCTGTCGAAGGTGCGGGTGGTGCGCGGGCACGCGAAGTTCGTCGCGCCGGGCGTGGTGGAGGCGGGTGGCGATCGATTCCGCGGGACGACCACGGTGGTGAACGTGGGGTGCCGGCCAATGGTGCCGAAGGTGCCGGGGCTGGACGGCGTCCCATTCCTCACCAACCGGACGATCATGGAGCTGAAGCAGCTCCCCTCGCACCTGGTGGTGATGGGCGGCGGGTACATCGGCTGCGAGTTCGCGCAGATGTTCCGGCGCTTCGGCGCGCAGGTGACCGTGGTCGACCGCGGCGAGCACCTCCTCTCCCGCGAGGACCCGGAGGTCTCGGCGGAGATCGAGCGGGTGTTCGGCCTGGAAGGAATCGCGCTGGAGCAGAAGGTGGCGGTGGAGGGCGTGGCGAAGGACGGCGACGGCGTGGTGGTGAAGCTCTCGGGCGGCAAGCAGGTGCGCGGGTCGCACGTGCTGGTGGCGGTGGGACGGCAGCCGAACACCGGGGACCTGGGGTGCGACGCGGCGGGGATCGCGCTCGACGACAAGGGCTTCATCAAGGCGGACGACCACTTCCGCACCAGCGCGCAGGGCGTCTACGCGGTGGGGGACTGTATCGGCGGGCCGCAGTTCACGCACAACTCGTGGGACGACCACCGGTTGCTGGCGAAGTTCCTGGAGACGGGTGACGGGCGGGGTCGCGCCGGGCGGTTCGTGCCGTCGACCGTGTTCACCGATCCGCAGGTCGCGGGCGTGGGGTTGACGGAGAAGGAGGCGAAGAAGAAGGGCGTCGCGTACGAGCTGGCCACGTATCCGTTCCGGCACATCGCCCGGGCGATCGAGATCGACGAGCGGGCCGGCGTGCTGCGCCTGCTGGTGGACCCGAAGACGGAGCGCATCCTCGGCGCGCAGATCGTGGGCGTGGAGGCCGGGGAGCTGATCCACATCTTCGTGGCGCTGATGCAGGCCGGGGCCCCGGTCCGCGCCATCGTCGACATGCAGGCCGTCCACCCGACGTTCGCCGAAGGCGTGCAGTCGCTGGTGATGTCCCTGCCGCGCTTCAGCACGTGAGGTCGCCGGCGGAGGTGGTGCGGGGGCTGCGCGCCCGGGCGCGGGCGCTGGGCGTCACCCGGGTGGCGCGGCTCACCGGGCTGGACCGGTCGGGCGTGGAGGTCGCCTGCGCCGTCCGGCCGCTGGGGCACGTGCTCCAGGTGTGCAATGGAAAGGGCTCGACGTTCGAGCAGGCGGCGCTGGGCGCGCTGTCGGAGGCCGCGGAGCTGGACGCCGCCGAGCACCCCGACCCGCTCCAGCTCCGGTACGCGTCGGTCCTGGAGCTGAAGGGGCGCGCCCGGTTCGTCGGCCCGGACGCGTGCGGCGAGCTGGTGGCGCCGGAGCTGTTCACGGAGCGGACGCGGCTGGGATGGGTGGAGGGGAGGTCGCTGCGGAGCAGGGCTGCCGTGTTGGTCCCCGCGCAGGCGGTGTTCTGCCCGCCGGCGGATGGGCCGCAGCTGGGGCCTTCGCTGGTGCGGTGGACGACCAACGGCCTCGCGGCGCACGTCACGAGAGCGCGGGCGGTGAGGCACGCGCTGCTGGAGGTGCTGGAGCGGGGGCAGCTGCCGGATGGGTGGACGGAAGCGATGGTCCGGAGGCGGATGGTGCCGCCGGTGGAGTCATTCGGCGGCCGTGGGCTGGAGTGGTACGCGTTCGATCTCACTCCGCCTCGGGGCGTGCCGCTGGCCGGCGCGCTCCTGTTCGACCTCGAGGGGGGACCCATCCCGCTCACCGCGGGCTATGCGTGCCGGCCGCGCTTCTCGGAGGCTTTGCGCGCGGCGGCGCAGGAGGCCGCGCAGTCGCGCCTGACCGACATCCACGGCGCGCGCGAGGACGTGGCGCCGATGGACCCTTCCGGCGCGGCGAGGCTGCTCCGGGCATGCCGGGCCGCACGACCTCGGAAGGCGCCGGCTCGAGCCCCGGTCACCCACCTGCTGTCCCACCTTCGAGGCGATGCGATCGTGGTGGACCTGGGCCGGCGCGGTGGGCTCCACGTGGTCAAGGTGATCGCGCCGGGACTGCGCGTCTCGCCCTTGCTCTGAGGGATCTGTCATGGGCCTGCTGGGGTGCGTGGTGATGATGGCGCTGACAACCCCGAGCGATCGCTTCGAGGTCACGGCCGCCGGGCGGCCCCTGGCGGTCGAAGCATTCCACGACGTCAGCTACGCGCGCTTCACCCTCGCGGCCGCCGCCCCGGCTCCGGTGGAGATCCACTTCAAGAGCAAGGTGCGGTCCGCCCGCGCCATCCCGGCCTCGGCGGTGGAGGGCCTCACCACCGGAGGGAACGCCATCCGCTTCACCCTCCGCCGGCCCGCGAACGTGGCCGTGCTGGTGAACCAGGACCAGCGCCTGTTCCTCTTCGCAGACCCGCCGGAGACGGAGGTGCCGGGCCCGAACGCCCTGGACGTGGTGGAGCGCGGCGCCGATCCGACCGGGAAGACCCCGAGCACCACCGCCCTGCAGAAGACCATCGACGCCGCGGCGACCTCCGGAGGGACGGTGCTGGTCCCCGCCGGCCTGTTCGTCACCGGCACGCTGGTGATGCGGAGCCGCGTCACGCTCTACCTCGCGTCAGGCGCGGTGCTTCGGGGCTCGGGCGATCCGGCGGACTACCCGAAAGACCCGGGGCGGCACGAGACGGGGAGCGACGAGTCCATCCAGAGCGCCGACCAGCGCTACCAGGGTCAGACGATGACCTTCTCCCGCCTCATCCTCTTCGATGGAGCGGAGGCCGCGCGGATCATCGGCCGCGGCACCATCGACGGGAACGGCAGCCATCTGCGTCGCGAGCGCAACGCCGTCCCGAACCTGATCCGGATCCGGCGCGGGCGGCGGATCTCCATCAAGGACGTGCTGCTGCGCGACGCCGCGGCGTGGACGGTGCACGTGCTGGCGGCGCGGGACGTCCACCTCGACAACGTGAAGATCCTGAACGACCGCGCCAACCTGAACACGGACGGCGTGGACGTGGACTCCTCGCAGGACGTCTCCGTCCGCGGCTCGTTCATCCACACCAAGGACGACGCGGTCTGCGTGAAGGCGACGAACAACAGCGACTTGCTGGCGGACGTGGAGCGGGTCGAGGTGACCGGCAACGTCCTCTCTTCGACGGACGCGGCGATGAAGGTCGGGACGGAGTCGCAGGCCGCCCACTTCCGCGACATCCAGTTCCGCGACAACGACGTCTTCGACACTGGGCGCGCCATGTCGGTGGTCGTGCGCGACGGCGCGGCGTATGCGCGCATCGCCTTCCGCGACATCCGCGTCGGCCCGGGCGTCACGCACCTCGTGGAGCAGGTCATCGGCGTCCGGAGCGGGCGCAAGAAGGCGCTGGGCACGGTGGAGCGGCTCACCTTCGAGAACGTCGACGCGCCGTTCTACGAGCGGCCGGCGAGCAACTGGACCTGGTACGCCCAGTTCCGGCCCGACGCGCCGGCCATGTACGGCGACGTCCCGGTGTTCCGCGGCGCAGACGCCACCCACGCCGTCCGCGGCCTCACCTTGAGGAACATCACCGTCGGAGGCGCGCGGCTGACGGACCGGGCGGCGGCGGAGCGCGTCGCCAACCTCACCATCGGACCGTTCGTCGAAGGCGTGGTGATCGAGTAAGGGTTGAAGGCATGAACGCGCTCTGGATGGACACCGGGTCGGCGCTGAGCGGGCGGGCCCGAGCGTGGGGGTTGCGCCACCGGCCCGGCATCCGGTTCGTGGACATCGGCGTCGCGGAGCTCCGCGTGCGCGAGGTGGGGCCGCCCGACGCGCCCGCCGTCGTCTTCGCGCCGGATGCGCCGGTGGGCATCGAGCACCACGACCGGGTCCTCGCGAGCTGGCCCGCGGACCGCCGCGCGGTGGTGATGGAGATGCCCGGGTTCGGGTTCTCCCGCGCTCGGCGCGGCTTCGACTTCAGCGTGGGCGCCTTCGCGGAGGCGGCGGGGCGGGCGCTGGACGCGCTCCAGTGCCGCGAGCCCACGCTGGTGTTCCCGTGCGCCTGGGGCTTCGTGGCGCTGGAGCTGGCGCGGATGCGGCCGGAGCGGATCTCCAGGCTGGTGCTGCCGCAGACGCCCTCCTGGGACGAGATGGCCAAGTGGGCGGAGCGGGTGGACGGCCGGCGGGCCCTGCGGCGCCCGGTGATGGGGCAGCTGCTGATGAAGGCGCGGCAGACCAACGTCGCGGGGCAGTGGTTCCGGTTCGCGTACCCGGACCGGGCGTTCGGCGCCGCGATGCACGCCGAGTGCACCGAGGCGTTCGGGCACGGCGGGCGCTTCCCGCTCGCGTCGCTGATGCAGGGTTTCGAGCGGAGCCGCCCACCGGCATCCGGCCCGCTCCCGATGCCCGTGCGCGTCCTCTGGGGCGGCGGAGACCGGTCGCACCGCCCCACGCCTCCGGAGAGCGTGAAGGCGCTCGCCCCGAACGCGCAGGTGGAGGTGATTCCCACCGCCGGCCACTCGCCGGAGCTGGAGCACCCGGACCGATTGCTCGCGCTCCTGCGCGGCTGAAAGGGGAGGAGACGAGCTCGGCCCCCATGATGCTGCTCGCGGAGCTGGTCGCGGCGTCGAACAAGGTCGGGGGCACGCGCGCCCGGCTGGAGAAGGTCCGGCTGCTGGCGGAGCTGCTGCGGAAGGCCACGCCCGAGGAGATCGCCGTCGCGGTGGCGTACCTCTCCGGCGCGCTCCCGCAGCGGAAGATCGGTCTCGGGTACGCGACGGTGCACCGGATGGCCGAGACGCCGGCCGCCACGGGGGTCTCGCTCACGCTGACCGAGGTGGACCAGCAGTTCACGCGGATGGCGGCGGCGAAGGGCTCCGGCTCGAACACCGAGCGGCAACAACTCCTCGGCGCCCTGTTTTCGCGCGCCACCGCGGAGGAGCAGGACTTCCTCTCGCGGCTGGTGGTGAGCAACCTCCGGCAGGGCGCGCTGGAGGGGATCATGGCGGACGCCATCGCCCAGGCGGCCGGCGTCCCGCCCTCCTCGGTCCGGCGCGCGCTGATGTTCTCCGGGGACGCGCCGTCGGTGGCGCGCGCGGCGCTGGCGGAGGGCGAGGCTGGGCTGTCGCGGTACCGGCTGCAGCTCTTCCGCCCGCTCCAGCCGATGCTCGCGCAGCCGGCGGCGGACGTGGAGGAGGCGATGGAGGCGCTGCGGCGCGCGGCGCTGGAGTGGAAGCTGGACGGGGCGCGGATCCAGGTCCACCGCGAGGGCGACGAGGTGCGGGTCTTCTCTCGGGAGGGGAACGACGTCACCGCCGCGGTGCCGGAGGTGGTGGAGCTGGCGCGCGGGTTGCCGGCGCAGTCGCTGGTCCTCGACGGGGAGGCCATCGCGCTCCGCCCGGATGGGTCTCCGCACCCGTTCCAGGTGACGATGCGGCGCTTCGGGCGGAAGCTGGACATCCACCAGGCGCGCGGGGAGCTGCCGCTGTCGCCGTTCGCGTTCGACGTGCTGCACCTGGATGGGGCGGATCTGGTGGACCAGCCGTACCTGGAGCGGATGCGGGCGCTGGACTCCGTCGTCCCGGAGGCGGCGCGGGTGCCGCGGCTGGTCACGGAGTCGGGCGAGGAGGCGGAGGCGTTCTACGCGCGCTCGGTGCAGCAGGGGCACGAGGGGCTGCTGGCGAAGGGGCCGGAGTCGCTCTACGAGGCGGGGCGGAGAGGGGCGAGCTGGCTCAAGCTCAAGCCGGCGCACACGCTGGACCTGGTGGTGCTGGCGGTGGAATGGGGCAGCGGCCGCCGCCAGGGCTGGCTGTCGAACCTGCACCTCGGTGCGCGCGACGCGGAGAGCGGCCAGTTCGTGATGCTGGGCAAGACGTTCAAGGGCCTCACCGACGAGATGCTGCGCTGGCAGACGGAGAAGCTGCTGTCGCTGGAGCGCGGCCGCGGCGGGCACATCGTGTACGTGCGGCCCGAGCTGGTGGTGGAGGTGGCGTTCAGCGACGTGCAGGAGTCGCCCCGCTATCCCGCGGGCCTGGCGCTGCGCTTTGCCCGGGTCAAGCGCTACCGGGAGGACAAGCCCGCCGCCGAGGCCGACACGCTGCAGGCGGTGCGGGCGATCTTCGAGCGCCAGCGGGCCTGAGCCCGAGTCACGGCGGCGTGAAGGCGCGGTAGGCCACGGTGGCGTAGACGCAGGCCAGGGCCACGAACAACGCGACCAGGGCCACCTCGCCGAGGGCGTAGATCCGTCCGGGTGGCGCCGCGGTGCGGTCGAAGTACGTGAACTGGATGATGAGCCGCGCGCCCCACCAGCTGGCGATGAACGCGGCCACCAGCCCCGCCAGGGGAGCCCTTTCCACCAGGAGCCCGGCGCCGAACGTGGAG
>DASRBA010000259.1:0-70713 GCA_035637895.1 Myxococcaceae bacterium
GGATGTCATGGCCGGCGGAATGGATCTGGGTAACAGCGGGAAGGGCGGCAAGAAGCCGCTCGACATGGCTGTCAACCTGGTCCCCTTCATCGACCTGATGGCGGTGACCATCAGCTTCCTGATCATGACCGCGGTCTGGACCCAGATCGGCAAGCTGCAGGTGGCCAACTCGGGGGCCAGCGCGGAGCCGTCCAACTCGCCGGAAGACAAGACACCGCCCATCTCCCTGCTGATCACCGAGAAGGAGCTGCGCCTCTCCGCAGGGACGCAGAACTTCGACCCCATCCCGGTGACCCGCGGCCCGAACAACAAGATCGAGCTGGACAAGCTGCGGGACAAGTTCAAGGAGCTCAAGGGCCAGCTTCCGGACGCGCAGGCCATCACCCTCCAGGCGGAGGACGGCATCCGCTACGAGGACCTGGTCCGCATCATCGACGAATGTAAAGGCGACGGCCTACCGCAAGTCTCGGTAGCCGCGGCCATGGGTTGAGGAGGGAGCGGCGATGGCCATCGAGATCCCAGGCAAGCGGTGGGGCAAGCGCCTGTCCCATTCCAAGGTGTTCGGGCACGGCAGCCACGGCAAGAAGCAGATCTACGCGGACCTGCTGATCACCCCGCTGGTCGACATGTTCGTCATCATCGTGCTCTTCCTGATCGCCAACTTCTCGGCGACCGGCGAGGTGCTGATGATGAGCCACGACATCCAGCTCCCGGAGGCGTTCAACGTCACCGAGATCGAGATGGCGCCGGTGGTGATGGTGTCCAACACGGACATCGTCGTCTCGGGGACCGCCATCGGCCGGGTGGACGACCTCACCAAGGACGAGTACCTCAACATCCCCGCGCTGGAGGAGAAGCTGCGGGAGATGAAGAAGCAGTACGAGGACCTCCACGCCCTGGCCAAGGACACGGAGGGCTCGTTCAAGGGCGACGTGAACATCCAGGCCAACAAGGACGTGCAGTTCAAGGTGATGAAGCGCGTCCTCTACAGCTGCGCCACCGCCGGGTACACCAACCTGAACTTCGCGGTGCTGCAGAAGGGCAGCGGCGAGGGCGCGCCGTCCGCGGCTACCGGCTCTCCGTAGGACGGTCTGGGGCCGCCTTCCGGGCGGCCAGCCACCTCCTGGCCGCGCCGATGAAGATGGGCAACAGGGACACGAACACCACCACCAGGATCAGCTTGTCGATCCGGTTGGCGAGCGGGGTCTGTCCCAGGAAGTAGCCCACCCAGAGCAACGAGGTGATCCACGCCACCCCGCCGGCGATGTTCCAGAACACGAACAGCCGGTACTCCATGCGGGAGATGCCGGCGGCGAAGGGCACGAAGGTCCGCAGGACGGGGATGAAGCGCGCGCCCACCACCGCCCAGCCGCCCCAGCGCTCGTAGAAGGCGTGGGCCGCCTCCAGGTGCTTGCGCTTGTAGAGGCGGCCGTCCGGGCGGGACCAGATGGCGTTGCCGGTGCGCCGCCCGAGGAAGAAGCCGGTCTGGTCCCCCAGCACCGCCGCCACCACCAGCACCAGGTTGAGGGTGACCGGGTGGAGCGAGGCCACGTGCTGCGGGTGCGCCGGGTTGGAGATGACGCCGGCGGTGATGAGGAGCGAGTCGCCGGGCAGGAAGAAGCCGAGCAGCAGGCCCGTCTCGGAGAAGATGACCGCCACGAGCGCCACCAGGCCGCCGGCCTGGATGATGCCGGCGATGCCTTCGGAGGAGTACAGCTGCTGGAGCCACTGGAGCATGGTGGATCCAGCAACTATCCCAGCCGGGCCCGCGCGCGCCACCACCCAGGTTGGGAGTAGCCTGGAAGGCCAGGTGAACCCGGTCGACTCGGTGCGCGCCGCCTGCGGGGCGCTGAAGGTCTTTCCACTGCCGCAGGCGGTGCTCTTTCCGGGTACCGCCATCCCCCTGCACATCTTCGAGCCCCGCTACCGGGCCCTGGTGCGCGACTGCCTGGCGGGCGACCGGGTGATGGCCCTGGTCCAGCTCCAGCCTGGCTGGGTGGAGGACGCCCAGGCGAGGCCGCCGATGCAGGAGATGGCGTGCGCGGGGACCATCGTGGCCCACGAGCAGCTCTCGGACGGGAAGTTCAACATCGTGCTCCAGGGGCTGGTGCGGGTGCGCATCCTGGCGGAGCTGCCTCCCCGCAAGCTCTACCGCGAGGTGCTGGGGCAGGTGGTGGAGGACGGGCCGTACCGCGGCGACGGCGAGGAGCCTTTGAGGCAGGCGATCCTCGAGGTCTGTCACCGCCTGCCGGCCGAGGCAGGCGAGGGGCTGGTGCAGCTGGCGGCGCAGAACAGCGGGGGCGCGCTGGCGGACGTGCTGGGCGCGGCGCTGGTGCTGGAGCCGGAGCGGCGCCAGAGCATCCTGGAGGAGCAGTCCATCTCCCGGCGGCTGGAGCTGGTCCTGGGCGAGGTGGGCGCGCTGATGGCGAAGCTGGCGCCCCCCAATTCCTCCATGCCGTCCTGAGCGGGGCGGATCGTCCGGATCTGGCTTCGGCGCCAGGGCGGCGTGGTTGATCTTCGACACCTCCGTGGCCGGGGTTCCGCTGGCGCGGGTCATGCTTACCCTGGAACAGCATGGGGCCCAGAGCTGGGTGGGCGGTCGGAACCGGGTGGGTGGTGGCGCTGGCGCTGGTGGCCGGGGTGCCGGGCGTGGCCGTGGCGGAGGAGGAGGCGGGCTGGGAGGTCGTCGCCCGCGGCCCCATCACGGTGCGGGTGCGGGAGATCAAGGGGACGGGAGCGCGCGAGGTCTGGGCCGAAGGTGAGCTGGAGGCCGAGGTCCAGGACCTGGAGAGCGCCATCCTCGACGGGGACGCGTACCCGCGCTTCATGCCGTACGTGAAGGAGGCGAAGACGCTGGAGGCGCATCCGGACGGCTCGCGGGTCGTGTACGCCCGGCTGGAGCCGCCCTTCATCACGCCGCGGGACTACGTGGTGCGGATGCACATCCGGCAGCGATCGGGTCCGGACGGCCACGGCGATTTCGCCAACGCGTGGCACGCCGCCAACGACAAGCTGCCGCCGAAGCCGAACGTGGTGCGGCTCCCCATCTGCGACGGGAGCTGGACGGTGACGCACGCCGGGCCGAACCGGTCGAAGGTGGTCTACCGGGCCTCGGTGGACCCGGGCGCGTGGATGCCGGGGTTCCTCTCGGACCTGGCGAACAGGTCCGGTGCGCTGGGCACCATCCACGCGGTGGAGCGCGAGGCGCAGCGGCGGGCGGAGGCGCGGAAGTCGCGGGCCGCCGATCAGGCGCAGGCCACCAACGAGGTGGGACGGCGCTCGCCCGCGGAGCGGCGGCCGGCCCAGGAGTAGGAGGAGTCCTCCGCCTCCGTTCCGTCCGGCGGTCTACACTGCGCGGATGCGGAGGTGGCTGGCAGTCGCGGCGGCGCTGTGCGCGTGGGCGGTGGTGGCCTCGTCGTGCGGCGAGGAGCCCCCCGCCATCGAGCGCGTCATCATCGATGGGAACCTGTTCAGCACCCAGGTGCGGCAGGGCCTGGGGCCGATCCACCTCATCGTCACCGGTCGCGGATTACAGTACGTCACGGTCGCCAACCTGGAAGATCTCCAGGGTGTAACCGTCCACCCCAACGAGCCGGACGGCGGGGTGACCATCGACGCGCTCATCCCCCACGCGTTGGTGCCGGGGCCGCGCAACCTCCTCCTCACGCTCGCGGACAACCGGCCCATCCTCACCCAGTCGGCCGTGGTGGAGGTCACCAGCATCCGCGCCGGCGGCCAGGGCGACGACCAGGTCGGGCGCGGGACGCCGGAGCACCCGTTCCGCTCGCTGACCAAGGCGCTCAGCCTGTCCGCCACCGGGGACACGGTGGAGCTGGGCGCGGGGACCTACGCGCTGGTAAACGGCGAGCGCTGGCCGGCGGAGAACAACACCCCGCCCACCACCCCCACGGCCAACGTCCCGGACGGGGTGGTCCTCAAGGGCGCCGGGAGCTCGGTGACGCAGCTGGACGGCTCGGGGCTGCTGGGCCCCGCCGCGGCGCTGATCTTCGCCGGAGGCGGGTCCGCGGAAGGGATGACCTTGACAGGGTTCCACCGCGGGGTGATCGCCAGCCGGGGGTTGGTGATCCTGACCGACGTGGGCGTGAACGGGTGCACCGCCGAGGGGCTCATCCCCTACGCGTCCGCCAACCTCCAGGTCACCGCCTCCGCCGTCACCGGGTGCGCCACCGGGCTCAAGGCGATGGGGAGCGCGTACGTGACCGCCGCCAACTCCACCTTCGCCGTCAACGCGGTGGGGGTGGAGTACGCCGACTCCTCGCGCGGGGCGCTGACGGGCGTGGGCATCACGCGGAACACCGGCGCCGGCGTGGCGATCTCCGGCCGCGGGGACATCACCCTCAGCGGCCTCACCGTGGACCAGAATGGACAGGCGGCGCTCGCCTCCAACTCCGGCGTCTACGTCACCGGCGTCGTCAACCAGCTCCACGTCAACGGGGGGACCATCTCCAGGAGCGGGGGGAGCGGGGTCTACGTGCTGGCCGGGACGGCGGCGCTCACCCAGGTGACGGTGACGCAGAACGGGCTGGACGGCGTCACCCTGGACGGCGCGCTGCAGGCGCAGCTGGACAAGACCCAGGTGAGCCTGAACGCGCGGGACGGGGTGCGGGTGACGGCGGTGGCGCCGACGGTGCTGGACGTCATCGACAACTCCGCCCTCAGCACGAACACCGGCAACGGGGCCAACATCGGCGCGGGGACGACCACCGTGCGCGCGTCGCTGGTGGAGGACAACGGGTTGAACGGGCTGAAGGTCACCGGCGACGGCGCCCTGGCGCTGGCCTACACCGCCGGGCAGGACGCCACCGCGGTCAGCGTCCGGCTGCCGCTCACCTCCATCAACGCGTGTCTCTCGGACGAGCGGCCCCCCAGCGCGAACAGCGCGGTGAGCGTGATCCACGCTTCGCTGAACGGGATCATCGTGCCGGGCGGGCTGGTGGCCGGGCCGAGGGACAGCCGGCCGCAGTTCCGCATCGTGAACACCGGGAATCAGATCAGCTTCTTGCCCTGAGGAGTTCCCTGGGTCGGTTCCCTGCGGCGGTGCGGGGGCGAGGCTTAGAGTCCCGGGCGCGATGCGGCTCATCAAGGTCGGGCTGGCGAACGTGAACAGCACCGTGGGCGCGCTGCGGGCGAACGCGGACCGGGCGATCGCGCTGGCGGGGAGGATGGCGGCGGACGGGGTGACGGCCGGCGCCTTCCACGAACAGCTCATCGGCGGCTATCCGCCCGAGGACCTGGTGCAGTGGCACGCGTTCGTGGACAACCAGTGGGCGGAGCTCCTCCGCTTCGCCGAGGCCACCGCTCGGGCGCGGACGGTCTTCGTGCTCGGCGTGGCCATCAACCAGGGTGGGCTGCGGTTCAACTGCGCGGCGGTGGTGGCGGGCGGGAAGGTGCGCGGGCTGGTGCCCAAGCAGAAGCTGCCCACGTACAACGTCTTCTACGAGGGCCGGAACTTCGCCCGCGGCTACCCGCGGCAGTCGGAGCTGCACCGGGGCGTGCCGTTCGGCGACGTGCTGTTCCGGTTCGACTTCGGGACGATGGCGGCGGAGGTCTGCGAGGACCTCTGGAGCTCGCAGGGGCCCATCGCCCGGCGGACGTACTTCGGGGCGGAGCTGGTGGTGAACGTCTCCGCCTCGCCGTTCCGGGTGGGCGCGCTGCGGACGCGGCAGGAGCTGATCTCCACCCGCGCCGCGGACCACGAGTGCGCGCTGGCGTACTGCAACGCGCTGGGGAGCAACGACGGGCTGATCTTCGACGGGGGCGGGTTCATCAGCCAGAACGGCACCTGGCTTCTGGACGCGCCGAGGTGGCGGGAGGGGTTCGCGGCCGCCACGCTGGACCTGGACCGGACGGCTCGGCTGCGGTCGGAGAACACCACCTGGCGGATGGACCGGGAGGCGTACTGCGCGGGGAATCCCGCGGTGGCGGTGGTGGAGGTGGGGGACTTCGCCACGGACCGGGCGTCGCTGACCTACCCGGTGCCGCCGGGGCGGAGCTTCTTCCTGCCGCCGAGCGTGCCGGCGCGCTCGCCGCGGGAGGTGTTCTGCGAGGACATCCTCGACGCGCTGGCGCAGGGGGTGGGCGACTACTTCGAGAAGACGGGGGCGTTCAGCTGCCTGGGCATCGCGCTGTCGGGCGGGCGGGACTCGCTGCTGACGCTGCTCATCGCCCACCGGTACGCGAAGAAGGTGCGGCCGGCGGACCCGGGGTCGATGATCCGCGCCTTCTACATGCCCAGCCGGTACTCGTCGGCGGAGACGAGGAAGGCGGCGGAGACGG
This sequence comes from Myxococcaceae bacterium, assembly GCA_035637895.1. GTDB lineage: Bacteria > Myxococcota > Myxococcia > Myxococcales > Myxococcaceae > DASRBA01. The sequence continues at coordinate 6,298 of DASRBA010000259.1, forward strand.
TCTGCGCGGAGCTGGGCGTCCCCTTCAAGGTGGTGTCCATCGACGACGCTTTCGACCGGGAGCTGGAGACGGTGAAGGCGATGCTGGGCGAGGGCGTGCCGGTGACGCCGCTCACGGAGCAGAACATCCAAGCGCGGCTGCGCGCCGAGCGGATGTGGAGCTGGTCCAACTCGTCGGGCGGGCTGTTCCTGCAGACGGGGAACATGAGCGAGAAGGCGGTGGGCTACACCACCGTGGGCGGCGACCTGATGGGCGCGCTGGCGGTCATCGCGAACGTCCCCAAGACGGTGGTGATGTACCTTTTGGACTACCTGCAGGAGTCGATGAAGCTGGAGGGGATCCGCCTGGTGCTGGCGAAGCCGCCGGGGCCGGAGCTGAAGCACAACCAGCTGGGGGAGGAGGAGCTGATGCCCTTCCCCGTCCTCGACGCGTGCTTCCACCTCTTCGCGGGGGAGAAGCTGTCCCCGGCGGAGCTGGTGAGCGCGCTCGGGGGGATGTTCCCGGAGGTCGGGGTGGAGGTGATGCAGGGGTACGTGGACAAGTTCGTCCGGCTGTTCCTGCAGTCCATCTACAAGTGGGTGCAGGCGCCGCTCTCGCTGCACATCGGCCACCTGGACCTCGACCGCGAGCGGGCGCTCCAGCTCCCCGTGGTCACCCGGCCGGACTGGACGCGCGCGAAGTGAGCATCTTCTGAGGGTGCTGGACGCGGTGGTCATCGGAGGGGGAGTCGCCGGGCTGGCGGCTCCGGTGGACGGCACGCTCTTCTTCGCCGGCGAGGCCACGCACCTCGACCAACCCGGCACCGTCCAAGGCGCCATCGAGACCGGCGAGCGCGCCGCCCGCCACGTCCTCGACTACGCCTGAGCCGCTGGCCGCGAGCGGCGTTCGGACTTCTTCTCCGCCTTGCCGAAGCCCTCGTAGAAGCGGACCGCCTCTTCCCCCACTGCCTGGATGTGCTGGTTGTTCAGGTAGGCGGTGATCGGCGCGGCCACCAGGGGCAGCGCGCGGCCGAGGGAGGACAGGCCGCCCTTCTCCAGCAGCTTCCCGGCGATGCTGCCCAGCATCTTCGGTCCCGCGCGCTGGAACGGGCCGACGCCGTTGGCGTAGCCCAGCACGTCCATCAGCTCCGTCCGCCCGCGGTCGCTCTTGAGGTTCGCCTTGTAGAGGGTGGCGATGTCCACCAGCAGGATGATCTGCAGGTACGTCATCACCAGCAGGTCCGCGGGGATGGACACCAGCCCGAACATGCCCGACACCCCACCGACCGTCCCGGCGATCGCCTTCTTGCCGTCGATCAGCCGCTGCGCCTTCTCCCGCTGGTCCGCGCTGGGATACCGCCGCTCCAGGTCGCCCACGCGTTCCTTCGACCGCGTCAGCTCCCGCAACACGAGGTCATTCACCCGCGTGTTGGCCAGCTTGCGCAGGTTTGCGGGCGTGAGCTTCTTCAGCTCGCGGCCGAACGAGGACAGGCGCTCGGTGACTGGATCCCAGAAGGCCATCGTCTTCGCTTACGTAACGAACGTGCCGGGATTTCGCTCTCCGCCCGCCCTAACCCTTCTTCACGTTCCCGGACCCGGACAGCCCTTCCGTGAACGCCGTCAGCCGCGCCTGGTCTGCCTCCGCCATGTTGAAGAACTTCAAGCCCATGCCGAAGTTCTTCCGGTCCGGCACGTTCACCACCTCACCCTCGCACTGGATGGGCGTCTCGCCGGGCAGGTGCAGCGTCACCTTCACCTTCGACCCCACCGCGTTGGGGATGGATCGATCGAAGAACGCGCCGCCCGGCGACAGGTCGCTCACCGAGTGCAGGGAGAACCCGTGCTGGTCCCGGACCTCCACTGACACCGAGACCCGGACTCGCTGGGCCCGGCGCCGCTCGCTGCCAGCTCCTTCTGAGGCCGTCATCGCGGGCGGAGCATCGCAGAAGGCGAAGGCGCCTCCAACACCCCAGCCCCTCAGGCCTCGCCCTGCGCCTCCATCCGCGAGAAGAGGAACTTGTGCAGCCGGCGCACGGCGTCCCGCGACGGGTGCTTGAACGCCATCCGCATCCCGCCGGTCCGCCCCACGAGGCCCACCACCTTCGCCCTCAGCAGCAGCGGCCGCGAGCTCTCGTCCGGCAGCTGCAGCTCCAGGTCCAGCTCCGTCCCCACCGGGTGCACGTGCCCGCGCTGCGTGGACAGCCCGAACGTCGACAGGTCGTACGTGGTGCGAAGGTAGCGCGTCCCCTCGAAGCGCTCCACGCAGATGACCTCCACCTGCAGCCGCGGGGTCGCCCGCCGGTCCGCCGTCAGCCGCGGCCGCGCCGCCGCCGCCTGCGCGAACAGCGCCTTGAGCGAATCCGTGAGCGACGAGCTCTCCGCGTCCTGGTCCATCAGGGAGCGCGAGTACGCCGGCTTCGGAGCGAGGATGGTGAACTCGTCGGAGTGGGGAGCGTCAGCGGACATAGGGGGCAAAACGAACAAGGTTCCAGGTGGCGATTATCCCACATTGTGGGCTTGAGGTCGCGTGAGCGCATTATCAGGGCACCCCCGCGTCCGGTTTCGGCCTGGAAATTTATCTACAGAAGATCGATCAGACTGGTCAGGCCATGTCCCAGATCGAGACACGTGCCTTGACAAGTCAAGGCGACACCAGCGTTTTTTGGAGGTCGCGGGCCTTCAGCGGCCAGCCCGAACGTTCTGCTGGAGGTGGACGGGGAACTTGGCTGGTCCGGACCTGATTTCCGCGTCAAACACCACCATCGCGCCGCCCGGGCGCTGCAGGGCCATGACGGCGGTCGCAGCCTGGGCGAAGTCCAGCCGCACCGGGAGCATGACCGGGACGGTCGACTGGGGACCGATGGCGCCGATGTCCGGCGAGCTCACCGTGCCCACCCGCGAGCCGCCCACGCTCACCGCGCCGGAGACGCCGCTGATGGGGATCGGGAAGGCGTTGCGGTTGGTGACCACCAGCGGCAGTTGCAGCGTCGCGGAGGTGAGCGTCACCTCGGCCAGCTGGGGCGGCTGGAGCTCGACGGTGGGGAGCTTGGGCACCGGGAACGTCCCGGAGTGCTCGATGGGCAGGGTGATGATGCCGATGGGCGTCTCCACGCCGAAAGCCCCCTTCGCGGTGTAGGCCGCCTCGTCCTTGGTGAGGAAGGTCTCGAGCACCGGCGCCACCTCCGCGAACTTCACGTTGGCGGGGAGCACCACGTCCGCGCTCCCGGAGGCCGGGATGGTCAGCCCGTTCGGCGGCTGGCCGGCGACCACCTGGTGGCCCTCGACGAGGAGCTCGTACTGCACGGTCGCCAGCGACAGGCCGAAGGGATTCGGATTGTCCAGCCGGTAGTTGAGGTTGATGGTGGCGTCGCCCAGCGACACGTTCGCCAGCGAGGCGCTCTTGAACGTCAGTGTGGGTTTCTTCACCGACCCGGTCAGCAGCGCCTGGATGGCGGCGCAGCTGGACCCGGAGACGGCGAGGGTGACCACGGCGAGGCAGCAAAAGGCTTTCTGGAGGGTCATGGTGTGTTGAGGACGAACGGTTGGCGCGCCGTATTCGGGCAGGGAGGCTCGACGCGGCGCTGATGCATCCCTACCCTGTTGGCACCGCCCCGGAGGCACCCATGATGATGCCCGAGCTGTTCGCGCCGCCGGCCCCCGCCCTCCAGCCCGCGCCGCGGCTCATTCACGACTCCAACGGACAGCCGTCCTTCGGCACCTACCAGGGCGAGCTGGACGAGGTGGACCTCACCCGGTTGGGCGGCGACTACCACCTGGCGCGGCCGCTCCGCGTCCTCCGGGAGAAGAAGTGGCAGTACGTGATGGTGGTCACCCCGGAGCTCATCGCGGCGTACCTGGTGGCCGACCTCTCGTACACGGCCAGCGCCTTCGTCTTCGCGGTGGACCTGCGCGAACGCCGCCCGCTGGTGGACCGCAGCTACCTGGGCGTCCCCGGCCCGCTGGCCGGCGTGGGCAACAAGCCCAGCCAGGGCTTCGAGGCGCACTTCACCACCGTCAACGCCACCTTCCGTGTCTCCCGCGCCGGCAACGGGGAGCGCTACCGCACCGCCATCGACGTCTGGGACATCCCGCTGCTCAAGCGCGCGCTGCGCTGGGAGGGGGAGATCCTCGCCGTGGGCGGCGCGCCCGCGCTCAGCGTCATCGCCCCCACGGACGGCGGCGCGGGCGTCAACGTGACGCAGAAGCAAGCGGGGCTCCTGGCCTTCGGGTCGCTCCAGGCCAACGGGCGCCGCTACCCTCTGGACGGCGGCGTGGCAGGCATCGACTACACCCACGGCTACCTCCCGCGGCACACCGCGTGGCGCTGGGCCATGGCCTGCGGCCGCCTGGACGACGGGACGCCGGTCGGTCTCAACCTGGTGGAGGGCTTCAACGAAGGCTCGGACCATGCGAACGAGAACGCCCTCTGGATCGGCCCTCGACTGTACCCGTTGGGACGGGCGCGCTTCTCGTACAGCAAGCGCGACCCGCTCGACGAGTGGCACATCACCACCACCGACAACGAGCTGGAGCTGCGCTTCCGCCCGGTGTTCGTCCACCGCGAGGAGCGGGACCTGAAGTTGGTGAAGAGCCGCTTCGTGCAGCCGGCAGGTACCTTTACCGGGAGCTTCAAGGCGGGCGGCCGGCGCATCCCGCTCGGGCTGGCCGGCGTGACCGAGGAGCAGGACGTCCTCTGGTGAGGCGGTCCCCGGCTCGGGGGCCTGCTATCCTCCGCCCAACGTGCCGATTGACCCCGGAACACAGGTCGGGCGCTTTCGCATCGTCCGGCTCGTCGCCCAGGGCGGCATGGCCGAGGTGTACCGGGCGGAGCAGGAGCTGACCACCGGCATCTACCGGCCGGCCGCGCTGAAGGTCATCCGCCCGGAGTACGCCGCCTCGGAGGACTTCCGCGAGATGTTCCTCGACGAGGCGCGCACCGCCTGCACGCTCTCGCACCCGAACATCGTCCACATCTACGAGGTGGGCGAGGCGGAAGGCCTGCTCTACATGGGGATGGAGCTGGTGGCCGGCGAGTCGCTGGCCATCGTGAGCAAGGAGCTGGGCCAGCGCGGCCACAAGTTCACCGACGAGGCGCTCATCGCCATCGGCTCGTTCACCTGTTCGGCGCTGGAGGCGGTGCACGCGCTCAAGGTCGGCGGCTCCACCACCGGCGAGTCGCTCAACCTCGTCCACCGCGACGTCTCCCCCCACAACCTGCTCCTCAGCCCCAACGGCACGCTGAAGCTCATCGACTTCGGCATCGCCAAGGCCGCCACCAACCGCAACCTCACCAACGTAGGCGTGACGAAGGGGAAGGCCGGCTACTTCTCGCCCGAACAGGCCGTGGGGATGCCGCTCGACGGGCGGTCGGACCTCTTCTCCCTGGGGGTGACGCTCTACAAGCTGGCCGCGGGCGTGACCCCGTTCGAGGAGCACCACACCCACCACGACCGGCACTCGGCGCTGGTGGCGGGGAAGTGGAAACCGCTGTCGGCGGTGGCGCCGGGCCTGCTCCAGGGCTTCTACACCATCGTCGGCAAGTCGCTGCAGGTCCGCCGCGAGGACCGCTACCAGAGCGCCGAGGAGATGCGCGAGGAGTTGGAGGCGCTGGCGTACGACGCCGGAATCCAGATCGGCCAGGCGTCGCTGGCGGGCTACGTGGAGGAGCGGGACGGGGAGGTCTCCATCCCCAACGCGCCCCGCCACTCGGGGACGCACCTGGCGCGCCGCCGCACCATGGAGACCAAGGCGCGGCGGGACCGCCGGTTCATCACCTGGATCGCCGCCGGCGCCGCCGTGCTGGTAGCCGGGGTGGCCGCCGCCTACGCCCTCCGGCCCACCCCGGTGGCGCCGCCTCCGCCGCCCGGGCCGATCGCGGTCGCGCCCAAGCCCGTCCCCCCGCCGGTCCCGCCGGCCGCCACGCCCACCGAGGTGGCGCCGACGCAGATCCTCACGCCCACCAAGGCCCGCGGTGAGCGGGAAGGGGCGCACAAGCGCGCGCCCCCGAAGTCGGAGGGGCCGAAGTCCTCCGGCGGCGCCGAGGTGGAGGTCTTCAGCGGCGAGGGGAAGCTCCGCGTGGGCACCGTGCCGCAGGGCGGCCAGGTCACCGTCTCCGGCAAGTCGCTGGGCGAGGCGCCCATCAGCACCACGATGCACTCCGGGCCGTACGTGGTGGAGATCAACTGGCCGGACCTGCACAAGAAGCAGACCTGTTCGGTGAAGGTGCTCGCGGACAAGACGGCGCGCGTGAAGGGCGACGCCCAGAACGACCGCTGCTCGTCGGAAACCAATTAGCGCGTGGGCTTCGCCCGCGGCACCCTTCTCCAGAGGCGAGCTCGCCGGGCTCCGGCCCATGACGCCCTGCCGTCGCGGGGCGGCGGAGACGAGATCGGGCCGCGCGAGGGGGCACCCCTGAGCAGGGCACCGGCGCCGTTCAGCGCCCGGGCTGCGACGCCAGGAACACCGCGCCCGCGGCGCCCACCAGCACCGCGCTGGCGCCGACCCAGACGAGCGGGTTGGTGAACCACGGCTTGTCGATCTGCACCACCACCTGCATCGGCGAGTCCGGGCCCGCGGCCCTCGCCAGGGTGTTCCCCTCGGAGTCGTTGGCCTCCACGTAGTACCAGGCGGTGTACGCCGACGAGGCGCCCTGCGGCAGGTCGCCCACGCACTGGTCGCCCCGGCAATTCATCGGCGACGCCCAGTACGGGCCCTCGGAGGCCAGCGCGTGGCGCAGCAGCATGGTCCGCGCGCGATGGTCCGGGTCCGACATCTTCGCCCGCACCCGCGAGGGCGGCTCGTTCTCCTCGCGCGGGACGAGGTCCACCTTCACCCGCGAGCGGAGCTGCTTCTGGGCCGCCTCCAGCAGCGCCATCTGCTTCGCCGGCGTCCCCGGCGGGAGCTGGAAGGACGGGTTGAGCTCCAGCGCCTCCACCGCGCGCTTGAGCGCGCTCACCTGGTCCGCCAGCACCTGGTGGAGGACGGCCAGCTCGAACAGGGCTTGCGCGCGCTCGCGCGCGGGGCGCGAGGTGTCGCCCAGGTAGCGCTGGTACTCCACCACCGCCTCCTCGAAGCGCAGGTCCTCCGCCAGCTTGCGGGCCTGCACCAGCCCGGGCGCCACCGCGGTGGGGGCGTCGGCCCAGTAGACAGCGGGAGCGGGAGGCGCGGCGAGGAGACAGAGCGTCAGAGCGAGCACGGCCGGCAGCCTACCAAACGGTCGCCGCGCGGGCCCCGGGTCGGAACAAAGAGAAGCGTTGCTGTGCCACCGGGTCGCCGCGCCGCGGGCGCGCCGGAACAGAGAGAGAAGAGTTGCTGCGGGAGGTCGGGCCGCTCGCCACCGGGTCGCCGCGCCGCGGGCGCGCTGGAACAGAGAGAGAAGACCGGTGTGGAGGTCGGGCCGCGTGGCGCCGAGACCCAACCGGCTCGAGCGCGGCTTCTAGACCGGGTGGCAGACCTGCCGGAGGATATCCAGCGACTCCAGCGCCTTGCCGGCGCCGATGACCACCGCGGAGAGCGGGTCCTCGGCGAGGAAGACGGGCAGGCCGGTCTCCTCGCGGAGCAGGGTGTCCAGGTTCTTGAGCAGCGCGCCGCCGCCGGCGAGCACGATGCCCCGGTCGGCGATGTCGCCCGCCAGCTCCGGCGGGGTGCGCTCCAGGGTGAGCTTCACCGCCTCGACGATGCCGTTCACTGGCTCCGCCAGCGCGTCGCGCACCTCGTCGGACGTGACGGTGAGCGTCCGGGGCACGCCGGCGACCAGGTCGCGCCCCTTGATCTCCATCGTCATCACCTCGTCCGTGGGGTACGCGGTGCCGATGCCCATCTTGATCTGCTCGGCGGTGCGCTCGCCGATGAGCAGGTTGTACTTGCGCTTGACGTACTGGATGATCGCCTCGTCCAGCTTGTCGCCGCCGATGCGGACGCTCTTGGCGAAGACGATACCCGCCAGCGAGATGACCGCCACGTCGGAGGTGCCGCCGCCGATGTCGACGATCATGTTCCCCGACGGCTCGGTCACCGGCAGCCCGGCGCCGATGGCGGCCGCCATGGGCTGTTCGATGAGGTAGACCTCGCGGGCCCCGGCGTTCTCCGCCGCCTCGCGCACCGCGCGCCGCTCCACCTCCGTGATGCCGGAGGGGATGCCGATGATGATGCGCGGCTTCACCAGGGTCTTGCGGTTGTGCGCGCTCTGGATGAAGTAGCGCAGCATCGCCGCGGTGATCTCGAAGTCGGCGATGACGCCGTCCTTCATCGGCCGGATGGCGACGATGTTGCCGGGCGTGCGGCCCAGCATCTCCTTCGCCTCCTTGCCCACGGCCAGCACCTTCTTGCCGCCGCGGGTGTCCTGCTGCACGGCCACCACCGAGGGCTCGTTGGAGACGATGCCGACGCCGCGGATGTAGATCAGCGTGTTCGCTGTGCCGAGGTCGATCGCCAGATCGCGGCTGAAGAGGGTGTGAAGCCAGTCGAACATCGAGGTACGCGCGAACGAAAAATAGGGAAGCGGGAGAGCTGAAGAGCGGTGCACCGTAACACTCGTGCCGTCGGGAGCGGAAGGAAGTTTCGCGAGGGAAATGGCCGAAAAAGCGGCCGCCGAACGGCGCGACCGCCGGGACTGAACGCCGCGCGCGCCGGCTTCCTTCCCGCGTCTACCGGCGCGGGAGCGCGTGCTTGGCGATGACGTAGAGCGCTCGCACGCCGTCCTTCCAGCCGATCTTCTTGCCCTGCTCGTAGGTCCGGCCGTGGTAGCTGATGGGGACCTCGTAGACGCGGGCGCCCGTCCGGGCCACCGCCGCGGTCACCTCCGGCTCGAAGCCGAAGCGCTCCTCGGTCAGCGACAGCCCGCGCAGCACCCCGGTCCGGAAGGCCTTGTAGCAGGTCTCCATGTCGGTGAGGTTCAGGCCGGTGGTGACGTTGGAGAGCGTGGTCAGCCAATAGTTCAGCACCGTGTGCCAGTAGTAGAGGACCCGGCGCGGCGTGCCGATGAAGCGGCTGCCGTAGACCACGTCCGCGTGCCCGTCGAGGATGGGCTGTACCAGGCGGGGGATGTCCTGCGGGTCGTACTCCAGGTCGGCGTCCTGGATGACCACGATGTCCCCGGTCGCCTCCGCGAAGCCCCGGTGGAGCGCGGCTCCCTTGCCGCGGTTCTGCGGCTGGAGGACGCCCTTCACCTCCGTCTCGCCCTTCGGCTGCGCGCCCGGGAGGGCCTTCAGCCCCTCCGCCCCCAGCTGCTCCACCAGCTCCCGGCTGCCGTCCCTGGACCCGTCGTCCACCACCACCAGCTCCTTGGCGATGTCCACGCGCACCACGCGCCGGAGCAGCTCCGCCAGGGTGGGCAGCTCGTTGTAGACGGGGATGACGATGGAGACCTTCACGGGCCTGCCTACCTAGCGGTCGCCCGGGCGGGCGGCCAGCGGATTATGAAGGCGCCGTCCGGGGCGCTACCGTGCGCCCGCCACAGGTCCTGAACGCGTGCCCTCCACCGAGCCCCGGATAGAGCAGCTCCCCAGCTGCCCCAAGTGCGGAAAGGCCCTGGAGGGCTCGCCGAACTACTGCCCGGCGTGCGGCGAGGACCTCCGCGGGCTCACTCCCACCTCGGACACGCTGTCGGTGCCGTGGAAGGGGAAGCTGATCGACGGCCGGTACCGCGTCAAGGAGAAGCTGGGCGAGGGCGGGATGGGGGCGGTCTACAAGGTGGAGCACGTCCGCATCGGCAAGGTGCTGGCGCTCAAGGTGCTGCGGCCGGACCTGCTCAAGGACAAGCGGGTGCGGACCCGGTTCCACCAGGAGGCGCGCATCGTCTCCAAGCTGTCCCACCCCAACACCATCCAGGTGTTCGACTTCGGCGAGCTGGAGGATGGGTCGCTCTACATCGCCATGGAGTACCTGAACGGGCGGGACCTGGCGTGGACGCTGCGCGCGCACGGGCCGCTCACCGAGGAGCGCGCCATCCAGGTGGGCGTCCAGGTGCTGGCGTCGCTCGCCGAGGCGCACGACGAGGGCATCATCCACCGCGACATCAAGCCGGCGAACTGCATGCTGGTGAAGGGGCGGCGGTCGCGCGGGGACGACATGGTGAAGGTGCTGGACTTCGGCATCGCCAAGCTGATGGAGGGCGAGAGCCGCAAGCACATCACCGGGGTCACCGACTTCGTGGGCACGCCCACGTACATGTCGCCGGAGCAGGCGTCCGGGGAAGAGTTGGACCCGAGGAGCGACCTCTACTCGCTGGGGGCGATGCTGTTCGAGCTGGTCTCCGGCCGCGGCCCGTACGTGGGCCCCAACCCCATGAACATCGTCACCCAGCACCTGGCGAGCGCCGAGGCGCCCCGGCTGTCGGAGGTGATGAAGGACAAGCCGGTCAGCCCGGAGCTGGAGGCGATCGTCGCCCGGGCGCTGGAGAAGAAGCGCGACAAGCGGTTCGCGGGCGCGGAGGAGATGCGGGCCGCGCTGGAGGAGGCGGGGAAGAAGCTGCACGCGGTCCACGAGGCGACGGCGGAGACGGCCGCGGAGGGGGAGGAGAGCCAGGACCTGGTCCGGCGCGCGGACTTCGACCGCTTCGAGCGGCGGCTGAAGGTGCGGCGGTCGGCGGCGCCCATGGCGGTGCTGCTGGTACTGGCGGGGGCGGGGCTGGGCGTCGCGGGGCTGTGGCGGCGGCAGGCGGCGAAGACGGTGGTGGTGGAGCGGGAGCCCAACGACGACCCGTCGCGCGCCAACCGGATCGCCCTGGGGACGGCGGTGCGCGGGCACATCGGTCCGCCCATCAGCGACGAGGTGTCGGACCGGGACGTGTTCGTGGTGGACCTGGACGCGCCGGCGGTGGTGACCGCGGAGCTGAGCGCGGTGCCGGACCTGAACCTGGTGATGGAGCTGACCCACGTGGCCGCGTCCGGGAAGCAGCGGTCCACGGTGTTCGTGGACGACGCGCCCAGCGGCGAGGGCGAGCGCGTGGACGGGGTGGCGGTGGGCCCCGGGCGGTTGTTCGTGCGGGTGGAGGAGCGGTACCACTTCACCGAGGCGCCGCGGCCGCCGCGGGAGAGCTCGCGGGCGGAGTACACGCTGGAGGTGCGGCAAACCGAGGAGCCGGTGAGCGCGGGCGCGGTGGAGGTGGAGCCGGACGACTCGCTGCAGACGGCGACCATGGTGCGGCCGGAGCAGACGGCCTCCGGGTTCACCGGGGCGCCGGTGGCGTGGAAGGCGCCGCTGGTGATGCAGGACCTGATGTCGACGGCGGACTTCTACGCGCTGCAGGACGCGCCGGACGGGGCCGTGGCGGCCGTGGTGGTGCCCCCGGAGGAGGGGAAGCTGGCGGTGCTGGACGCCGCCGAATACGAGCGCTGGCGCACCGGGATGCGCCACGCCGGGGAGAATCCGCCGCTGCCGGAGGCGGTGGTGGCGTCCGGGAAGCCGGCGCTGGTGGCGCTCAAGGCCACCGAGCGGCGCGGGGTGCGCATCCAGCCGCTGCCGCCCACGCCGCCGGGGACGCCCTACAAGGTGGTGTTCGTCACCGGGCGTCCGGGCGGGCTGTCGGCGGCGCTGGAGCTGGCGCGGACGCTGGACGCGGAGGGGCGGCGGCCGGACGCGGCGGGGGTGCTGAAGCTGGTGGCGTCGGCGTTCGCGGAGTCGCCGCAGCTGGCCGAGGTGAAGGCCGCATTGTCGGGGCAGTGAGCGGACCCCAGAAGGTCGCCGAGAGGCGCGGTCACGGGAGCGCCCCCGCTCTCCAGCGAGGCGTGAACCGGCGGCAAGCCCAGCTTCTCAGAACGGCACCGGCAGCGCGAAGGCGTGCTGGGAGAAGAGGCCGGCGGCGCCGCGGTGGTCGATGAGCGGGGCGAGGAAGAGCATCACCGCCACCGCGAGGATCAGCGCGGCGGTGAGGGCGCGGCAGGTCCAGCGGAGGAGCGGGTGGGAGGGTCGGTCGAGGCGTGAGGCGCGGCGGTAGGCGAGCGCGACCGCCACGCGGCCCGGGAGGAGCGCGGAGACGAAGCAGAGGGTGGCGATCCACATCGCGTCCTGGGGCGGGAGGACGATGGTGAGGAGGTAGAGGGGGAGGGACAGCCCGTAGAGCGCCAGGAGCGCGGCGAGGGCGCTGAGCGGGGCGGCGGCGGTGAGGCGGCGGGCGGCGCGCCAGTCGAGGTACGCGCGCGGGTTCCCCTCGACGGCGAAGCGCGCCTGGACGAACGGGAGCCACGCGAGGACGGGGAGCAAGAGGAGGAGGCCGGGGAGGAACGCGGCGGGCTTGGGGGCGCCGGTGCGGGAGAGCCAGAGGAGGCCGACCGGGAGCGCCAGCCAGGCGGTGGCGCCGAGGAGCCCGGCGCCGCCCTTCCAGAAGAGCTGGCGCCAGGGGACGTCCGCCCAGGCGTCCCGGAGCGCGTCGAGGCCCTGGAGCTCCGCGCGGCCGCGGAGGGCAGAGAGGAGCCAGCGGGCGCCGGCGAGGGGGCGGAAGAAGTCGCGCGCTCGGGCGCCGCGGGCGAGGACGGCGAAGAGGTGGAGCGCGACGAGGGTGGCGAGGGCGGCGCGGAGGAAGGTCGTCCAGGACTGGGCGGCGGTGCCGGGGGAGATCCAGGCGGCGTCCTCGGCGAGCGTGGCGATGAAGCGGACGGGGAGGAGCCAGGCCCAGCACAGCGCCAGCGCCAGGCCGATCCGCGGCGCGCGGCGGACGAACGGTAAGGCGTCGGAGAGCGGGACGCCGCGGGCGATGCGGCCTTCGACCTCCAGCAAGTAGCCGAGCACCGCGATGTTCAGGACGGGCACCGCCGCGGCGGCGGCGAGCAGGATGATGGTCACGAACAGCCCCGCGCCCCATCGGGCGCCCGCGAGCACGCGCGCGCCCGTACGACGCAGCCAGCCAGCACGCGCCGTCTGTACGGCGGGAATGAGCCCGAGTGGCGATTCGGCAGCCGCGCTCACGCTCCTCTCCTGAGCATGGTGTGCTCCATCTCACGTGCGTGCGCGCTGGTGAGCGCGCGTGTTGGTGAGCCATGCGGGCGCGCGCGTGGTGCACGTGTCGATGAGGCGCGCAACGCCGAAGACTCATTCACCGCGCTCACAGCAGCCTCCGGATCGGCGTGCCCTTGGTGACCGGGATGGGCCGGCCCTCGGGTGTCTCCAACTCCAGGTGCATGTCCACTCCCAGCGCCGCCAGCACCGTCGCCGCCACGTCCTCCACGGGCACCGCCGACGCCGGCGCCTCCTTCGCGCCCGAGGGATCCGTCTCGCCGATCACCTGTCCGCCCGCGATGCCCCCGCCGCCGAGGAGACACGAGAACCCGTGCGGCCAGTGGTCTCGTCCGCCCGCCACGTTGATCTTCGGCGTCCGCCCGAACTCCCCGGTCACCAGCACCACGGTCGACCGCAACAGGTCCCGCTCCGCCAGCTCCGCCACCAGCGTCGACAGCGCCGGATCCAGTACCTGCGCCGCCGCGCGATGGGCCTCATGGTTGCCCGCATGGCTGTCGAACCCGCCCAACGTCACCTCCACCGCCCTCACCCCCGCCTCCAGCAACCGCCTCGCCACCAGGCACCCGCGCCCGAACGGGTGGTCTCCGTACGCCGCGCGCACCGCCCGCGGCTCGTCGTCCAGCACGAACGCCCGCCTCCTCGGGCTGGACATCATCGCCAGCGCCCCATCCACCGCCTCCCGGTGTCGCCCGGGCGCCGCCCCGAACCCCGCCTCCACCACATTCAGCGCCTCCAGCCTCCGCTCCTCCCGCGCCTGTACCTTCGCCGGCGGCTCCAGGTTCTCCAGCGTCCCCGGATTGACGATCCGGAACGCGTCCAGCCCGGGCCCCAGGAACCCGCCCCGCGCCGGCCACTGGCTCTTTCCCAGCGACACGTGCGGCGGCAGCCCGCGCTCCGCCACCGGCACCTCGTGGCAGACGATCGCCCCCAGGCTGGGGTGGATCGTCGCGCCCTCCGGCCGGTGCCCCGTCTTCACCGCGTACGTCCCGCGCTCGTGGTCGCCCTCCTTGGACACCACCGACCGCAGCACCGACAGCCGGTGCATCTGCTCCGCCATCCGCGGATAGAAGTCCGCGATCTCCAGCCCCGGCATCCGCGTCTTCACCGCCCCCACCTGCCCGCCAATCGCCGTCCCCGGATGCGGGTCCCACGTCTCCAACTGGCTCGGCCCGCCCTCCAGCCACACGACCAGCAGCGACTTCGGCTTCGCGGCAGACCTCGCCCCCGCGCCCAGCACACCCCGGGGCATCACCGCCGCCGCCGCCGCGGCCGCCAGCAACGACCTCCGACTGAAGCTCAGTGGTTCCACGAGAACTCCGCCGAGTTGAACAGCGCCCACGCCAGGTCCCCCAGCACCTTCCCCCGCTCCCCTCCGCGCGCCTCCGCCAGCCACGGCAGGAACTTCTCCCGCTCCACCTCCGTGGGCCGCCGCGTCACCAGCGCCAGCCAGGTCACCTCCAGCGCCCGCGGCGCATCGCCCGCCATCAGCGCGATCCGCCCGGTGGCCGTGAACGGGTTCGGGTCCAGCACCTCGTCCGGCAGCTTGTTGTTCATCCGCAGCAACGCCTGCGCGATGGTCGCCGGCCGCTCCGCCAGCTCGTCCGCGCCGGGGTCGCCGTACTCCGCGACGAAGCTCTTCTCCCGCAGCGCCCGCACCACCCGCGTCACCAGGTCCGAGTCCCGGTCGATGGTCCGCACCGAGCCCGCCTGGAGCAACCCGCCGATGAGCTGCTCGGGGCGGAGCGGGGTGACCGGGAACACCGCCCACGCCTTCTCCATTGCCGCGCGCGGCGCGCCCTCCGGCAGCTCCGACGACGCCCGGAACGCCTTCGACGAGGCCACCGCCAGCACCAGCCGCCGCCAGTCGTACCCGGTCCGAGCAAAGTCGTCCGCCAGCAGGTCCAGCGCCTCCGCCCCCTTCGTCCCGGCGGGCGGCACGTCATCCACCGGCTCGACGAACGGCCTGCCGAACATCAGCCCCCACACCCGGTTCGCGGTGGCGCGCGCGAAGTGCGGGTTCCTCGGGTCCGTCAGCCACGCCGCCAACCGCTCCCGGGGCCGTCCCTGCTCCGGCATCCACTCCGCCCCGAAGGGCACGCGTGGCTCGGCCCCCGGCTTCCGCTCCAGCCCGAGCGGCGACGGCTTCAACCCTCCATAGAATGCCGCCAGCCCCTTGAACTGCGCCTGCTTCCAGTCCGCGAACGGGTGGTCGTGGCACTGCGCGCAATCCATCCGCACGCCGAGGAACGCTCGGGCCGTCCGCGCCGCCAGCTGGTCCTCGTCCACCTTCCCATCCACCACCGCCGCGGTGATGAAGTTCACCTCCGGCGACCCCGTCCACAGCCCCTCTGACGACACCAGCTCGCGCACCATGGCGTCGAAGGGCTCCCGGCGGGCCAGTCGCTCCGCCAACCAGTCCATCAGGAGGTCGCGCCGGTACACCACGAACGCCCCTGCCTGCGAGCCGGCGAACACCCGCGCCAGGCGCTCGGCGAGGTAGCGGTGGGACCGGGGGTCGTCCAGGAGCGCTGCGGCCCACCGGTCCAGCCGGCCCGGGGTGGCGTCCGCCTCGAAGCGGCGGATCTCCTCCAGTGACGGGACGGTCCCCATGAGCGCCAGCGTCAGCCGCCGCAGCACCGCCAGGTCATCCGCCGGCGCCGCCGGGGTCAGCCCCTGCGCCTTCCAGTGCGTCTGGAGCGCGGCATCCACCGCGCCGCCCCCTTGAGGAGGGACCGCCACGCGGCCCGGCGCGGCGCGGGAGGTCGGCCGGACCGCCGCGAACACCGCGCCACCCACCAGGATGGCCAGCGCCGCCGCCGTCAGCCCCCGAGCTCCGGTCATCGCACACGCTCCTGCACCACCGGCCCAGCCCATAGACACCGCCGGGGCGGCGCCGCTGAAAACGGTACGCGCTCCCGCCCGGCTGCTTGCGTAACGGTTTGTTTCAACTGCCGAAGGCGGCGCAGCGGGAGCCTCGCCCGGCGCTGGCGAGCGGCGTGCGGTTCACGCGGGTTGGCTCACGGCTGATGGCTCGAGGCACCGCGGCCCTGCGGCTCAGTGCGCCATGCCGGGCGGGAGCAGCCCCGGCGGCAGCTCGTTGTTCTGCTCCGCGGCGTGGTCCCCCAGCGTGGTCAGCCGGGACGGGGCCCACTTCGACGGCGCCTCCATCCCGCGCGCGCGCCGGGGCGACGCGCCGGCGCCCGGCAGCGCCCGGTTCACCACCCCCAGCGCGTCGGACACCATCCCCGGCATCAGCCCGTGGGCCCAGGTGATCAGCTTGGCCTGCCAGGAGAGGATCACCTCCGCGTCCCCGCGCGCGCAGGCGGCGGCGATTTGCCGGGCCGCCCGCGCCGCGCTCATGGAGAAGAGCGGGAACGCGTCGGAGATGCTGAACCAGGCGTGCTCGGCGGCGGGCTGGCCGACGAACTCCGCCTGCGCCGGGCTCCCGGTGCGCATCAGACCGGGGCAGATGGTGGTGACGCGGATGCCGTCCTTGTGCAGCTCGGCGCGGAGGCCCTGTGAGAAGCCGGTGAGCGCGAACTTGCCGGCGCTGTAGGGGGCCAGGTGCGGGATGGCCACCTTCCCGCCAATGGAGGAGATGTTCACGATGCGCCCCCACCGCCGGGCGCGCATCCCGCGGAGGACCGCCAGCGTCGCGTGCAGCGGCCCCCAGAAGTGGACGCCCAGGGACCTGGCGAAGTCCCCCGCGGTCATCGCCTCCACCGGGCCCACGACGGCGGTGCCGGCGTTGTTCACCAGTACCTCGATGGGCCCCAGCTCCCGCTCCACCCGCGCCACCAGGTCGGCCACCTGGCCCGGCTGGGACACGTCGCACGGGGCGGTGAACGCCGCGATGCCCTGCGCGGCGAGGAGGCTCCTGGCGCGCTCCAGCTCGGCGGCGTCGCGGGCGCAGATGGCCACCCGCGCGCCCCGGCGCCCGAATTCGCGGGCCAGCAGCAGCCCCAGCCCGCGCGACCCGCCGGTGACCAGGACGACCCGCTCCCGGAGAGACGCGGCGCGCGCTCGGCGGAGCGCCCACAGTCCACCCAGGCCAGCCAGCGCCCACCACTTCCAGCCGCCACGCGCCATTTCGGGAGTCCTCCTGCGGCCAATGTAGGGAGGATCCCCGGTTGCGGCTTTTGGTCAGGCTGCGGACCGCCGCTCTAGCCATGGACCCGCGTCCGCGCGTAGATCGCCGCATGCACAAGCTCGACGCCAACCAGGACCGGTACGGGAACTTCATCGGGGGCGAGTGGGTGCCGCCCTCCACCGGCAACTTCGCCGCCAACCGGAACCCCGCCGACCGGGACGACGTCGTCGGCCACTTCCCGGTGAGCGGGCAGAAGGACGCCGAGGACGCGGTGGCCGCCGCCAGGGCCGCCTTCCCGGGGTGGGCCGGCACGCCCGCTCCCTCGCGCGGCCGGGTGCTGTGGAAGGCGGTGGAGCTGTTCCGCCAGCGGCTGGACGAGATCGCCCGCACCCTCTGCCGCGAGGAGGGCAAGACCCTGGCCGAGGCCAAGGGCGAGGTGCAGAAGGGCATCAACCTCTTCGAGTTCTACGCGGGCGAGGGCTTCCGCCTCCACGGCAAGACGCTGCCGTCGGAGATGAAGCAGACGCTCACCTTCACCATCCGCCAGCCGCTGGGCGTGGTGGCCCTGGTGACGCCGTGGAACTTCCCGTTCGCGATCCCCGCGTGGAAGAGCGCGCCGGCGCTGGTCACCGGGAACACGGTGGTGCTCAAGCCGGCGTCCAACACGCCCGGCACCGCCACGCTGATCGCCGAGGTGCTGCACGACGCGGGGCTCCCCAAGGGCGTGTTCAACCTGGTCACCGGGCCGGGCGGCGCGGTGGGGAACACGCTGGTCGACCACCCGGAGGTGAAGGCGGTCTCGTTCACCGGGTCCAACGAGATCGGCCTGGCGCTCAACCAGCGCTGCGCCCGGCGCGGCATCAAGGTCACCTGCGAGATGGGGGGGAAGAATCCGGTGGTGGTGATGGATGACGGCGACCTCGACCTGGCGGTGAGCGGCATCCTGGGCGGGGCGTACGGGTCGACGGGGCAACGGTGCACCGCCACCTCGCGCGTCATCCTGCACAAGGCCATCGCGTCGAAGGTGACGGAGCGGCTGGTGGCGGGGGCGAAGGCGCTCAAGGTGGGGAACGGGCTGGAGGCGGGCATCGACATGGGGCCGGCGGTGGATGACGGCCAGCTCCAGACGGACCTCAAGTACATCGAGGTGGCGCAGTCGGAGGGGGCGAAGCTGCAGTGCGGCGGGCAGCGGCTCACCGGCGGCGCGTACGACAAGGGCTACTTCGTGACGCCCACGGTGTTCAGTGGGGTGAAGCCGGGGATGCGCATCCACCAGGAGGAGGTCTTCGGGCCGGTCATCGCCGTGGTGGAGGTGGGTGACTTCGAGGAGGCGGTGGCGGCGGCGAACGGCGTGGAGTTCGGGTTGACCGCGTCGCTGTACACGCGGGACGCGAACCTGGCGATGAAGTTCGTCGAGCGGTCGGAGGTCGGGATGGTGCACATCAACAACCCGACCGTCGGCGGGGAGGCGCAGCTCCCGTTCGGTGGGATCAAGTCCACCGGCGTCGGAGAGCGCGAGATGGCTGAGGAGGGGGCGGAGTTCTTCACCCACCTGAAGACGGTGTTCTTCGACTACACGGGGCAGGCGCGGACGTCGAAGATCTACTGAGGGAATGATCCGCACTGTGTTCAAGGAGTTGCTATTCAGTGGGGCTGAATAGTCGAACGGGTCGGCACGAGTCCCTTCTCGCGGACAATGGTCCTTTCTTTACGGAGAAGAAGTGAGAAAGGTCTATCGCAACTCAAGTTACTCCATCTACCTTGATGACTGCTTGGAGTGGTTGCCCCGCCAAAAGGCGAACACGTTCCATGCCGTAGTCACAGATCCTCCATTTAGCACGCTTGAGTACAGTGCAAAGGAATTGCGGAAACGTCGCCGAGGACCCGGAGGTGTATGGCGACTTCCACAAGCATCAGATGGCGCAATCCGACAGCCCGTTCCAAGATTCACGATCCTGAGTGGACATGACCACATCGGGGTGCTGGCGTTCCACTTGCGCTTAGCGCCAGAGCTTCACCGCGTGTTGGTGCCTGGCGCGCATGTCTTCATTGCGAGCCATCCCCTCCTGTCACATCTGGTCGCACAGGCGTTCGGCATGGCTGGATTCGAGACGCGTGGTCAGATTATCAGGATCGTCAAGACGCTGAGAGGAGGGGATCGGCCGAAGCCCGACGACAAAGACTACAGAGGTTTGTCAGTCATCCCAAAATCGTGCTTCGAGCCTTGGCTTCTCTTCAGAAAGCCATGCAAGGGACGCGTTGTAGACAACTTAAGGCGCTATGGAGTTGGAGCCCTTAAAAGGCCGAGCGAGAAGGAGCCCTTCGCGGATTTGCTCAGTGTCTCTCAGACAAGAGCTTCTGAGCGACAACTAGGGGATCACCCTTCCTTGAAGCCCCAAGAATTGATGCGAAAGCTCGTACGAGCAGCTTTACCACTTGGGCAGGGAACAATCCTCGACCCCTTCATGGGCGCGGGCTCGACCATTGCGGCAGCGACGAACTTGGGGCTGCGGAGTGTGGGGGTTGAAAGCGACAAGACTTACTACCGATTGGCCAAAAGAGCGATTCCGAAGCTAGCGTGGTTCGAGGTGCCAGAAAGACCAACGGCGACAGTTGACTAAATGCGTTTGGGGCTAAGCAGGTCCATTTGCTCTGCTGATGCTTTGGGGGCTTCTTGCAAATACACCCAGTTCTTCCGTAATTTCGCGATGCCCTTTCGGTCGAGAGTAGCCGTTCGGGTACCCAATTCACCTCGTGAATTGCGCCGAAAGTCAGCCCTGGTGACCTGAGCCAAGTATATCTCGGTAAACGTCATCGGCTTGCGATCCACGGCGGGCTCGGTCTCCCGGTCGATGCTGTACACAAACACGCACATCCACTGGTCGCGCGCTCCGTGGGTGTCGACCGCACCTCCCATCTTCCTAGTGGTCTTGATTTTCAAGCCCTGGGCGCCAGCCTTCACGCTGTTGCGCGGATACACGCCTTGCACCACTAGGTCTGGGTGGCCATTGAAGTACTTATTTTGGACCAGTGTTCGAGAATGCTTCGCCAGGCTCGCTGCCAGCATGTCTGATAGCAGTCCGGACATAATTGCGGGGCGAAGTGTGTCGTCCAGGCGGTGAAGACCCTTGCGGGTGAGAAGGAGGTTAACGTCAGAAAAGAAGTCGTACACGTCCTGAAGAGCCAGCTCAAAATCCTTCAGGCGAAGTTCATATGGAAGCGCTCTGCCGGTGTTGAAGCTGGATGGGTTCGGGGTGTTCTTAGTGATTGGCATATTCGAGGGAGCCTATTCTGCTGGACCTCCGATTCTGGCATAACTTGGCTCCTTGGAGAACCCAGGTCTTTAGCTGTTGTCTCCGTTGCGGATGCGGCCAAGCGCGAAAGACGGTGCAAAGTCGTGGGAATTCAAGAGTCTGTGTCGAAAGTTCGCGGATTCCTCGAAAGCATGTATCCGGGCACGAAGCCCTTTGCGCGAGTGCGTGCTGTCCTCGAGCGAGTCGCAACGTGGCCGGGAGGGCCCGTGGCGATCGTTCTTCAGGGGCCACCGGGCGTAGGAAAGACGACCGCCGCGCGCGCCCTCGCCGTCGCCCGCGCTATCGCCACTGTTGACCCCGAGGTGCTCAATCTGGGGGAGGATCGAGCTGCGAAGATGGTGTTGCGGGACATCGAGATCGGTTGGTACCGCTCCATTTCCCTGCCCGGCCTGACCCCGTCATTAGCCGACAGCCAACTCTTTGGCCTAAAACCCAAGGGCGCAACGGACGTAGCTCCGCGGATTGGGCTGTTCGAGCAGACCATGACCGGCGCTCGGGCCGGTTCCGGTGAATCGCACCAAGCCCTCATCCAGGAGGCACAAAAGGAGCGGCGCCGTATCAATCTCGTCACTGGAGGAGTCGTCCTCCTCGACGAGATCGGCGATGCACCTGAATGGGTGCAATTGAAGCTGCTTCGTCTGCTCAACGGGGAGCGAGTGGCACGTGTGCAAGGGGAAGGAGATCCTGATTACGAATTCTGTTTTCGCGGCATCATCGTGCTTGCTACCTGGCGGGAGCTTGACGGGAACAATGGGCTGCGGCCGGACTTCAAGCAAAGAATCATAAGCAATCGTCTTCGGATGCCCAGTCTCTCAGAGTATCCAATTGAGGCTCGGCAGCGACTCGTTGTCTCAGTCGTCGAGGGCTCCAAAACAGCTCGAAGCGAAGCCCTGGCAGAGTTGGAAGGACTGTTCAGTGGGGCGGATGACCCGATCGCAAGCTCCTACCGCCTCGCGCTAAGCAAATCGAGGACGCTGACGACCGCGGAGGTCACTGAGATCGCGAGTCAGGACTGGAGCCAACTGAGTGAGTTGCGCGGGCTCCGGGCCATTGTGCAGAAGGTCTATGACGGGTCCTCGGTCAAGGAGGCAGTCGCTGAGATTACCGATGAACTCCAAGCGCCGCAGGAAGGTGCTGTCCAAGAAGAGGCCGATCTAGCCCGATTCAAGCGGTATCTCTCCATGCCCGTGCCGCTCGCCACCGCGTTGCGGCAAGACAGCGTCGAGTGGGCAGGCAGGGTCAATAAACAACTGACCGAGCGCACCCACCGCTTCGATGAAGCCATCAGGAGCAGCGGGAGGAAGCGCGCTCAGGTCAAGAAGGACCTCGAAAACCTCCGACGCTCAAAAGCGAGTGGTCGACGCACTCCCAAGTGAGTGGCCGAACATCCGAGGAGCTTCGCCAACCCAGTGGTTCTGGGGTCTTGCAGAGCCAGAATGGGAGGCCCGCTGGTTGCAATTCAGTGGTCGCGAGGTGGCGTGCGCGATGATCAAGGTCGACGATGGCGAGCTACTCAGCGACATCCTCAAATGGTCGGTTGCTGGATTTGGCACCGCCTTCGAGGTGGCGGTTCCCTCTTTCGAGCCCTCCGGGTTGTTCTCGCGGAGCATGATGCAGGCGGCCGCTCTCGGGACGCGGGTCCGATTCTTCACCCGCTGGCCGGAGGAGAAGGACAAGCAGGACGCCTTGGCCCAGTTGATGGCTCACGATGTGGCCGTGGTCATCGTCCCCCACCTTCAAGCCCAAGCGGCGCTGCTGACCGATGAGTCCACCGGCCTGTGGTACGGCTGGGTCGAAGGGGTCGCCTTCCTGGGCTGCGGCGACGCCGAGGCCGTGTTGCTTCGGGAACTGCTGGAGACGATCGAAGATTGGGAGAGGGCGGCTAGCCGCGAGGTGCGGCGGCGCGCCTTCCAGAGGCGGCTGAACTGAAGCTAGCGGGTGGAGGAGAAAGGACAACGTCGATGCAGAAGCGGATGTCGGAGTGGTTCTTCCTGAAGGACGAGTTCAGTTCGTTCATCGTCGACGCGCAGAAGCATGCGCAGCACCTGTGTGGTGTCGAGGATCGCAAGCTGCGCGACGACCTGGCCCTTTCTTTGAGGGAGTGTGCCTACTCGCAGCGGGGTCACCATGCGATCATTTGGGGCAACGCCGGTCGTGGAAAGACACATCTAGCCCACCATCTGGTGGTCACCGCTGTCGACAACCAGGCCATCCTGCCCATCTACGTGGACTGTCCGCCGTTTCCGTCGGCTAAGGCACCGCTCCACATGTTCTTCGGGGCGCTCCTCAAGTCGATTCCCTGGAAGACAGTCAAGGACTTCGTGGGCAAATACCGCGCGAAGGCAGAAAACGACTCGACGCTTGAGAAGCGCGTCCAAGATGTACTCCAAGCAGACACGAACATCTACGACGCGATGGTGGAGGGACTGGGGATGGGAAAGGAGTCCTCGATCCGGAGTACTCTGGGCTGGCTTGGGGGCGAGCCCGGTGGGAAGGTGAACGCCGCCCACGAGGCACCCGAGCAGTTCACGGACGAGGGGCAATTAGCTCGCAACATCGGCGCGTTGGGGGAGATGCTCCTCATCGCAGAGGGAAAGAACCTCATTTTCTTGGTGGACGAAGCAGAGCGCTTTCAGACGATTGCCAGCGGAGAGCGTTACTGGATCTGGCTCTCCGCGATTCGCGAGCTCTTCCGCCGGCCAGCTGTGGGATTGATCCTCTTTATCATCGCTCGGAATCGCGACGATATTCCAAATATCCTCTGGGAGGACGAAATAAGCTCAGTTATCGGTGGCAACAATATTCATGAGTCGGCGAATTTCGCGCAGCCGAGCGCCGAGAGCTTCCTCAAGGATCTGCTAGACACAGTGGTCAAGCGCAGTCCGGCGCCCACCGAATTGCAGAAGATTGTGCAGGAGAAGGGCGAGTCTCTGGAGACGTATCCTTTCACAAAATCCGCCTTCGAAGAATTTATTGCCCACCATTCAATAGGCACGCTGACGAATATTCCACGAGCCATTATCGGGAGCCTTGAGCACTGCGCTCGTCGCGCGATGACCCTTGACAAGAAGTTGATCGACCATGACGTCCTACGCAGGGTGATCGAAGGGGTCTGAAGGGCAGGGGAAGATCATGGCCAGGATTAGAGTGGAATGCGAGCCGCGCATCACCTGGGATCCCGTCGTCGGCGGTCCGGGTGAGCAGTACGTCCACCTTGGCGCGGTCATCGACAGCGGGCGCCGCCGGACGGTCAAGTTTGACGCCGATGGGAATTTCGTCGTCTTGGAGGTCGGAAAACGAGGGAGTGGGAAGTCATTCGGATTGGGTTCGATTATGGAGGCCTTCGCCGCCGCCGCTGACACGTGCACCATTGCCAAGCAGAGCCCGAACCGGCGGGGTGTCCTGCTCTTGGACCCGCTGGATGTGCATTGGACCGCCATCTACCCCGTCCGGAAGGATGGTTCGGTCCACATGCAGGAGCAATACAAACTCCTGGAGCGTTTTCCAGAGGTCGCGGTCGAACCCATCAATGTCGCAGTGTACATGCCCGCCGGACGAGGTCGACCCGAGGACCCTGCTGTCTTCCGGGCATACCACCTTCCTGTCTGCGACCTCACGTCGGAGGACTTCGCGTTGCTCTACGGCGCGAACCTGGTGAGTGACCCGGCAGGAATGCTGATTGGGGAAATCCACGACAAGGTGAGCCGGTTGGGGTTCACCCGAGGCGCCACCGACGTTCCTGCCAAGGAGGTCTTTGGCCTCCAGGACCTCATCGATTGCTTGCAGGATACGGACATACAGGCCAACTACACAGTGCAGACTCTGCGAGCCGTCCGGCAGCGCCTGCTGTCCTGGCTTCGCGATCCGCTTTTCCAACAGCCCTCCGGGACCCCGGTGACGGAACTGGTCCAGCCGGGGCGAATGGGCATCTTATGCCTCAACCGCCTCTCGGAAGAGATGCGTAACGTGGTCACCGCCGTCATCGTCCGGCGGCTCAAGGCGGATCGGAGCCGGGCGAGCAACCTGGAGCGTGATCGCGCCTTCAATCCGCACCCCCTCAATAGACCTGCGGGGTTACCGCGGACGATCCTAGCCATCGACGAGGCCCAAATGATCCTGCCGGCGACGGGAAATAGCCACGCGCGGAGCGCAATCGAGTCCTATGTCCTCGAAGGTCGAAACTTCGGGCTCTCGATCTGGATGGCTACCCAACGGCCGCGAGGGGCCATCTCGGAAAGAGCTAAGAGCCAGATCGACACGCTAATCGTCCACAAACTATCCACGGCGGAGGATCTGGAGGCCGTGGCGGGTCTCCTCCAGTCTGCGGAGCCCCTCAAAATTAAGGTCAACGAGTCGGTGGTCCCCCTAGCAGAATTGACGCGCAGCCTCGATGTGGGGATGGCCATCGTCTCCAGCGGGAACGGGAACGTCCATCGCGCCTTCGTGGTCGAGATGCGGCCACGGGTCGTCGCCCACGGTGGCCAGGCGTTCTGACGAGGACCGGCCATGCTCATCCCCCGTTTCTGCAACTACTACACCGATTACCAGCAGCGCTTGGGCTTCCTGAAGGTCTTGGCGAGAACGGGCGAAGGTGTGCGCGGGGGCCACGATCAGTACGTCGCTCGGCTAGAAGAACTCTACAACACTCGCGGCGCACGCCGGGGAAATCGACGGGCTGTTTTCGATCCGGAAGCGTTGCTTCAGCGCACTGAGATCCCCTCTTGGCAGGTGGGCTTCTACAAGCCTTACCTCGGACGCCTGGTCAACTGGGGCGAGATGTGCGGAATCATCGCCGCCAACGGCCGCCTCTCTGAATGGGCGCGCATCCTACTCATCATTGGCAAGGAACAATCGGAAGAACGAAAAGAAAACCCATTCATCCTCTCCGAAGTCGAACGGGCCTTCTTCCTCCAACTCTTGTTGGTCCACGACCAGGTGCTGCGGGACCTGATCGTCAGCTTGGGCCAGCGTGCCCCAGGAACACGGCTTGGCGTGCTGGAGAGTTGCTTGGTCACGCTGGATGCCCTGGGCTCCTTCGCTGACGGTATTCAAGGGCCAGGTATTGAGGCGGTGCAACTGCGCGTTGAGTTGCGCAACCTCCTCGAGCGCATCGCCAGAAAGTGGAAATTCGACCGTACGGCGTTCATGTCGCCAGACCGCCGGGCGGAGGCGCTGGCTGCCGTTCGGGAGGAGGGTTCACGAAGGAAACCACGCAACCGGTTGCTGGAGATGAACGCCATCTGCCGCTTCGAACAGCTCACCGACCTAGGCTTGCTGGTCAAGGAGCCCGCGGGCCGACGAGACTTAACTGGTGAGCAACGGCGCGCCGTGCGGACGGGGTGGGACTGGGAGGTGGCTCCTGGCCTGAACGACATGGCCTACCGGCTCGCCTCGAACGCGTCGATAACAGAGATCCTCACCCACCATTGGATCGAGGTGTCGACCTGTGGGATGGGACCGGCACCACTAAAGGAGCTCCAGAAGGCGGAACTGGTCGAGGTACTGGATCGCGTGTTGCCGATGGCGCGTCGGCAGCTGGGGCCGGTCCAGGTCCATACCTGGGCGACGCTCGCTTCGCTGGAGGCGCTGCGCGGCCATGGCCGGCTGGAGATTGGCCAGGTCCACGAACTATTGGACGCACTGCAGCGAGATCCTGGCGCTGGCGACGTCATCCGGCAGGGCGGACGGCCGGATTTCTTGGGGCGGACCGCAGTGGTCTCCAGGGGTGGCTTGTCCTCGCTTCTTAGCTCCCATGGATCCGAGCGGCGAGGAGGCGACCGTGTCTGATGAGTTTCACACCGCATGGATGGCCAGAATGCAGCAGGCAGAAAGAACGGCAAAGGACGTCATCGACATCTGCTCGAAGCTCCCGGCGAACCCCTTTGAGGCCCGAGCGCGCCTCCACAGTACCGCCAGCAAGCTCGAAGCGTCAGGCTTGCGTCCGCTGGCTCCCCCGATGGACTTGGTGCGCCATGTTGAGGACGAATGCGTGCGGGCGCGGGCTGAGTTCTGGGACCAGATGGCCGAGGCCTGCCGCCGCAAGGAATGGCCGATCGACGGCTCCACAAACCGGCGCCTGGTGGGTCGAGGGCTGATAATTGAGCTAACCGACGACGAAGTGCGCATCGATGAGATTTCACTCCGCCTTTCTCCTCACGCAGCTTCGGTGGTGGAGGTAATCGCTGGCGAGGTCAGCGCATTGGTGCCGACGGACTTCAACCCTGAAAGATATATGGCCTTGCTGGTAACGGCTTACGACGCGGCCCCGGGCGGAGTGGAGAAGCCGCTGGAGGCGGTCTACCGAGCTGCCGTCTTTGCTTCTCAGAAGTCGGCGTTCTGGAAGGGGCTCAACCCGGACCATTTCGTGCGGTTAACGCGTCCCGCGTTCCGGGCGCGACTGGCCCGCTTGCTTCATCTTGGCACACGGACCGCAGACGGGCGGGAGATCAGGTTTGGGAGCACTGTCGTCGCAAAGGACGCCTGGGAAGTCTATTCCCCTGGCGAGGAACGGCTAGTACAGGTCGGCCGTATCTCGTTGGGTTACGCAGGTAGCCAACATGAACATTGACCAAGTTGATGAGTCGGAAGCGCGGCGAATCCTCCGTTCACTGCGCTCAGGTGCCACGCCCACTCAGTACGCCAGTCAGATCTTCGTAGGGCAGGGACCCTGGTTCGATACCGCGCGGAAGATGATGCACGACACCGCAATAGATGAGGACTTTGAGGTGCGGTTCCTCCGAGCCGCCTACGGCGGCGGCAAGACACTGTTCCTCCGCTGCCTCGAGGAGGCGGCCCGGGCCGACGGATGGGTCACGGCTTACGTACTCCTCAAGCAGGGCTCTGTGGAGTTGGACAAGTTCGACACGTGGGTGCGAGAGGTGGCACGCACCGTTGAGTTTCCTGACGCAAGCCGAGGGATGAACACTCTGCTAGAGCGGGCGATGGCTACGCACCTGAAGTCCCACGGCTATGATCCTAGCCGTGCTACTTCCTTGAATGTCCTGGAGCGCGCCGGAGAGGGCCTCGCGAAATTCTGCCGCGGGAGGGCGCTCGAATACGATTTCTCCTTAGCCCTACGTGCGACCCTCGAGGCCCGCTTTGAGCGTGACGAAATTCGACTCCATGAGATTGCCAAGTGGCTGAGTGGAGGATCTGAGAGACTGGCGGTCGACCCCGCCCGTTTCGGTTCGAACCCGCACCGCCCGGCTACGCGAGCTGGAGCAGTCCAGCTGAAACAGCTAGGACCGGGGACGGCCGATCAGTTGCTCCGGCTCCTGGCTCTGCTGACGAAGATGAGCGGGCAAAAGGGCCTGATGCTTTCCTTCGATGAGGTCGAATTGATCGGCACGCTTCCGGAGAAGCGATTGAAAATTGCACTCCAGACGCTTCGGGAGTTGGTCGATCACACGGATCCGGCTCTGGAACCGCCCTCGACGTGCCTGTTCGTGGCCGCGACGCCAGAGATGTTCGAGAGCCCGAGGATGCTGCCCAGTTACAAAGCGCTCCAGGACCGAGTCGACAAGCTTCCCACCTCGCGGCGTGGTCCCCCTAATCTGCGCGGTACGGTGATTGACCTCGACGCGACCGAGTTAGGCGAAGGCGACCTCGCGGCACTGGCAGAGCGCATCATGGCGCTGTACCGGAAGAGCGGGGAGGACGTGCCTCCCAACTTGGATGGGCAGCTAAAGGAGTTGGTCAAGACCATCACGGTACGTCGCTACAGCATCGCCCGGCCGCGACTCTTATGCCGGTGCCTGCTTGACATCTTAGACGGCAAGTTCGGGGCCGACATGCCCCAGGAGATCGCTGCCAGGAACGAGCAGATGACGAAGGAACGTCAGACAGAGATGAGGGTTAAGGCGTGAGTAGCCGCGACTCCTCTGCCCGACGGATCGTCCGCGCGCTGCGAAGCGGCGTAGCCAGTCCAGAGTCAGTGGTTCGCATGAAGATCGGAAGCGAGGAGATCGAGGCCCAGTTTAATGCCGCGTTCGACGCCTTCCTGCAGGGCGGTCAGACGCCCGGCCCGATACTTTTAGAAGGCGACTGGGGGTCGGGGAAAACACACATCAAAACGCTGCTGCGCCATGAAATGCGGCGCCGCCAGATTCCGCATGTAGCAACCGCTCTTGGCCGTTACCAAGGCTCTCTGGCCCACCTGCACTTGACTGTGCCACAGTGGCTCACAACGGTCGACTTCGGGGGCGCGCGTGGACTGCGCGCCGCCCTGGACGCTGGCATTCTGTCTCCGGGCGGCACCCACGCCTGGGCCAATACTAAGGTCACGCCCTTCGCGGAAGGCTTACGATGGGCGTTAGGGGGCTGGGACGAGGCTGGTTGGCTGCGTGCGCTCGGACATTGCTACGCCATGCCGAACCAAGGCTACCAGCACTGGAAGGCGCTCGACTTAGTATTGTCGGCCGGGGAGTACGTGGCGACGGTCGGTGGAAGGGGAATCGCCCTCCTTTTGGACGAGGCCGAAAACGTCTGCTTACAGCACGACATCAGGGGACGGAGGCGTAGCTACGATGCGCTGCGCCGGCTGTATCTCAGTCAACACTTCCTATTAACCTTGTTCGTGACGGCACGGTTTCTCGATCAGGTTCAACAGGACTGGAGGCAGGGCCTGGCCTCGGGCTGGGTCTACTGGACGGAGGAGGCTCGTGAATTCGTCTCGAATCTGCGCCACATGACGCGCTTGAAGACGCCGGCCCTGAGGCTGAGCGACGCCAAGGAGTTGGTGCGGCGCATTCATGCTGTCTACCAGGAAGCATACGGGCCCATTTCGTTCGCTACCTCGGAGGCGGACATCCTCCGGGCGTGGACGCGGACCCCAACTCACTCCGTGCGACTGTTGATCCGCTTGACCGTCAGCGATCTGGACGTTGCGGCCGGGGTAACATCGACACGGACTCTAAATGAAGAGTCGGTTGCCTAGTGCTATCGCAGGGTGAATGCTCGGGACTCTACGGGAGATGCACTTCGATGACGAGCGCTCTCAAGCGAAGGGTGTTGGGATGATACCTGTTCGGGGGATGCTCCACGGCGGCAACGGGACGTTGAAACCCAGTTCGTCGAACAGCACGTCACGGGCCACCCCCTGTAGGTTGGGAGGCCGGCACGGCGAGTCCCGCCACGATGGCCGTACCTCCGACTATCACCCCGGGCCGCGTTGCGTTCCACGCAAGTGCCTGTAGCGCCAGATTCTCACCGTCGAAACCGATCTCGGTTATGCACCGAGCGTAGCAAGCAGCGGGATGGCACGGGTGGCGGTGTCGAAATGGGTGGCGTCCAGTTCAATGCCGATGCTGCGGTAGCCAACCGCGACGGCGGCGGCAATGGTGGAACCTGCGCCCATGAACGGGTCCAAGACAACGCCCTCACCGAGCGGCAGCGCGGCGCGAACGAGCTGGCGCATGAGAGCCTGCGGCTTGAGCGACGGGTGGGGCGCGATGGCGCGCTCCTTCTTGTGGGTGGGCGAAGACCGGATAACGTCGACGAAAGGTGCATCCTCCGAGATGCGGCGGAGGCCGCCAGTCTTCCACTTGCGGAGGTTGTCTTGGACGCGGCCTTCGCAGGGCTTGCGGAACAGGCCCCAGGGCTCCCAACAGGAGCGAGGCATCACGGTGACGTTGGCGAACTCCTCGTGTGCGTTTTTGGGACGGTCGCCACCGCGGAGGGTCTGCACGAGGCGGATGATCTCCCCACGCTTCTCGAAGCCAGCACCCGTTAGCGCTTGGTAAAGGACATGCGAAAGCAGTGGGTTCGTGGCGATAAACATGTGGGCGCCGGGAACGAGCACGCGGTAGGCGCGCACAGCGAAGTCTGCGAAGAATCGTCCCAGTGCCTCAAGGTCATCGACCGTAAGCACGGTGAAGCGCGGCAGGGGACTTCGCCTGGAGCCGTCGAATGACGGAGGAATCCGCCAGACGCCGCCGCGGTCTCGCCGGAGCTTCTCCTGCTCCCGCGCAGAGTACTCCTTCAGACCATACGGTGGGTCAGTGACAATTGCGTGGATGGAGTCGGGTGGTTGCGCGTCCATCCACCCCAAACAGTCTCCTTGGTGGATGGTGTGGCTGGCATCGAACGCTAGCGCGGCCAGAGCGGTCATCGCGCCGATCTTGCCAGTGTTTATGATACCTCAAATTTAATTTCCGTAGTGACCTTCCTCAAAGTCCCAGATTCCCCCTTGCTCGCCCTGTTCCAGGACCGAGTAGACGGCATGGACGTCGGCCTGCGGGGGGACATCGACCGCCCGGAGACATCCAGATCCCTGCTCAAAAGTGCATCCTAGCTCCGACAGCCGCGCCCACCACTCCCCGACTCGGCCGGCTTCGGCATCGTTGTTGAGCATGACGCGGTAGGTGGAGTGGCCGCCGCGGATCGACACACTTTCGAACTCGAACAGCCCGTCCGCAGGGTGCGCAAAGACGACGTCTTCTGCGCTCACCCCGAAGGCGTAGAACGGCACGTTGCGAAGTCGCAGTCGGCGCTCGTCGATGCGTTCCGCCCAGAGTGTCTCGGTCGCTGAGCCATGCCATGCCCCCGGCTCCAACTGGAACCGCACCTTCACGAGATCGCCTTCGGCACGGTGGTGATCGGCCGTCATTTGGCACCTTGGAGGTGCTCTTCCGTGGTCTTTGCGCCCTTCTCCAAATTACAAGTCCGACAGGTGTTCTGAGCGTTGTCGATCGTGTTGTTTCCTCCCCGCGACTTGGGCTGAGCGTGGTCCGTGTTCCGTTGGCTCGGTCCTGGTTCGTCGGTGGTCTCCTTGCCACAGAACACGCATTTCCCATCCGCGTGGGACTCAGCAGCGTCCTTGGTCTGTGGAGAGAATCTCTTGCCCGCTCCGGGTCCGCCGGACGCTCCCGCCTTGGGACCAGCGGACATGGCCACCGCGCCGCCGAGGTCGATGACCACGCTCCCATTCGCCGCGAGCGTGAGGGAGCGGGTGCCTTCAATTTCGGGAATCCGGAAGCCTTGTGCCTCCGCCAGCGCGGCAGCTCTCGAGCCTCCGGGGAGGTCGAGGGCGCTTCCCTTGAACAGCCCCGCGAACTTGGCGACGCCATACGTGGCGACCATCACCACGATGCGCCCCACCGTTGGGCCCATGCGCTGTCCGTAGTGGATGCCGGCCACTCGGACGCCCGCGAAGTCCCGAGCGAGCTTCAGTTCGTCCAGCATGGAGATGAAGCCCTTCACCACATTGTTGAAGACGTCCACCCCCACGAAGGCGATCAGGTTGCTCATCGAGACCATGAACAGAATCTTCGTGACCGGCTCAGGAGAGAGCAGTTCCACGATCATCCCCAGGAACAGCACGCTCAACATCGCGCGCACCTGGTCAGCGGTCATGGAACGGACCGCGGAGGCCGCATCCTCCAGTGCCTCAGCGAACGCGAAGTGCAGGGCTACGAAGGTGGCGCCTTCGTCATCCAACTCGCCTGAGGCGTTCAGGTCGTCCCAGCAATCGAACCGCTTGCCGGTGATGTGGTGGCACCACCGGAGGTACCCCTCGGCCTTGAGCCGCTGCATCGGGTCATCGCCAGCGAGGATGAACCGCGGTCTTCCGTTCTTCGGCAGACCAGGAAGCGGGCCGTTGGCGTACAGCATCCGCATCCCTTGCTGGAGCTCCTCGCGGCTGAGGTCCACGGGCTTGTATCCGCCCGGACGGATGACCAGCACCGACGGCGCAGAGACACGGCGTTGCTGGACCGGCAGCCCAGGAATGGCCGTCGAGCAAGCGCACAGGAAGGTGACCACCCACACAGCCATGGTCTTCGGCCAGCCGAGCATGCCGGCATTATGGTCTACGCGTGCTCGGTCCACTCATGCGGGTCGCGCTCTCCGTGGGCGCCTCCCGTTTCCGCGGGAAGTTCCTCTTCGATACCCGGCGCGCCCAGGCGGTGAATGACGCGCTCCTCATGGGGCTGCTCCGGCGGAACGAGGGCACCGTCTACGGACGGCGGTACGGCTTCTCGCGGCTCTCGACCCCGGACGGCTACCGCGCCTCCGTCCCGCTCACCTCGTACCCGGACTACGAGCCCTACGTGGCGCGGATCGCCAGGGGCGAGCAGGGCGTGCTCACCATGGAGCCCGTCCACCACCTCGGGCTCTCCTCGGGGACCACCGGCAAGCAGAAGATGATCCCCATCACGCGCACCGCGCAGCGGCAGGTCGCGCTGAGCATGGTGTTCCTCTCCCAGGGAATGCTGAACGCCGCCCTCCCCGCCTCCCGAGGGCGCGGCGTGCTGATGATGAGCGCCGGCACCAGCGGCAAGACCGAGGCGGGCATCACCTATGGGCCGGCCACGGCGAGCGGCATGGCCTCCATGATCCGCATGAGCAAGCACCTGTGGACCACGCCGCCGGACGCGCTCGTGCTGCTGGACCAGCGCACCGTGCTCCACCTCCACCTGCTGTTCGGGCTCAAGGAGCGCGACCTCCGCTACCTGAGCGCGACGTTCGCGTCGTCGATCATGGACCTCTTCCACCTGCTCGAGCGCGCCGGCCCGGTGCTCGCGGAGGAGCTGGCGACCGGGAAGCTGTCCGACGAGCTGAACCTCTCCGGCGAGTCGCGGGCGCGGCTGGAGGCGGCCCTCGGCAAGGATCCCGGGCGCGCCAGGCAGCTCCTGGACGAGCTGGCGCGGGGGCACGACGGGATCGCCAGAAGGCTCTGGCCCCGGCTCGAGTACGTCAACACCGTCACCGGTGGAAGCTTCGCCGTCTACGCCCAGAAGCTGCGCCCGTACCTCGGAGGGGTGCCGCTGTTCTCGTCCGTCTACGCATCGACGGAGGGAGTCATCGGCGTCGCCACGAAGTCCGAGGACACCAGCTACGCCATGGTGCCGTCCGCGTGCTACTTCGAGCTGCTGCCCGCCGGCGAGGTGGACTCCGCGGCGCCGAGGACGGTGACGCTGGAGGAGGCACAGGACGGCGAGCACTACGAGGTCGTCCTCACCAACCGTTCCGGGTTCTACCGGTACCGGCTGGGGGACATGGTGAAGGTGGTGGGGCGGCTCCATCGGACGCCGGTCGTGGAGTTCCTCTTCCGGCGCGGTCAGCTCCTCAACCTCTCCGGCGAGAAGACGTCGGAGCAGGCGGCGCTGGCCGCCGTGATGGACTCCGCGAAGCGGTGGGGAACGCCGCTGATCGACTTCACCACGCAGGCGGACGCGGATGCCGCGCCCGCCAGGTACGTGTTCTTCGTCGAGGTGAAGGAGCCGGCGGCGCTGGTAGGGCGCGCGACCGCCGCGGATGACCTGGATCAGGCGCTCGGGAAGGCGAATCCCCGGTACGAGGCGGCGAGGGAGGCCGGGAAGCTGGGGAGGCCTGTCCTTCATCCGGTGAAGCCGGAGACGTTCGCGCGGGTGAAGGCGCTGCTGATCGAGAAGGGCGCGTCGATCAACCAGGTGAAGATCCCGCGCGTGGTCGGCGCCGGCGACGTCCTCCAGCTCCTCCGGGCGTCAGGCGCCGGCGTGTAGAGCCGCACCCCTAAGGCCGGGGCGCACCCGCCATCGCCGCGCAGTCCGCCGCGCCACCCAACGCCACCGCCCTCCGGCAGTGCGCCGCGGCCCCGGCGCCGTCTCCCAGCGCCAGCTCCGCCTTCGACTCCGCCAGGAGCGGCCCCGCCAGCGCCGGGTCGTCCGGACCCAGCGCCCGCTCCAGCACGCCCACCGCCGCCACGTGCTGCGCCAGCGCCTCCTTCCGCCTCCCGCGCTGCGCCTCCGCTTCCCCCAGCGCCTCCATCGCCTCGGCCCGCGCCGGGTGGTCCTGCCCGTGGAGCCGGGTCAGGACGTCCAGCGCGCTCCGAGCGGAGGTCGCCGCGGCCTCCGCCTTCCCCTGCGACAGGAGCCGCCGCGCCGCCGCCAGGTCCAGCCGCGCGCGCAGCGCCCCGCCTGCCCCCATCCGCTCGAGCGCCGCCGACGCCATGCTGGCGAAGAACTCCGCCCGGTCCGCCGGCCCGCGCGCCGCCAAGAGCTCCGCCAGCGAGACCGCCGCCTCCGCCCTCGCCTGCGTGTTCCCCGCCGCCTCCGCCACCACCATCGCCTCCTCCCACCGCTCTCGTGCCCGCCCCGCGTCCCCGCTGGCGGCCGACACGCTCCCCTGCGCCAGGAGCACCTCCGCCTTCAGCGCGCGGTCGTTCCCCATCACCTGCTGCATGGCCTCGTCCGCCACGCGCCGCGCGCCCTCCACGTCCCCGAACGCCAGGTGCACCCGAGCCGTGGCGCACGCCCTCCGCAGCTCGCGCTGTTCCGGCGAAGGCGCGCCCGGCGCGTCTCCCTCCACGCGCCGCACCTCCACGCAATCCTCCGGGCTGGGCAGCGAGGCCGCCGCCATCGGCCCGCCCTGCACCACCTTCGCGTCCTTCGTCCCCAGCACCACCCCCAGCGCCCTCAGCGCGTCCAGTTGCCCATCCAGGCACGTCTCCCGCATCAGCGCGGCCGGGCCCGCGTCGCGGCAGGCGCGCTCGCGCGAGGCGACCCACCGCTCCCGGAACTGGTCGATGAAGCGCTGCGTGCGTCCCCACGCCTCCGCCCCGGCCGTGGTCCCCGCCGCCTCCGCGAACACCTCCGCCCGAGCGCGCGCCCTCGTCTCGTCCCACACCTCACCGAAGACCTCCCCCGCCTGCCCGCATCGCTCCTTCGCCCGCATCCGCCACAGCGCCGGCCCAGCCAGCACCCCACCCAGCACCAGCAGCGCCGCCGCCCCCGCCCCGAACAGCACCCGCCGCTTGGGCACCCGCAACCCCAGCTCCAGGACCTGCAGCAGCTCCTGCATCGACGCGTGCCGGAGCTTCGGCTCCGCCGCCAGTCCGCGCACCACCGCCCTCCGGATGTAGAACGGCACCGGCGACCCCGGCGGCACGTCGCGGATCCTCCCTTGCGACTCGTTCGCCGCGAGCTCGAAGGCCGTCTTCCCCTCGAAGGGCCGGATCCCGTAGAGCGCCTCGAAGAGCGAGACGCAGAACGAGAACTGGTCCGCGCGGTGGTCGATCTTCTTCCCCGTCCACTGCTCGGGCGCCATGTACGCGGGCGTGCCCAGCAGCGCCCCGCTCCGGGTGATGGGCTTGGCCGGGTCCGTCCCCGCCACCCCGCCGCGCACCGCGGGCATGGGCGCGGGCGTGGCCCACGCGGTGGGGCTGGCGGCCACCGACGACACCAGCCCGAAGTCCATCACGCGCGCCACCCCGTCGTTCCCCACCATCACGTTGTCCGGCTTGAAGTCCCGATGGACCAGCCCGGCCGCGTGCGCCGCCTGGAGCCCCCGCCCGGCGCGGATGAAGACGCTGAGGATGTCGCGCCAGCTCCGCTTCTCCGAGTCCAGCCACCTCGTCAGGCTCTGGCCCTGGATGAACTCCATCGCCACGAAGATCTGGTCCTGGAAG
This sequence comes from Myxococcaceae bacterium, assembly GCA_035637895.1. Lineage (GTDB taxonomy): Bacteria > Myxococcota > Myxococcia > Myxococcales > Myxococcaceae > DASRBA01. The sequence continues at coordinate 42,019 of DASRBA010000259.1, forward strand.
GTCCCCACGTCGTGCACGTGCACCACGTTGGGGTGGGAGAGGCGGGCCATGGCCTGCGCCTCGCGCATCATCCGCGCCCGCTTCTCCGCGTCCCTCGCCAGGTCGCCGGACTCGCCGGCCAGCATCTTCAAGGCGATCTTCCGGTCCAGCTGCGGATCGAACGCCGCGTAGACGATGCCCATCGACCCGGCGCCCAGCACCTCCAGCACCACGTAGCGGTCGATCTGCTTCCCCTTGCGCGCCGGCCGCAGCCCGCTCCCCCGCTTCTGCGGCGCCGGCGCGAGACCGCCGCTGGACGGCGTCGGGTCCGGGGTGTGGGCCTCGGTCTCCGCCAGGAGCGCCACCGCTCGCCGGCACACGCTGCACGTGCGCAGGTGCGCCTCCGCTTCAGCGAGGGCCTCCGGCGAGAGCGCGTGCTGGACGAACCCGAGGAGCGCGTCCTCTTCGAGGTGGCCCACGCCGGGGTCATAGCAGGTGGGGAAACACCGAGCGCATGGTGCACGGCGCGGTCGAAGGGGGTGAAGCCCGCCTCACCCGCGCACCATGCGCTCCGGTACGTTTCCAGCCCGGAGTCGGCAAGAAGCCCCGGGCCCTGCGATCGGAAGACTCGCCCAGCCCCTGAGTTGTCGCATTCGGCCTCGAGGCCCGCGGATTCCGCGTGGTTGGCGGTCCGTGCCGCCGCGCGTCACCGGCTTTTCAGGTAGCGGTGGATGCTGGCGTCGAGCTGACTTCCCAACAGTCCCATGACGCTCTCCAGCTCGTCCTGGCCGATCTGGAGGCGCCCGGCCATGGCGCGCCGCGTCTCCTCCAGCAGCTTCTCGCGGGAGCGGGCGATCCACCGCGCCACCGTGGAGCGGTGCGTCCCGTAGATGGCGCCGATCTTCTCGATGTTGAGCCCGTCCAGCAGGTGCAGCCTGAGCACGCTCATCTCGTGGTCGGAGAGCTGGTCCATGGCGGCGCGGAAGGCGGCCTTGAACTCCTCGCGGTAGTGGGCCTTGAGGTAGTCCAACTCCGGGTCCTCGCCGGGCAGCTCCAGCTCCTCCGCGCCGGCGTCCTCCAGCGAGACCTGCCGCTCGTCGCGCCGGTGCAGCGTGAGGCCGATGCGGGTGGCGGCGGCGCGCAGCCAGGACAGCAGCGGCCCGCGGCCGGAGAACTCGCCGATCTTCTTCCGCATCCCATCGTGGTCGAGGAACAGCTTCTGCCGGAGGAGCTGCTTCACCTCGGAGATGAAGCCGGGGGACGGGTCCAGCCGGCGGAGCGTGTCGTCCAGGCGGGAGAAGTACTGCTGGTCCAGCTCCGCCATCGCCTGCGCGCAGGAGCGATGGCACGCGGCGGCGAGGTAGAGGTCCTCGGCGCGGAGCTCCTGGAGCGCGGCGAGCGGGTCGCCGTCGGCGGGGAGGCGCTCGCCGAGGTAGGCGGCGAAGGCCTCGTCCTCCAGCCACTCCGCGGGCCACTGCTTGCGGGCGGCGGTGAGCTTCAGGGCGAGCACGTCCGCCATGGCGGAGTTCCCCGCGGCGCGCGCCGCGACAGGTTGGGGAGCGGCCTGCAGCATGGCGCGGAGAGCGGCGTCCATGGCCAACGTGGGGCGGCACAGTACCAGCCCGTGCGCCCGCGCGTTGATTCCCGTCCCCTTCGCGGATAGGTCACGTTCCATGAAAGCGCTGGAGGAGCGGATCTCCGCGGCGTTCGCGGATCGAGAGCAGCTGAAGGACCCGGACACGGCGGCGGCGGTACGGCAGGTCCTCGACCTGCTGGACCAGGGGCAGCTCCGGGTCGCCGAGAAGGGACCGGAGGGCTGGAAGGTCAACGCCTGGGTGAAGGAGGCGATCCTCCTCTACTTCGGGCTGGCCCCGATGAAGGTGATGGAGGTCGGGCCCTTCGAGTTCTTCGACAAGATCCCGCTGAAGAAAGGGCTGGAGAAGGCGGGCGTGCGCGTCGTCCCGCCCGGCACCATCCGCTACGGCGCCTTCGTCGAGCGCGGCGCGGTGGTGATGCCCGGCTACGTGAACATCGGCGCGCACGTCGGCAGCGGCACCATGGTGGACACCTGGGCCACCGTCGGTTCCTGCGCGCAGGTGGGGAAGAACGTCCACCTCTCCGGCGGCGTGGGGCTGGGCGGCGTGCTGGAGCCGCCCTCGGCCTCGCCGGTCATCGTCGAGGACGGCGCGTTCATCGGGTCGCGGTGCATCGTCGTCGAGGGGTGCGTCGTGGAGGAGGAGGCGGTGCTGGGCGCCAACGTGGTGCTCACCGCGTCCACGCAGATCATCGACGTCACCGGGCCGCAGGAGGTGGTGCACAAGGGGCGCGTCCCGGCGCGGAGCGTGGTCATCCCCGGCGCGCGGGAGAAGAAGTTCCCCGCCGGCACGTACCTGGTGCCCTGCGCGCTGATCATCGGCAAGCGGAGCGAGAGCACCGACAAGAAGACCTCGCTCAACCAGGCGCTGCGCGACTTCGGCGTGTCGGTATGAGCGGGGACCTCGCGGCCCGCCTGGCGCAGCGAGCGCTGGCGCTGTGCCGCATCCCCAGCCCCATCGGCCAGGAGGCGGCGATCGCGGACTGGGTGGAGGCGTGGGCGAAGGAGCGGTACGCGCCGCAGGAGATCCTCCGCAAGTCGCACTCGTTCGTGCTGGGCAACCTCCAGGATCCGCGGCCCGCCGTGCTGCTGGTGGGGCACCTGGACACGGTCCCGCCCCACCCGACCGACGCGCCGCCGCGCATCGAGGGAGACCGGCTTCACGGGCTGGGCGCGTCCGACATGAAGGGTGGGGTGGCGGTGATGCTGGCGCTGGCGGAGGACCTCCCGCGCTCGGCGTTGCCGGTGAACCTGCTGCTGTTGCTCTACGAGCGCGAGGAGGGCCCGTACCTCGAATCCGGTCTCGGCCCGCTGTTCGAGGCGGCGCCCATGCTGTCGAAGGCGAAGCTGGGGATCGCGCTGGAGCCGACGGACGGCGCCATCCAGGTCGGGTGCGTGGGGAGCCTGCACGTCACGCTGCGGTTCAAGGGCAAGAGCGCGCACTCGGCAAGGCCGTGGCAGGGGGAGAACGCCATCCACCGCGCGGGGCCGCTCCTGGCCGAGCTGTTGGAGAAGCCGCGCCGCGAGGTGCAGATCGACGGCTTCCCTTTCTTCGAGGTGTTCTCCATCACGAAGGCGAGCGGTGGCCGCGCGCGCAACGTCATTCCGGATGAGTTGGAGCTGAACCTCAACTACCGCTTCGCGCCGGGGAAGTCGGTCGCGCAGGCGAGGGACGACGTGCGGGCGTTGATCGGCGGGCGCGCCGAGGTCGAGGTGACCGACGAGGCCCCCTCCGGGCGCGTCTGCACGGACAACCCGCTGCTGGCGCACCTGCGCTCCACCTCCGGCTTCCGGGCGGAGGCGAAGCAGGCATGGACGGACGTGGCGCGTCTGTCGGCGATGGGCGTGGACGCGGTGAACCTGGGGCCGGGCGAGACCGCGCAGGCCCACCAGGCGCGCGAGAGCGCCGGAATCCCAGCAATGGCAGTGGTTTACGAGGCGCTCGCCGAGTTCCTTCGAACCGCCCCCGCGCGACGCGAATGACCCTTCGGCATCCGCAGAATGTAGTGCAATTTAAGGAAATGAAGGATACAAACACACCTTAAATCCTGAGACGGGCGAGAACTCTCGCAAGCTACCTGGAGAGAGAACCCCCGCATGTCTTCGTACACCGTCCAGTCCGGGGACAACCTGTCCCGCATCGCGCAGCAGCACGGCACCTCGCTGAATCAGCTGCTGCAGGCGAACCCTCAGTTCCAGAAGAACCCGAACCTCATCCACCCCGGCGAGAAGGTGAACTTCCCCGGGTCGAAGGACTCCTTCGACCCGAAGCCGGCGGGCGGCAGCTCGGCGCGTCCGGCCCCGGGCGGCGCGGGCAGCGCTGGCGGCACGGCGCCGACGCAGGCGCCCCAGGCCGGAGCGACCGGCCGGGCGGCTCTGCAGGGCGCCGCGGACCGCGCCACCTCGCAGGCGGGCGTGCCGGCGTCGTGGTCGAAGTCGCCCGCGCTGTGGACGCTGCTCCAGCACGAGTCGAGCCTCAACCCGCGCGCGCAGAACCCGAGCTCCACCGCGTACGGCCTGTTCCAGTTCCTCGATTCGACCTGGAAGACGGTGGGCGCGACGAAGACCTCCGACCCGGAGAAGCAGTTCGTGGCCGGGTACAAGTACATCAAGCAGCGCTACGGGACGCCGGAGAACGCCTGGGCGTTCTGGCAGAAGCACCACTGGTACTAGGACTTCGCCGGGAGCGCCTCGTCCGCGAGCGCCGCGACCTTCGGGTCCCGGAAGGTGAGCCCGCCTGCGTCGTGGGTGGTGAGGCGCAGGGTCACCTTCCGATAGCGGATGTCGATGTCCGGGTGGTGGTCCTCGCGCTCCGCGGCCTCCGCCACCCGCCCCACGAAGGCGATCGCCTCGAGGAAGGACGGCAGCTCGTACGTCCGGGTGAGCTCCTTTCCTTCCACGCGCCACGCCGGGTGACTGGTGAGGAACGCCTTCAGCTCCGCCTCGGTCAGCAACGTTCGGTCATAGGCCATGGTCACGCTCGCTCCACGGCGCGGCGCCACTTGGAGAGGTGGCGGTCGCGGACGTCCGCGGACATCTTGGGTTTGAAGGTCCGGTCCGCCTTCCACGCCTTGCGGATCTCCTCCGGGCTCTGCCACACACCGGCGCCGAGGCCGCCGAGGAACGCCGCGCCCAGGCTGGTGGTCTCCAGGTTCTTCGGCCGGATGACCTCCGTCCCCAGCAGGTCCGCCTGGAACTGCATCATCAGGTCGTTCGCCGCCGCGCCGCCGTCCACCTTGAACGCCGGGATGTCGCGCCCGGAGTCCTTCTTCATCGCCTCCGCCAGGTCGCCGATCTGCAGCGCGATGCCCTCCAGCACCGCTCGCGCCAGGTGGCCCGCGGTGGTGGACCGGTCGATGCCGCAGAACAACCCGCGCGCCTCCGGCCGCCAGTGCGGCGCGCCCAGCCCCGCCAGCGCCGGCACGAACACCACGTCCCCGGACTCCTTCACCGTCATCGCCAGCGCCTCGATCTCCGGCGCCTTCTTGATCAGCTTCAGCCCGTCCCGCAGCCACTGCACCGCCGCGCCGGCGATGAACGCGGACCCCTCCAGCGCGTAGCTCACCCGGTCGCCCAGCTTCCACGCCACGGTGGTCAGCAGCCCCGCGTTCGACGCCACCGCCACCTCCCCGGTGTTCATCAGCAGGAACGCGCCCGTCCCGTACGTGCACTTCGCCTCGCCGGGCGCGAAGCACGCCTGCCCGAACAGCGCGGCCTGCTGGTCCCCCGCCATCCCCGCCACCGGGATGCCGTCCGGGAGCGCCTTCAGCCCTCGCGTCGTCCCGTACACCTCGGCGGACGCCTTCACCTCCGGCAGCACCGACTGCGGCACGGAGAACAGCCCGCGCATCTCGTCGTCCCAGGCCAGGGTCTTCAGGTCCAGCAGCAGCGTGCGGCTGGCGTTCGAGACGTCGGTGACGTGCGACTGGTGGCCAGTCAGCTTGAACACCAGCCAGGTGTCGATGGTGCCGAAGCAGAGCAACCCCTTGTCCGCCCGCTCCCGCGCGCCCTTCACGTTGTCCAGCAACCACTGGAGCTTCGTCCCGGAGAAGTACGGGTCCAGCACCAGCCCGGTGCGCGCCTTCACCTTGTCGTTCAGCCCGCGCCCGCGCAGCTCGAAGCACCGGTCCGAGGTGCGGCGGTCCTGCCAGACGATGGCGTGGTGCACCGGCTTTCCGGTCTCCCGGTGCCACAGCCCCGTCGTCTCGCGCTGGTTGGTGATGCCGACGGCGGAGACGTCCTTCCCCTTCACCCCCGCCGCTTTGAGGCACCCGGCGATGCACGCCTCCACGGTCCCCCAGATCTCGAGCAAGTCGTGCTCCACCCAACCCGGTTTCGGGAAGATCTGCCTGAACTCGCGGTAGGCTTTGCCCACCACCTTGACCTTCTCGTCCAGCAGCGCCACGTGGGTGCCGGTCGTCCCCTGGTCGATCGCGAGCACGAACTTCTTCTTGGCCATGGAAGGGCTTCTAAAATGAGGCGTAGCGCTCCGGCAATCCTGCTGCTGTGTCTCTTCGCCTGCGGCCCCAAGACCATGAAGGCGCGGATGGAGTCCGGCGAGCGCCTGTCCGACCGCGCCGCCGGGGCGCTCGACGACGCCGACAAGGCGCTGGCCAAGGGCGACTACGACCGGGCCGACGACCGGCTGAAGGAGGCGGACAAGGCCCTCGCCGACCCGGACGTGATGACCAACCCGGAGTCGGACCTGCTCAAGGGCCGGCTCACCGACCTCAAGGTGAAGATCCCCGCCGCGCGCAAGCAGCACGAGAAGGAGGAGCTGGCCAAGAAGGTCGCCGCCCGCCGCGAGGTCATCTCCAAGGCGGTCACCCAGTACCGGCGCGACCTGGCCAAGCTGGACGAGAAGCCGGGGGACCGCGGGGCGCTCCAGGCCGCGCGAGACGCCGGCAAGAAGGTCCACGACGAGATGGAGTGGGACAAGGACCTCCCGCAGAAGGACGCGGAGTTCAAGGGCTACCTGGACGGCCTCCGCCAGGACCTCCAGGACGGCGACAAGGCGGTCGCCACCGCGGAGAAGGCGATGGCGTACATCGACGGGCCGGTGAAGGCGCGCGACGACGCGGCCGCGGCCCTGACCAAGGCCAAGGCGGAGAAGGACCCGGCCGAGAAGCTGAAGCAGCTCACCGACGTGGAGGACGGCTTCAAGCGCTGCGTCTCCGACAGCGAGAAGGCGTTCGCCGACGCGCCGGCGCTGGAGAAGGCGACGGTGGTCGCTTCACCCAAGCCGCTCACCGGGGCGCTGGTGGTCAAGGACTGCAAGGCGCAGGAGACCGTCACCGGGAAGCTGTTGGTCTACGCGAAGAAGGCCGCCGACCTCGCCGCCAAGAAGGCGGAGGTCGCCAAGAAGAAGGCCGAGCTGGCGGAGAAGAAGAAGGCCGCCGCCGAGGCGAAGAAGGCCGCGGCGGACGCGAAGAAGAAGTCCCGCGCCAGCGCGAAGTGAGCGCACCCGGGTGAGCCTCAGGCGCCGCTCCGCGCGCGGTCGAAGAACTCGCCCATCTCGACCGCCAGCAGCTCGCCGCCCTTGTCGCGCGGGAGGATGTGCGCGCCCTCGGTGAGGCGGATGAAGCGGACGGACGGGGCCTTCACCAGGCCGCGCACCAGCTCGCGGGCGCCGGCCTGGTCCACCACGTTGTCCCGGTCCGCCACCGCCACGAAGACCGGCGCCTGCACCAGCGGGAGCGACTCCCGCGCCAGCTTCTGCAGCGTGAAGACGTCGCGCAGCCGGGCGATGGGGAACCACGGGAGGATGGGCGCCTGGGCGCGCACCGCCTTGTCCTCGATGTCCGTCCCGGTCTTCTCCACGGTGGGCTTCACCAACTCCCACACCGGCCAGCGCTGGAACCGTTCCAGCAGGCGGACGTCGCGGCCCAGGAAGCGCAGGGCCGGCGCCATCAGCCCCAGCGCGCTCACCCGCTCCTGGTGGCGCGCCGCCAGCACCACCGCCAGGAGCGCGCCCACCGAGAGCCCGGCGACGAACACGTTCCGGTAGGGCGCCAGCGCGCGCAGGGCGTCCTCCGCCGCCTGCTCCCAGTCGCGGTGGCTGACCGCGGTCATCGCCTCCGGGGTGGTGCCGTGGCCGGGCAGGCGGATGGCGCGCACGAACATCCCGCGCGCGGCGAGGCGCTCCCCCAGCGGGCGCACGTCCCACGGGCTCCCGGTGAAGCCGTGGAGCAGAAGGCAGGCGTCGTCCCCCGAGCCCAGCTCGAAGGGAGCGGTCTTCTCCGGGTCCATCCGTTCCGCGTCCAAGCGCACGCCTGGCGCGCCACGCTAGCAACGGACGGCTCGCCCGAGATATGGACTCGTCATGGCGGACACCCCCAAGCCGGCAGAGATCCAACTGCAGATCCAGCTCGACGAGGACATCGCGCTCGGCCACTACTGCAACATGGCCCTGGTGAACCACACCGAGACGGAGTTCACCCTGGACTTCATCTACGTGCAGCCCCAGCAGCCCAAGGCCAAGGTCCGCTCGCGGATCATCACCAACCCCAAGCACATGAAGCGGCTGATGCTGGCGATGCAGGACAACCTCGCCAAGTTCGAGTCGAAGTTCGGGGTGATCGAGCTGCTGGAGAACGACAACCCGGTCCACTGATGCGCGCGTTCCTCGCCGTCCTGGTCCTCGCCCTCCCGGCCGCTGCGCCGGCCGAGGATGTCAACCTCGAGTCCTCCGACTGCAACGCCCACGGCGTGGCGCTCTATCCACCGCCGTCCTCCGTCATCCCCACCAACGCCCGGCTGTTCCTGGAGGGGGTGGGCGTGGAGGTGCGGCGGGTGCAGGCGCTGGAGGGGGACGCCATCCTCGCGCGGGCGGGGGACGACGCGGTGCCGTTCCAGGTGCAGTTCGCGTGGCGGAGCGGGATGAACCGGGTGGCGATGCTGCTCAAGCCGCGCGCGCTGCTGAAGGCGAACCGGACGTACGCGCTGAACCTGCGGGCCAAGCTGCCCGGCTTCCACTTCCTGGACGGCAGCGACGGCGAGCCGGCCTACCTCACCGGGAAGGGACCGGACGACCAGAAGCCGGAGTGGGTCTCCTCCCCCAGCGTGAGCGAGGGCATCTACCGCAAGTGGGACGAGAAGACGTTCACCCGCTTCCTCCGGTTCAACGTGAAGCTGAACGAGGTCAGCCCGGCGTACCTGGTGCTCTCGCTCCAGCGCGCGCGGGGGAGCGTGGTGAAGCAGACGTACTTCCTGCCGGTGATGGACGACCAGGTGTTGGTGGGCCACGACGGGTGCAGCGGGAGATTCCTGCTGGAGGACGGGCGCGCGTACCGGGGGGAGTTCCAGGTCTTCGACATCGCCGGCAACGAGGGCGTCAGGCTGAAGCCGATGGAGTTCAACGCGCCGAAAGAGGTCGGGGTGCCGTGACGGACCCGGAGTCGATCAAGGCGCGGATGGAGCCGTACCTCCAGGCGCTGCAGGACGAGATCTGCGCGGCGCTGGAGCAGCTGGACGGGAAGGGGAAGTTCAAGGAGGACCTCTGGACGCGGGAGGGCGGCGGCGGTGGGCGGACGCGGGTGATGGAGGAGGGTGCCGTCTTCGAGCGCGCGGGCATCGGCTTCTCCGCGGTGCACGGCGAGCTGTCCGAGCAGTTCGCCAAGCGGCTCCAGGGGCAGGGGCGGTCGTTCTACGCCACCGGGGTGTCGCTGGTGTTCCACCCGCGCAGCCCGCTGGTGCCCACGGTGCACGCCAACTTCCGGTTCATCCACCAGGGCGGCAAGGCGTGGTTCGGCGGCGGGGCGGACCTGACGCCGTACTACCTGGAGGAGGAGGACGCGCGGCACTTCCACCGGACCCTGAAGGCCGCGTGCGACCGGCACGACCCGGCGTACTACGCGCGGTTCAAGAAGGTCTGCGACGACTACTTCCTGGTGAAGCACCGCGGGGAGCGGCGGGGCGTGGGCGGGCTGTTCTTCGAGGACGTGGGCGGGGACCTGGAGAAGGAGTTGGCCTTCGTGCAGGACTGCGGGAAGGCGTTCCTCCCGGCGTACCTGCCCATCGTGGAGCGGCGGAAGGACCTGCCGTACACGGACGCGCAGCGGGCGTGGCAGGAGATCCGCCGCGGGCGGTACGTGGAGTTCAACCTGGTCTATGACCGCGGGACGACGTTCGGGCTGGAGACCGGCGGGCGCACCGAGTCCATCCTGATGTCCCTGCCGCCGCGCGTCCGCTGGGTCTACGACTACCGGCCGGCGGAGGGCAGCCCGGAGGCCAGGCTGCTGGACGTGCTGAGAACGCCCCGCGAGTGGGCGTAGTACGATTCACCCGTCGCGGCCGGCGGGTGACGCATGAGCGATCTCAAGATCCCAGGCGCACAGATCCAGCTCCCCATCGGGAACGCGGGCGGCGAGGTCCAGCTCCCCGCGGTGGCGAAGAAGCTGGAGGCGCCGCCGCTGCTGCCCGGCGGACTGGCGGACGCGTTCAAGGGCATCGTCCAGCAGGCGGCGAACGCCGGCGCCGCGCTCACGGGGCAGGCGCTGGGGCTCCCGCTGTCGGCCGCGGAGCTCGCGGTCCAGGCGAAGCAGATCGCCAACCCGGGCGACGTCCAGGGCGCTTTCCACGGCGCCTTCGCCGTCATCAAGGACCAGCTCCTCGACCACCCGGCCCTGAACAAGGAGGAGCTGGGCCAGCGCGCCAACGAGTTCTTCACCGAATACGCCCAGCAGTTCGTCCAGACCGCCTCCGAGCCGCCGCCTCCACCACCCCCGCCGCCCGGCGACCAGGCGCAGCCGCAACCGCAGCCGGAGCCACAGCAGCCACCGCCGCAGCAACAGCAATCGGAGCGCCCCCTCACCCAGGAACAGCAGAACACCCTCGCGCGTGAGTTCGCCGATTCGCTCAAGGGTCTCGGCTTCGGCGCGCTGAAGAACCTGGCCAACGGGAAGGACGGCGTGGAGAACGCCTTCCAGCTCCTCTCCGCGGAGGGGAAGCAGGAGCTCGAGGCGCTCGCCAAGGAGCAGAAGATCGTCATCGAGGGGACGTTCCCGCCCCGGCCGGAAGGGGAGATCGACATCCCCGACGCGCGGCCCACCGCCGCTCCGGACCAGCCCGCCGCCCCGACGACCGACGCCACCACCCCCGGCACCCAGGCGGAAGGGGCTCAGGTCCCCGAGGAGGTGAACCTCCCCGGCAACCGCCCCCAGGAAGAAGAGGAGGACGAGGACATCGGCAAGCGGAAGAAGAAGCCGGGCAAGAACATCCTCTGGAGCGTCCTCGGCACCCTCCGCCGCAAGGACGAGCAGGTGCGCCAGGCCGAGGAGAAGTGGGACCGGGTGGTCGTCGCCGGCCTGCTGTTCCTCCTGCTCCTCACGCTCCTCACCGTCGCGCTGGTCAGCCTGGACTGAGTTGACAGCCGCAGTCCCCGGTATTATTGGTTGGTCAACCAACTCAATTATGGCGCGACCCTCGAACACCGACGAACGCAGGGAGCAGATCACCCAGGCGCTGGTGAAGGTGATGGCCAAGCGCGGCTACGACGGCGCGTCCATCGGGGACATCGCCAAGGCCGCTCGCCTGACGCCCGGCCTGGTCCACTACCACTTCAAGAGCAAGCAGGAGATCCTCCTCGAAGCCCTGCGCCTGCTGGTGGTCCGCCACGAGTCGCGGCTGGAGGCCCGGCTGGCGACGGTGGAGGGTGACCCCGGGGCGGAGGTGGCCGCGTTCATCGACGTCCACCTCGGGTTGGGCGCGGACGCGGACCCGGAGGCGCTGGCCTGTTGGATCCTCCTCAGCGGGGAAGCGCTCCGCGAGCCGAAGGTCCGGACGGAGTACGCCGGCGAGCTGGAGCGGCTGGCCAAGCGGCTGGCGGCGATCATCCGCCGGGGCATCCAGAGCGGCGCCTTCGGTTGCGCTCCGGCCGAGGCGGACGCGGCGGCGGGTGCCCTGGTCGCCACCATCCAGGGCTATTTCACGCTCGCGGCCACCGCGCGCTCGGTCATCCCCAAGGGGTCTGCGGCGGCTTCCACCAAGAAGATGGCGCGGGGGCTCCTCAATGGCTGACGCATTCCAGGTGATCGTCCTCGGCGCCGGAGACACCTTCTCCGAGCACCACCGCCCCTCCTCGCTCCTCCTCCGCTGCGGCGGCGCCTCCCTCGCCGTCGACTGCCCGGACATGTACCGGTCCGTCCTGCGCGAGGCGTCCGAGCGCTCCAACGCGAACCTCGACCTCACCGCCATCGACCAGGTCCTCATCACCCACGTCCACGGCGACCACATGAACGGCCTGGAGGGCGTGGCCTTCTTCAAGCACTTCGCCGAAGGGAAGCGGCTGCGCTTGGTCACCTCCCCCGAGGTCCGCGCGTCCATCTGGGACGAGCGCCTCAAGGCCCCCATGGGCGTCCTCTGGGACGGCGAGCGCCACCGGCAGCTCGGCTTCGACGACTACTTCGAGCACGTGCCGCTCGACTGGGCCCAGCCCCTCACCCTGGGCCCCTTCCGGATCCGCGCCCGCCGCACCGTCCACCACGTCCCTACCAGCGCGCTCCTCGTCGAGGCCGGCGGCCGCACCTTCGGATACTCCGCCGACACCGCCTTCGACCCGACGCTGATCGACTTCCTCTCCGCCGCGGACCTCATCCTCCACGAGACCAACCTCGGCCCCGCGCACACGCCCTACGAATCCCTCGCCGCCCTCCCCGCGGACCTCCGGGCGCGGATGCGGCTCATCCACTACCCGGACGGGTTCGACATCGCCTCCAGCGCCATCGCCGCGGTCCAGGAAGGACAGGTGCTCACGCCATGACGTTCCTCCGCTGGTACTTCGCCGCCCAGCCCGACGAGTGGCTGCTCCGCATCCGCAACGGACGCCTCATCGAGGCCGGCGTGGGCATCTCCCTCTGGCGCCGCCCCGGCGACGTCGTGGTCCGCTTCACCAGCACCGTCCAGCGGGTCTCCTTCTCCGTCTCCGCGCTCAGCCGCGAGCGCATCCCCACCCTCCTCGAAGGCTTCATCCTCTGGTCCGTCTCTCCCGACGGCGACGGCCCCTTCCGCGCCTTCCAGAAGCTGGGCGTGGTGAACCTGGACGCGCCGCCGAGGGACCTCAAGAGCCCCAAGCACCTGCTCTCCACTCCGCAGCACCGCGCCTTCCAGCAGCTCCTCGGCGCGATGGTGCAGAGGCTCGCCGCGCTGCGCCCGCTGGACGAGCTGCTGGGGGACCAGAAGGCGCTGGTGGAGACGCTCGTCCGCCACCTGGCGCCGCTCGAACAAGACCTGGGCGCCCGCGTCGAGCGCGTGGAGCTCCTCCAGGTCCGCCCCCAGGACGACGTCCTCCTCCGCGAGCTCTCCGGCGAGGCCCGCGCCCAGTCCCGCCGGCAGGAGCTGGAGCGGGAGCACGCGCTCCGCCTGGCCGAGGAGGCGAACGCCCTCAAGCTCCAGCAAGCCGCCCAGGCCCGCGAGGACCTCGTGCTCGAAGCCCGCCTGGACCGCACCCGGCGCGAGGCGGAGGCGAACCGGGACGCCATCGCCGCCGTCGCCGCCGCCGAGGAGCAGAAGTCGGCGGCCGTCCGGGACCACGAGCTGTCGCGCCTGGTGGCGGAGAAGGTGGGAGAGGCGCTCAAGGTCCTGCCGCTCAAGGACGCCCGCTGGGTGACCGTCAGCCCGGACACGCCCGCCGGCAGCCTGGCGGCGCTCATCGAGAGCACGCGCGCGGCCATCTCCCGCTAGACGCGCCCAGGCTCGCTGGTAAGGTGCCGCGCCGGTGGCCACCGACGACCTCACGCTCGTCAAGCGCGTCAAGACCGGCGACCAGCGGGCGTTCAAGCTCCTCGTCGAGCGCTACCAGCGGAAGATCTACGCCGTCGCCCTCGGGATGGTGAAGGACAAGGAGGAGGCCCTCGACGTCTCCCAGGAGGCCTTCGTCAAGGTCTACAAGTACCTGGACCACTTCAAGGGCGACTCCAGCTTCTACACGTGGCTGTACCGCATCACCGTCAACATCTGCATCGACGCGCTGCGGAAGAAGCAGGCCCTGCGCGGCGAGCAGGTGGAGCTGGACGAGGCGGTGAAGATGGACACCGCGGAGGCCAACATCGGCGCGCTCGGCTCGCGCCTGGGGACCAACCCCCAGAAGAGCGCCCTCCGGAAGGAGCTGGCGGAGAAGATCCAGCAGGCGCTCGAGACCGTGCCCGAGAAGCACCGCGCCATCCTCCTGCTCCGCGAGGTGGAGGGGATGAGCTACGAGGACCTCTCCCGGACCCTCCAGATCCCCAAGGGAACGGTCATGTCCCGCCTCTTCCACGCCCGGACCAAGGTCCAGAAAATCCTCAGCGAATACCTGGAGTTGGACGAATCGAAGAGCGGGCTGGGGAATGAGTAAAAGGTTAAAGAAATATCGGCCGCGGGGCTCCGTCACACCACTGGATCCAGAGGTGTCGCCATGGCGCTGAACCCCGCCTGCTTGAGTTTCATCCCCCAGCTCTCCCCCTTCGTGGACGGAGAGCTGCTCCCCAACGACCGCGTCACCGTCGAGCGCCACCTGGCCGTCTGCCGCGACTGCACCGGGCGGGTGGCCGACCTCCGCGCCGAGTCCGGCCTCATCCGCCACGGGCTGGACCTCGCCGCGGACGAGGTGGACTTCAAGGACTTCGCGACGAACGTGATGGCGCGGCTGACGCCCTACAAGCCGCCGCTGTGGGAACAGGTCCGGATCTCCCTCTCGGAGATGTTCCTCTACCAGCGCAAGATGATGATGGCCTCCATGGCGGGCGCCGCCGCGGTGCTGGCCATCGCCATCCCCACGCTGATCATCGGCAAGAGCATCCCGGACGGCTACGCGCGCGAGATGATGGCGGTGCAGTCGGTCACCACCGAGGCCGGCGCCAAGGTGACGCCGGTGGTGATGACCAGCGACAAGGGTGACGCCATCATCTGGATGGTGAGCACCGAGCAGCAGGTCGAGCCGCCGGCACCGGCGCCTCCCGCCGCGCAGGACAAGAGCGGCGAAGGGCAGAAGCTGGAGCAGACGAAGCCGAAGGGAGGAGAGCTGTGACGGATCGACTGGGCCGGCGCTTCCATCCGTACGCGCTGGCGATCGCCCTGGCGTTGCCGGGCATCGCCTGGGCGGAGGGCAACAAGGTGGAGGTGATGGCGGACGTGGTGCTGGCGTCCAACAACGGGAACAAGGTGGAGCCGCCCGCGCTGGAGGAGGCCAAGAAGTTCTTCGAGGCGAAGAACGTCAAGTACTCCTCGTGGCAGTCGCTGTCCCAGCGGCGGCTGTCGCTGGAGCCGAAGAAGACCGCCGAGGTTCCGCTGCCCAACGGCAAGAAGGCCCAGTTCACCCTGGAGTCGGTGGCCAACGACGTGGCGACGGTGAAGGTCACGGTGGCGCCCACCACGCTCACGCTGCAGCTGGGGCGCGAGGGCAACCTCTACGTGGACGGGGGCCAGCACCAGGGCGGCCAGGTGTTCGTGATGATCTCCCCGGCCCTCAAGCCCGCCGGCAAGTAACCCGGGCCCGGCCCGATCGAACCCCGCAAAAGACACAGCCGGTAGGCGCGCTCCCGAGGCGGGCGCGCCTACCGGCCGCGATTTTTTTTCACTCGACGTCCTGAGTACGACGCAAAGTCGAGCGGCGTTGACGAGGGCTGCTGGAGACAACCATCGCCCGCTGAAGTGCTACCTGCCTGCATTATCCGCGGGTCCCTTTTCGGGTTGCCTTTAAGGCGCCTTAAAACTGACCACCCGATCTGCGCCGAAATGGATCAGCACTACCGGGGTGGGAGGTCCTTCAACTTCTTGATTTCAGGCTGGACGAAGGAGTCGATGCCGATCTTCTGGGCGGCCTTCCATGCCAGATCGGCCAGCTCCTTCTCCTCCTCGGCGCTGAGGACGCCGGTGAGCTTCCCGAGCGTCTCCTGGATGGCCGTCCGGTAGGCGTCCACCATCGCGCCGTCGAACGCGTGCCGGTACGCGTCCGCCTTCTGCTGCGGGGTCAGCCGATCATCCGCCCAGATGCGCGCCGCGTCCGCCGCGAAGCTCTTGGTGGCGTTGACCGCGGCGTTGCGCAGCGCCTGGGAGAAGAAGCTGCCCGCGCCCTTGATCTTCTCGGCGGGGATGGCCGCGCTCACCAGGTTGCCCGCGGTCTTCGCCGCGAACTCGGCGCCGGACATCTCGCCGGAGGCGATGCGGATGCCCGCCTCCGTCTCCTTGAGCGCGAAGGAGAGCGCCTTGCCGAATGGGCCCGGGATCAGCCCGGCGATGTCGCCGGCGCGGGAGAGCGCGTTGAGGTTCTCCTCGCGCTCGTCGTGGAGCAGCTTGGCCGGGTCCACGCCCCTGGGGAACGCCTTCAGCCGCTCCTGGGCGGTGGCCAGGGCCGCCTCCACCGCCTGCTTCTTGGCGGGGTCGTCGTCCGGCATCGCCAGCGCGCTCTTCAGCGGCTCCAGCGAGCGGATGGCGGTGTCCGCCGCGCTCCCCAGGTACCCGCCGCTGCTGTACCAGCCGTTCTTCGAGTCGCGGAAGTCCTTGATGCCCTGGATGGTGTCCAGCACCGCGCCGGCGCGCGTGTAGAGCGCCTTCTTCTCCGCCTGCTCGCGGGCGGCGGCGATGGGCGCGTTGATCCGCGCCTGCTCCTCCGCCTTGTTCACGATGCCGCGGTAACGCGAGGCCAACCCCTGCAGCGGCGCGAGGTCCTTGCCGCGGATGTAGCCCTTGGCGGCGAAGCCGCGGAGCTTGGCGAGGTGCCCGTCCAGCTCCGCCAGCGCTTTCTTGGTGCCCTCGGTGCCGAAGGGGTACTTGCGGGGCACGTCGAACGCGGCGGTGAGCGCCTGCTCCACCTCGGCGCGCACCTCCGGCTTCAGCGCCTGGCCCTCGGGCGAATTCCGGAAGGCCTCGACGTACTTCTGCACGTCCTTGTCGCCCAGCGCGTAGAAGGAGCGTTGCGCGTCCTTCGCCGCGGCGGCCGGGACGGCGCCCAGCTGGCCCTTGGCGGAGAGCGCGCCACCGCCCGCGGAGCCGAACGAATTGGCGATCCGGCGCAGCGACTGCGCGTCGGAGGCGCTCAGGGCGCCGGTCTTCACGCCCTCGTCGATCCGCATCAGCATGTCCTTCACGTTGGACTGCAGGCCCGCCTTGTCCCCCTTGGCCGAAGCCGCCTTCAGCTTCTGCATCGTCCACAGGATGTTCTGGAGCGGCGCCGCCATCGCGGGCATCTGCCCCATCTGGGCGGTGCTCCAGTGGTCGTTCACGTACTCGAGCCAGCTCCAGAAGACCTGCGGAGCGGCGCTCTGGGTGGCGGCCTGCGCGGTGCGCTGGGCGGTGGCGGTGGCGACGGTCATGGGGAAGACGAACTCCAAGGGTTGCGGCGTGGGATGACGACTGGATCTGCTACGCCGACAGCCCGGGCCGGGATTTGGTCTCCCCGTAAGACCCATTGACATTGACAGGCCCACGCGGCGCGTCGCAAAAGCCCGGCATGAAGCTCGCCACCTTGCGGGATGGGACCAGGGACGGGGCGCTCGTCGTCGTCCGCTCAGACGGCGAGGCGTTCGCGCCGGGACGGCCGGCGGCGCCCACCCTCCAGGCCGCGCTGGACGACTGGGCGGCCGCGGAGCCCAAGCTGCGCGAGATCGCCTCGAAGCTGGAGTCGCGGGCGATCGCCGGAGAGCCCCTGGACATCCGCGCGCTCCACTCGCCGCTCCCCCGCGCCTACGAGTGGGTGGACGGGTCCGCGTACCTCAACCACGTTCGCCTCGTCCGCAAGGCGCGCGGGGCGGAGCCGCCGAAGACCCTGGAGACGGACCCTTTGGTGTACCAGGGCGGCTCCGGCGTCTTCCTCGGGCCCACCGAGGACATCCCGCTGGGCGACCCGGCCTGGGGCCTCGACTTCGAGTCCGAGGTCTGCGTCATCCTCGGGGACACGCCCATGGGGACGACGAAGGCCGAGGCCGGCGCGCACGTCCGGCTGCTGATGCTGGCCAACGACGTCTCCTTGCGGAACCTCATCCCGGCGGAGCTGGAGAAGGGCTTCGGCTTCTTCCAGGGCAAGCCGTCCACCGCTTTTTCCCCCTTCGCGATCACGCCGGACGAGCTGGGCCCCGCCTGGCGCGACGGGCGCGTGCACCTGCGCCTGTGGACCACGCTCAACGGCGCGCTGGTGGGGAACACCGACGCCGGGCCGGAGATGCACTTTTCCTTCTTCGACCTGGTACAGCACGTGACGAAGACGCGGGCGCTCTGTGCCGGGACCATCCTCGGCTCGGGTACGGTGTCGAACGCCGACAGGGCCCGAGGGGTTTCCTGCCTGGCGGAGCGGCGCATGATCGAGATCATCGACACCGGCAAGGCGCAGACCCCATTCATGCAGGCCGGAGACTCGGTGGAGATCGAGATGCGCGACGCGGCGGGACAGAACCTGTTCGGGACCATCCGGCAGAAGGTCGTCGACTGGAGGAAATCGTGAAGCTGTACAGCTACTGGCGGTCCAGCAGCTCCTGGCGCGTGCGCATCGCGCTCAACCTCAAGGGCGTCCGCTACGAGTACGCCGCGGTCCACCTCGGCCGCGACGGCGGCGCCCAGAACACCCCCGAGTACCGGGAGAAGAACCCGCTCCGCACCGTGCCGCTGCTGGAGTGGGAGGAGGGCGGGAAGGTCCACCGCCTCTCGCAGTCGATGGCGATCCTGGCGTACCTCGAGGAGCGCTGGCCGGAGCCGGCGCTATGGCCCAAGGACCCGCTGAAGAAGGCGCAGGTGTGGATGCTGGCGGAGATCCCCAACTCCAGCATCCAGCCGCTGCAGAACCTGGCGGTGTCCAAGCAGGTGGGCGCGGCCGGAGGCGACGGGAACGCGTGGTCGAAGCACTGGAACGAGCGCGGGCTGGAGGCGCTGGAGGCCTGGGCGAAGCCGCTGGCCGGGCAGTTCCTGGTGGGCGACCAGGTCTCCGCGGCGGACGTGTGCCTCATCCCCCAGCTCTACAGCGCGCGGCGCTTCGGCGTGGACCTCGCGGCGTTCCCCACCCTCACCCGCGTCGAGAAGGCGTGCGAGGCGCTGGACGCCTTCGCGCGCGCGCGACCGGAGCGGCAGCCGGACGCGGAGTCGTAAGAAGACGAAAGGAGCCCAGCGAACCATGTCCAGGCCAGAGTCCCTCGGCATCAAGACCATCGAGTCCGTCACCTACTACGTGCACGACCTGGAGCGGAGCCGGCGCTTCTACACGCAGCTGCTGGACTTCCAGGAGATCGCCGTCTCCTCGCCGGAGCTGGAGAAGCAGGGCCGGCAGAAGTCGGCGGTGTTCAAGGCGGCGAACTGCGTGCTGATCGTCGCCCAGCCGGTGGGCGAAGGAGGGCGCGCCTGGCGCTACCTGCGCAAGCACCCGGACGGGGTGGGCACCGTCAACTTCGAGGTGGAGGACGTGGAGAAGGCGTTCCACCTCCTCGAGCGCCGGGGCGGCACGCCCATCCAGGACATCCAGCGCTTCGACGACGGGCAGGGCGGGAAGCTGGCGTTCTTCTCCATCACCACCCCGTTCGGCGACACCACCTTCCGCTTCGTCCAGCGGGACGGCTACCGCGGCATCTTCCCCGGCGCCCTCATGCGTGAGGCGACGCGCGAGGCGCCGGGGGTGGAGAAGAACAAGTACGGCTTCACCGGGTTCGACCACCTCACGTCCAACTTCCAGACGATGTCGCCGGCGCTGCTCTGGCTGGAGCACGTGATGGGCTTCGAGCGCTACTGGGGCATCGAGTTCCATACCGAGGACGTGGCCAAGGGCGCCGACCACGGCTCCGGGCTGCGCTCCACGGTGATGTGGGACCCGAATTCGGGCGCCAAGTTCGCCAACAACGAGCCCTACCGGCCGTTCTTCAAGTCCTCGCAGATCAACATCTTCATCGAGGACCAGCGCGGGGACGGGGTGCAGCACATCGCGCTGGGGGTGAAGGACATCGTGCAGACCACCCGCGACCTGCGCGCGGCGGGCGTGGAGTTCATGCCTACCCCGGGCACCTACTACGACCAGCTCCCGGATCGGCTGGAGCGGCTGAAGATCAAGCGCATCGACGAGCCGGTCCAGACGCTGCGGGACCTGGAGATCCTCGTCGACGGCGACAAGGAGCACAGCTACCTCTTGCAGATCTTCATGAAGGACTCCGCCTCGCTGTACCACGAGCAGCAGGCCGGCCCGTTCTTCTTCGAGATCATCCAGCGCAAGGGCGACCAGGGCTTCGGCGGCGGCAACTTCCGCGCGCTCTTCGAGAGCATCGAGCGGCAGCAGAAGTCGGAAGGGCGGCTGTAGGTCGATGCTGGAGCGCCTCGTCTTCGGGAAGGTCCCCCGCAAGCACCACATCCAGCTCCGCGACGAGCAGGGAGCGCTGCGCTACGAGGAGTGCCTCACCCGCGAGGGTTTCGAGGGGCCGTACACCATCACCTACCACCTGCGGCCGCCGCAGGCGCAGCGGCTGGGGAAGGTGGAGCATGGCTGGCCGCTCCCGCTGGCGCTCCCGGACCGGCCGCTGGCGAAGCGGCACTACCGGACGCAGGAGGCGAGGCCGAAGAAGGGGCCGGCGGTGGACGTCCGCGCGCCGCTGCTCTTCAACGCCGATCTCACCGCTTCGGTGTTGTTCCCCACCGAGCCGGACCCGGTCTACTTCTCCAACGGCGACGCGGACGAGCTGTTCTACGTGTTCCAGGGGGGCGGCACGCTGCGCACCCAGCTGGGCGACCTCCGCTTCGAGCAGGACGACTACGTCCACGTCCCGCGCGGGATGCTCCACCGGTTTCTCCCGGACGCGGGCAAGCCGCAGCACTGGCTGTCGCTGGAGCTGCTGGGCGGGATGCACCTGCCGAACCAGTGGCGAAACGAGACCGGCCAGCTCCGGATGGACGCGCCGTACTGCCACCGCGACTTCCGGCACGTGGAGTTCAAGGGGCCGCAGGACGAAGGCATCCGCCAACTGCTGGTGAAGAAGAACGGCGCCTTCCACGGGTTCGTCTACGACGACTCGCCGCTGGACCTGGTGGGCTGGGACGGGACGGTCTACCCGTTCGCCTTCCCCATCCTGAATTTCCAGCCGCGCGCCGGGCTGGTCCACCTGCCGCCCACCTGGCACGGGACGTTCGCCGCGCGCGGAGCGCTGATCTGCAGCTTCGTGCCGCGGGTGGTGGACTTCCACCCGGAGGCCATCCCCTGCCCGTACCCGCACTCGTCCGTGGACTGCGACGAGATCCTCTTCTACTGCCGGGGCAGCTTCACCTCGCGCAAGGGCGTCGGCCCCGGGAGCATCTCGCACCACCCGGCCGGCGTCGGCCACGGACCGCACCCCGGCACCTACGAGGCGAGCATCGGGACCAAGGAGACCTCGGAGCTGGCGGTGATGGTGGACACCTTCCTGCCGCTCAAGGCGACCGCCGCGGCCTCCGCGGTCGAGGACCCCGGCTACCAGGACAGCTTCTTCGCGCCCCCGCCGCGGTAGTCAGTCGTCCCCTTCCGGCTCCGGGCGCCAGTCGTCCGGGACGGTGATGGTGACGGCGACCTCGTGCGAGCCGCCGCCCAGCACGAGCGGCCGCGGATCCACGTACATCCCGCCGGGGCTGCTGCCGAAGAGCATCACCGCCACCCGGTAGGTGCCGTCCGGGACGTGCACGAAGCGGGTGGGGCCGTGCTGGCCGGGGCGCTCCGGGACCACGATCTGCTCCAGCTTGATGCCCAGGGGGTTGGCCCGCATCCGGTCGATGTCGACGCCTGCCGGGATGAGCACCGTCTGCAGGTCCGCGTCCGGCGCCACCCCGTTGACCGTCACGTCCACGTTCGTGCCTGACGTGCGCAGGCGGAAGTGCAGCTCGCCCGTCCCCTCGATCGGGAAGGAGATCTCCATGGGCTGCACCGGCGCCAGGGTCCCCTTCCACTTCTGGCCGGGGACCGGCGGCGAGCGCCACAGCGCCACCGTGTAGTCGCCGCTGGGCAGCTTGGTGAAGGTGGCGCCCGCCCTCGGGTCCAGCGGGGCGGTGTGGTCCTCCGCCCCCTCCAGCGACACCCAGAGCGGCGCATCGAACGGGTCGTCCAGGAAGACGCGGAGGGCGCCGTTGGGCTCCAGCTTCACGGTCTCCGACGTCCCTGGCCCCACCGGCGTGGTCGCCGACTGGTAGCCGTCCGCGTCCACGCACACCACCGCGCCGTCGGGCACGTGGGTAAGGGCCGCGCTGCCGTCGGTGCGCGTGCGGCGCGCCGGTTCGTCCACCGACGTGGGGAAGTCCGGGTCGCCGGAGGCGTCGATGCCCGTCACGTGGACGCTGGCGCCGCCCACCGGCTGGTTGGTCCGCGCGTCCACCACCCGCACCGTCACCGCGCGGCCCCCGGAGAGCGACAGGTCTCCCAGGTCGCGGTCCTCGCCGGGCTGGACGGTGGTGTTGACCACCCGCGGCGCGAAGCCGGGCGCGGTGAGGGTGAGGTGGATGTCGCCGGTGGACACCTCCTGCTCGAAGCGGCCGGCGACGCCCTTGATGCGCTCGCCGTTGATCACGAAGCCGGAGGCGGGGGCGCCGTCCGGGTAGAGGACGCGGCCGTGCACCTTGGCGGGGTTCGAGAGGATGATCTTCACCGGCGCGCCGTCCACCGTCGCCACCACGCCCGTCGCCGGCGGCCGGTTGTCCTTCATCGCGAACAGCGTGTAGCGGCCGCCGCGCCGGGCCGACAGCCGGAACTCGCCGTGCTCGTCGGTCCGCGCGCTGGAGCCGCCCCGCTTTTTATCGCCGTCCAGCACCTCGGTCGCGCGCACGTAGCATTCGGGCAGCGGCGCGCCCGCGGGCGTCACCACCACGCCGGAGATGTGCCCCGGCGCCGGCAGCCGCACCGCCAGCTCCTGGCGCGAGTGCCCGTCCGAGCGCACCACCCGCATCTCCTCCGAGTCGGCGTGGATCTGCACCCGGTAGTCGCCGGCGGTGAGGCCCTCCAGCAGGTACTCGTTCTTCGGACCCGTCGTCGCGTGCGAGCCCACCGTCCGCCGCTCCGCCGACCCGCGCAGCGGCGCCGCGACGAGGGTCGCCTCCGTCACCGGGTGGCCCTCGGTGTCCTCCAGCCGCACCAGCAGGCTCCCGCCCCGGTGGAGGACGACGCGCTCCTGGGTGTCCGCGGCCATCGCCCGCCGCACCGGCACGTAGCCCTGGGCCTCCACCTCCACCTGGGTGTGGGCGGAGGCGGTCTCCAGCTCGAACGCGCCGTCCTTGTCGGTGGAGGCCTGGTTGCCGTCGGCGGTGGTGTCGTCGCGGATGACCAGGTTGGCGAGGTGGACGGGCTGGCCGCCCTCGTCCACCACCTTCCCGCGGACGACCAGCGTGCGCTGGAGGGAGATCTCCCGCTCCAGCGCGGTGCCGGCGGGGACCTTGATCTCCTCGTCCACGGGCATGAAGCCTTCGGCGCGGACGATCAGCCGCTCCTGGGGGCCGGCCTCGGTCAGCTCGAAGCGGCCGTCCTCCTTAGTGTGCGCCACCTCGTGCCCGGTGAGGAAGACGCTCGCGTCCGGTACCGGGCGCCCGCCGTCGTCCCGGATCACGCCTCGGACCACGCCCACCGGCTCCAGGTCCACCGTCACCGGCCCCGGGTCGCGGTCGGCCGGCACGGTGACCGCCTCCTGCCCGACCTCGAAGAGCCGGGAGGCGTGCACGGTGAGGTCGCCGGGGTGGATGTGCTCGAAGGTGAAGCGCCCGGCCGAGTCGGTGGTCACCTCCGGGATGCCGTCGCTGTCTTCTCCGGCGAGGGAGACCTTCACGCCCGCGGCGGGCCCCCCGTCGTCCAGCACCACGCCGGTGAGGCGCCGGGGCGAATCCAGGCTCAGGATCACCTCCGAGCTGGACTCGCGCACGCTGCCCAGGTCCTCCACCACCTCGTGCGCGCCCAGGTATCCCTCGAGGAAGGTGGAGACGATGGCGCGGTCCGTGGCCGGCACCGGGCCCAGCGAGAACGCGCCCTCCGCCCCGGTCTGGACCTCGAAGATGCGTGGGAAGCCGGCCACCGCGCCGGAGACCAGCAGCGCTCCCCTGGGCGGTTCGCCGTTCACCTCCACCTTGCCGTTCACCAGCACGCCCGCCTCCAGCGTCAGCTCCAGGTCGTCGGCGGGGGCCTCCTGCCCGGCCTGGTGCGCGAAGCCGCCCTCGCGCTCTGCCCAGACGTCGTAGCTGCCGGCCGACAGCCCTTCGAGCGCGAAGCGCCCGTCCGCGTCCGTGACGGCGCGGGCCATGGCCGGGTGCTCCGTGGCGCGCGAGGCGAACGCCTCCGCCACCGCGACCGACGCCTCGTCGCCGCTCTCGCAGTCGAAGGGGTCCTCCTTCGGTTCACTGTCCTCGCCTTCCTCGGCGGGTTTGATGCCCGCGCACAGCGCCCGGGCCAGCGGGTCCGAGGCGACGTCGTACGGGGCGAAGGCGGCCACCACCGCGCCCGCCACCGGGCCGGCCGGGCCGACGACGCGGCCGTGGATGGCGAGCGGACCGGAGGACGCGGTCACCGCTCCGTCCCCCAGGCCCCCGCTCCTCGGCGCGCGCGCCAGGTGCGGGACGGCCGCATGTTCCGGAGAGGTTCCGCTGTCGCTGGATGTGGCCCAGAGGTGGACGGCCACCGCGGCCACCAGGGCACAGACCGCGGTACCGGCGACCGCAACTGCCCGCTTCATCCTTCCTCCGGCAGGCCCCATCAGCAGGGAGCGTGCCATGGCAAGGACATCCGGCGCACGCTGGGGGTTCCCATTCCCGGCGGGCAGAGATCTCCGGGCCGTTGGTTACCCGGAAGTAACCGTCGATTCTGGTAGCGCCGGGGTTGGCCGCCTCCTATTCATGCGGCCCCACCCCAACCCCCTCGGAGAGAAGCCATGATCGTCGTCACTGGTGCCACCGGCACCGTCGGGTCGGAAGTCGTCCGCCAGCTCAACGCCGCCGGCCAGAAGGTCCGCGCGCTCGTCCGCGACCCCGCGAAGGCGGAGAAGATCAAGGGCGCCAACGTGGAACTGGCCAAGGGCGA
This sequence comes from Myxococcaceae bacterium, assembly GCA_035637895.1. Taxonomy (GTDB): domain Bacteria; phylum Myxococcota; class Myxococcia; order Myxococcales; family Myxococcaceae; genus DASRBA01. Next base: position 66,543 of record DASRBA010000259.1, read on the forward strand.
CCTCACCAAGCCGGAGACCGTCCGCGCCGCGCTCCAGGGGGCCGACAAGCTGTTCCTGCTGTACACCGGGGCGGACCTCCCCGCCGTCGAGGCGAAGGTGGTGGAGGAGGCGAAGAAGGCCGGCGTGAAGCACGTCGTGTACCTGTCCGTGATCGGCGCGGAGATGGAGCCGGGCATCGCGCTGGGCCGCGGCCACCGGGACACGGAGAAGGCGATCGAGAAGGCCGGCATCCCGTACACGTTCCTCCGGCCGAGCGGCTTCATGAGCAACATGTTCAACAACCTGGACTCCATCAAGGCGCAGGGGAAGTTCTACGGGCCGTGGGGCGACGGGAAGATGGGCCTCATCCACCCGGCGGACATCGCCGCGTCGGCGGTGAAGGCGCTCACTACTCCGGGCCACGAGGGCAAGGCGTACGTCCTCACCGGAACCGAGTCGATCAACAACGGCGAGCAGGCGAAGATCCTCAGCCAGGCGGTGGGCAAGAACATCGAGTACGTCGCCGTCCCGCCCGAGGCCGCCGCGGACGGCATGCTCAAGGGCGGCATGCCCAAGGCGTACGTGGACATGCTGATCGAGTTCTCCGGGGTGGTCCGCGCCGGCTTCGCGGCCGCGACTACCGGCGACCTGGAGAAGCTGCTGGGCCGCAAGCCGAAGACCTTCGCCGACTGGTCGAAGGAGAACGCCGCCGCGTTCAAGTAGCGCTCCCGGCGCGAATGGTCGGCGGCGGCGCGCAGCACGGATCGCTGCCCGCCGCGCACCCACGGTGCTGAACCGCGCTGGCACGAATGGTCGGTGGGCGGCGCGCAGCACGGATCGCTGCCTGCCGCGCACCCACGGTGCTGAACCGCGCTGGCACGAATGGTCGGTGGGCGGCGCGCCGCACGGATCGCTGCCCCGCCGCGCACCCGCGGTGCCGAACCGCGCTGGCGCGAATGGTCGGTGGGCGGCGCCGCGCCGCACGTACCGTCACCCGCCGCGTTTCTCGGCGACGCGAGCCGCGAATTTGAGCACGGGCTCCAGCGGCGGCACGCTCCGCCGCCGCGATGCTCGTCATCTCATTTGCGCTCCTCGGGCTCTCGCTGGGGCCAGTCCCCGCGGACGAGCCGATTCCGTCAGCTCAGGCCGGCCCATCGTCCCTGGAGCTCCTGGGTGGCGCGGAGGTCGGGCCGGCGCTGGTCGCCCACGCGTGGGCGCTGCAGGTGCGGCCCACGCTCTCCCTGGGGCTGTCCGCGGACTTCGGCGCCGAGCTGGGGCCGTGGCTCCGGTTCACCGGCACCGGCCCGCTGTTGCTGCGCGCCGAGGACTGGGACGAGCGCTCCGACCTGGGCCAGCTCCTGCAATCCCTCTCCATCGGCGCCACCGGTCGCCCGGTCCAGCTCCGCGCCGGCGAGCTGCGCGCCTTCACCCTGGGCCTCGGCCACCTCGTCTCCGGCTACTCCAACCGCGTCGCCGAGGACTACCACCCCGCCGGCGCGCAGCTGGTCGCCTTCGCCGGGCCGGTGGCGCTGGAGGTGATGGCCAGCGACGTCCTCGCGGCGCGGATGTTCGCGGGCGCGGTGCGCGCCGCCGCCCTCGACGATCACCTCCACGCCGAGCTCTCCGCGCTCCACGACTTCGGCCTGGCCGGTGGGACGGCGCCGCCGCTGTCGCTGCTCCAACTCGACCTCGACGCCGGCCTGTTCCGCGGCCCGCTGTTCTGGCTCGACGTCTTCCTCGGCGGTGGGGCCCGGGTGGGCGTACCGGACCCCTCCGGCGGCGGCGAGCTCGGTATCTCGGTGGACGCGCGCCGCGGGGCGCTGTCGCTGGGAGGCCGCCTGGAGGCGCGGATGGTGCGCGGCGGCTATCGGCCGGGGATGGTTGGCCTGGGCTACGAGGTGTCGCGCCTGGCCGGCACCGGCTTCCAGGGCGTTCCCCTCGCGGACGAGCGGCTCCCGCCCGCGTTCTCCGCCTTCTTCGAGCTCCAGCTCGCCTACGCCGCCCGCGGTGCCAGCCTCTCCGGGCAGGCGCAGGTGGAGGTGTTCACCGCCGGCCGCACGGACGCGCGCGCCTGGCTCACCGCCGAGCTGTTCTCCGGATGGCTGGCCGCCTCCGGCATGGTGGAGGCGGTGGGGCTGGGGAGCGCGCCGCGGATCCTGGCGCAGGGCGAGGCGCGGGTCCGCTTCGCGCCCTCCCTCTACGCGGCGGCGCGCGCGGGCACCGGGTTCCGGCCGGCGCCGGGCGGAGGGCTGGAGCGCTCGGTCACCGCCGGGGTGGCGCTGGGCGCCGACTTCGACCTCGTCCCCGGCGCGCGTCTATAGTCGCCGCCCGTGGCAGACAACGGCGCAGCGCCCGGCCCGGCCCCCAAGATCCTCCCCGCTCCGGTGCGCACCCGCCCCCGCTTCGCGGCGGCGGGGAACCTGGCCACCGTCGGCACCATGGTGGTGGTGGGCGGGAAGCGGCCCGGCCTGTCGGACGCGTACCACTACCTGGTGCGCGCGCGCTGGGCGATCACCATCGGCATCATGGCGGGGACCTTCCTGCTCACCAACGTCCTCTTCGGATCGCTGTACTACGCCGTGGGCGGGATCGCCGAGGTGCGCCCGGACTCCTGGCTGGACCACTTCTTCTTCAGCGTGGAGACGCTCGGCACCATCGGCTACGGCGTGTTCCACCCCGCCACTCCCACCGCGCACTTCATCACCGTGCTGGAGACGATGGTGGGGATGTTCGGCGTGGCGCTGGTCACCGGCCTGGTGTTCGCCAAGTTCTCCCGCACCCGCGCGCGGGTGCTGTTCTCCAAGGTGGCGGTGGTGTCGGACCGGGACAAGGTGCCGACCCTGATGTTCCGGGTGGCCAACGAGCGCCGGAACTTCATCATGGAGGCCAACCTCAAGCTGACCATGCTCAAGACGGTGAAGACCGCCGAGGGGGAGACGCTCCGCCGGCTGCTCGAGATCCCCCTGGTGCGCGCCAGCTCCTCCGCCTTCGTCCTCAGCTGGACGGCGATGCACCAGATCAACCAGCAGAGCCCGCTCTGGGGGGAGACGCCGCAGAGCCTGATGGATTCGGACTCGGAGATCCTGGTCAACTTCATGGGCACCGACGAGATCACCTCCCAGACCATCCACGCCCGCCACTCGTACGCGCCGGAGGAGATCTTCTACGGGGCGCGGCTGGTGGACACCTTCTCCCAGCGCGAGGACGGCAAGCGGCAAATGGATTACGGGAAATTCCATGACATCGAGCCGTGGGTGGTGACCCTGCCCTGGCTCGCGGAAAAGCGCTGACAAGGGGCCGCCGGCCCAACTACAAGGCGCGGCCATGTTCCAGTACCTCGATCCCAACCTGAAGAAGGAAGTCTTCGGCTGGCACAGCCCCGCGCTGGGGATGGACATGCCCATCGCCCGCTACGGCGACTGGGGCCACGCCCTGCTCGTCTTCCCCACCGCCTCCGGAGACTTCGAGGAGGCGGAGCGCTTCTTCCTCATCAAGTCCATCGAACCGTTCATCTTCGAGGGGCGGATCCAGGTCTTCTCCATCGAGAGCATCAACAAGCACGCCTGGATGAACGACCACCTGGGCGTGGCGGAGCAGGCGCACAACACCAACCAGTACTCGAAGTACATCGAGAACGAGGTGGTGCCGCACATCCGCCGCTGCCTGCAGAACGACCGCGCGCGCATCGCGGTCACCGGCGCGTCGTTCGGGTGCTTCTTCGCCGCCAACGCGCTCTTCCGGCGGCCGGACCTGTTCGACATCCTGATCGCGATGAGCGGCTTCTTCGACCTGGGTCCGACCTACCTGCACGGCTACGGCGACCAGAACGTCTACTTCAACAACCCGTGGTCCTACATGAGCGAGCTGCGCGACCACGACCAGCTGGAGTTGTTCCGGCAGCACTGCCAGATCAACATCGTCACCGGGCAGGGCGCGTACGAGCGGCCGGAGGCGTCCGTTCGCTTCTCCGAGCTGCTGTGGTCCAAGAGCATCCCGCACCGGCTGGACCTCTGGGGCCACGACGTGAACCACGACTGGCCGTGGTGGCGGCGGATGCTGCCGCACTACGTGGCCGAGAAGGTCCGCTGGTAGCGCCGTGGCCGACGGAGGAACGAAGAGGCTCGTGGGGCTCCTGGTGGGCCGGGAGCGCTCCTTCCCGGACGCGCTGATCGCCGAGGTGAACCGGCGCGG
>DASRBA010000260.1:0-2212 GCA_035637895.1 Myxococcaceae bacterium
CTTGGCGTCGGTGACCTTCACGATGGTGACCGGGTCCGCGTACTTCCCCAGCGTCTGCAGCGTCGTGTACGCGTTAGCCATCTCCATGACCGAGACCTCGCCGGTTCCGAGCGCCAACGTGAGGTTGTCGGGCATCGGCGACTGAATCCCGGCGCGCCGAGCGAAGTCGATCGCCGCCGCTGGGGTGAGGTCCTCGATCAGCCGCACCGACACCGTGTTCTTGGACCGGGTGAGCGCGGCCCGCAGCGTCATCGGCCCCTCGTACCCGCCCTTCTCGTAGTTCTGCGGCTTCCACACCTTGCCGGTGTACGGGTCGCGCACCATCTCCGGCGCGTCGTTCACCTGGCTGATGGCGGTGTAGCGCGTGCTCGCCAGCGCCGCCGCGTAGAGGAACGGCTTGAACGACGACCCCGGCTGCCGCTTCGCCTGCGTCGCCCGGTTGAACGGCGACCGCTGGAAGTCCGACCCGCCGGACATCGCCACCACGTAGCGGTTGGCCGGGTTGATGACCACCAGCGCGCCCTGCACCTCCGGCACCTGGTCCAGCGTCGCCTCCAGCGGCTCGGCGCCGGCCGTCACCTTCAGCACCCGCACCCGCACCAGGTCGCCTACCTTCATCACGTCCGACATCCGCGACGGCGGCTGCGTCCACTTGCCGACGCCGCGGGGCCGCGCCCAGCTCACCGTGGCGAAGTCGATCTTCGCCGCCTTCCCCACCAGGTCGACCACCGCCTTCTTCCCCGCGTCGTCCACCTGGGTGACGTAGCCCACCGCGCGCAGGTCCGGCTGGAGGACCCGCAGCGGGACCTGCTGGCTGAGCAGGTCGTCCGGCGAAGGAGGCGGCTCCTCGCCCTCCTCCACCGCCACGCCCGCCTCCGCCTTCGCGGCCTCCACGCCCTCGTCCGGCTCCTGGCCCGGCGCGCCCTCCGGCTGCGGCGCCAGCGCGGTGAGGTCCGCCACCTTCACCTCGTCCGGCTTGCGCTTGCCGGCCTCGGCGATGCGCTTCTGGATCAGCGGCTGGAGGACCTTGAAGCGGTCCGGCTCCAGCTTCCCCACCGGGCCGCGGTAGCCCATCTTCCGGTCCAGCTCCTCCAGCCCGTCGCGCAGCGCGCCGTCCGCCATCGCCTGGAGCTTGGGGTCCATGGCGATGTCCACCCGCATCCCGCCGGAGAGGATGGACTGTTCGCCGTAGCGCGCCACCAGCGCCCGCCGCACCTCCTCCGCGTAGTACGGCCCCACGCGCTCCGGCGGCCGCGGCCCGAGGACGATGGGCTTGCTCCGCTCCCCCGCCACCTGCTTCTCCGGGTAGAAGCCCTTGCTCACCAGCTGGTCCAGCACGTAGCTCTGGCGCTGGCGCGCGCGGACGATGTTGGTCACCGGGTTGAACCGCTCCGGCGCCGGGAGCACGCCCGCCAGCACCGCCGCCTCGCTCATCGAGAGGTCCTTGGCGTGCTTGCCGAAGTAGAAGACCGCCGCCTCCTCCACCCCGTAGCGCGCGTGGCCGAAGGCGATCTGGTTCAGGTACAGCTCCAGGATCTGGTCCTTGGTGAGCGCCTTCTCCATCCGCACCGAGAGGATCCACTCGCGCGCCTTGCGGCCGAAGCTGCGCTCCTGGCTGAGCAGGATGTTGCGGCACGCCTGCTGGGTGATGGTGGAGGCGCCGGTGACGCGGCCGCCGGGCAGCAGCGACTTCACCGCCGCGCGCGCCATGCCCACCGGGTCCAGGCCCTGGTGCTTGTAGAAGTCGGCGTCCTCCGCGGCGAGGAAGGCGTTGCGGACGTGCTGGGGGAGGGTGGCGATGGGCACTACCGTCCGGCGCTCCAGGTAGTACTCGGCGCACACCGAGCCGTCCGCGCACCGCACCTTGGTGACCTGCGGCGGCTGGAAGGTGCGCAGGATCTCGACCGAGGGCAGGTTGCGGTCGAAGTAGAAGAAGCCGCCCACACCGACCACCGCCAGGAGCACCACCCCGGCCAGCATCAGCACCATCAGCCGCTTGAGCAAACGCCGCATCTTCCGAGCAGGTTGCATAGCACTTTCACCAGCCGCCTTGGGTCCCCCGCTTCAACGTTCAAGGCCCCGGAGGCGGTTCATCGACTCCGGGGCCTGCTTGCCTGGACGGCGGGCGCTACTCCTCCGGCGTCACCACCTCAGGCTGCTCCTCGTCCTGGCCGTGCCGGCCCACTCCCACCCGGGAGTCCTCCTCCGGCGA
>DASRBA010000261.1:0-15199 GCA_035637895.1 Myxococcaceae bacterium
TAGCGGCGGACCAGCGTGACGTAGGCGCCCTCGTTGTCCTGGGCCGCCAGCGCCATCAGGGCGTCGTCGGTGAGGTTGGGGGCGGATGTGGGAGGCGCCTTCACGAGGCGCAGATGAGCCGGTTCACCCATTGGAGGGACAACGCGCTGGCCGGCCGCCTGTTGAACCCATGCCCGGGAGGGCGTGGACTCATCGGAAATCACCGGAGACCACCACGCCGGTGGGCCCCGGGAGGATCCGGACTCCAAGCGCCGGCGGGGAGTCGCCGGCGAAGAAGCAATACGCGCCGACCCCCAGGCCGACCCCCGCCATCGCGGCCAGGGAGATCCCCAGCGTCTGCCCCATCACCCCGTTGGCGCGGACGGTGTTCGCCTCCGCCAGGCTCATGCGGTTGTGCGTGGGGTCCGTCGCCGCGGCCTGGAGCTTGTCGGCGGACGACTTGGCCTGGACGAAGAAGTACGCCGAACCGCCGCCCGCCAGCAGCCCCAAGCCCCCCGACAGCCAGAACCAGTCCTTCAGGTGGAGCGGCAGCCCCTCGGTGTCTGGTGCGGATGTGGGCTCGAGTGTGACCGGTTGGTGGGGCGGTGGGCCGTTGACGACGATCTCCTTCGAGGGCGCGGGCGCCGGGGGCTTCGCGAAGGCGTGGGGAAGGTCGCGGGCCATCTGGGCGGCGGCGTCGTTGAGCGCGTCCAGGACGGCGGAGCTGCCGTTCACCTTCCGGGAGAAGGCGGAGAGGGTGCGGCCGTCGCGGGAGGACACCACGGAGACGTTCACCTGGTAGGTCTGGTCGAACTTCCCCACGCTCCCGGTGATCACGCCGTCCACGCCCAGCGCCGCCGCCAGCTCCGCCATGCAGGAGCCGTTGGTCTCCTTGCAGCTCAGGAGCTGTCGCTGGCGCTCGAAGCCGATCAGCGCGCCGATCTGGCTGGAGGTGGTGACCTGCAACCCGCGCAGGGTGAGCTGCTGGGCGAAGTGGTCGGAGAAGAACGTCGCCTGGGCTTCGCTGATGTCCACGCCGGTGAAGCCGGGCGAAGCCAGCTTCAGCGGCTCGGCGGCGAGGAGGGAGAGGGCGAGGGTGAGGGCGGCGGTGGACACGGGAGGAAGGCTTAGCGGCGCTTGAACAGGCTGGTCAACCGCACCTTGTGGAACCGCCCGCCGAACAGGTACCAGGTGAACGTGGCGCCGAAGAGCGCGGCGGCGCCGGCCACCCCCAGCACGCCCATCCCCGGCAGCCCACCCAACGTCCACTGGTTGGGCGCGAAGGCGATGAAGGCGCCCACGATGAAGCCGCACGCGCACAGCCCCAGGAAGGCGATCACCGCCGCGGACCGGACGCTGGAGATCATCCGGTCGAACTGGTCCGCCTTCACGTTGACGGAGAACTTCCCCGACTCCAGGTCGAGGAGGATCTGCGAGAGCTGGACCGGGAGGTCGCTGGCCAGCCCCTGCAGCCGCAGCAGCGTCCGCAGCAGGCCGCCCTGGAGCGAGTCGAGGTCGTACCGCCCGGCCAGCAGCTGCTTGGCGTAGGGGAGGGCGACCTCCATCACGTTCAGGTCCGGGTGGAGGCTGCGGAGGATCCCCTCCGTCGCCACCGACGCGCGAGAGAGGATGGCGTACTCCTTGGGGATCCGGATCCGGTACTTCACCGCCAGGTCCAAAAGGTCGCGCATCAGCACCTGCGTGTTGATCGCGCCCAGCGTCGTCGGCAGGTACTGGCTGAGGATCTGCGCGATGTCGTTCTTGAAGGCGGACAGGTTCGCCCGCCCTTCCGGCACCCCCACCCGGTAGAGGATGCGAGCCACGCTGTCCGCGTCCTTCAGCGCGATGGACAGCACCAACATCACCAGCGTCTCCTGCATCTGCTTGGAGACGCGGCCCACCAGGCCGAAGTCCAGCAGCGCCAGCGTGTCGCCCTCCAGCACCAGGATGTTCCCGGGGTGTGGGTCCCCGTGGAACAGCCCGTCCTCGAAGAGCTGGCGGAAGGCGCCTTCGATGACGTGCTTGGCGATGGCCGCGCGGTCGTGCTTCGCGAGATCCACCTGGCTGATCTTCACCCCCTCGATGAATTCGAGGGTGAGCACCGTCCGGCTGGAGAGCTCCTCGAAGACGCGCGGGATGCGGACGTACTCGCGGCCGCGGTGGTTCTCGTAGAAGGCGCGGACGTTGGCCGCCTCGTTGAGGAAGTCCAGCTCCTCGTGGATGGCGCGGTCGAACTCCTCGATCAGCCCGGTGGGGGTGTAGATGCCGGTCTCCTCCACCACCGCCTCCAGCAGCTTCGCCAGGCCGCGAAGGACGCTGAGGTCGGCGCGGATCTGCTCGGCGATGTCGGGGCGCTGCACCTTGATCACCACCTGGTCGCCGGCGCGCGTCACCGCCCGGTGCACCTGGGCGATGGAGGCGGCCGCCAGCGGCTCCGGGTCGATGCGCTCGAACAGCTCCTCGGGCGGCTTCCCCAGCGACTTGCGGACCTGCTCCATCACCTGCGCGAGCGGGAAGGGCGGCACCTGGTCCTGCAGGGTGGAGAGCTCCTCGATGAACTCCTTGGGCAACAGGTCGCCGCGGGTGGAGAGGATCTGCCCCAGCTTGATGAACGTCGGCCCCAGCTCGTTGAGGGCCAGGCGCACCCTTCGCGCGGTCGACGCGCGGCGCGCCTCGTCGGAGACCTCCACGTCCTTCTTCCCGCCGATCAGCCGGAACAGGCCCGCGCGCTCCAGCACCTCGCCGAATCCGTGGCGCGCCGCGATGGTCGCGATCTGGCGGACGCGGTTGAGGTCCTGGAAGGTCTCCTTGATCACGCCGCCGCCGACCTTGTCACCTTCCGTCGCCCGCGGCCACTCGACGCCCCGCCGAACTTCCGCTCACGAGCCGGCGGAGTTGGCGCTACGGTGCGCGCCGTGGCGGACGCCCCCAAGAAGCTGACCACCTGGCAGTCCATCCAGCGCTCCTTCACGAGTTGGCGGCTGGCGTCGGTGACGCTGCTCTCGTTCCCCTCCGGGATGCCGCTGGGCCTGGTGCTCACCAGCATCCCGTTCTGGATGCAGCAGGAGGGGATCGACATCAAGACCATCGGCTGGCTCCAACTGGCGGGTCTGCCCTACAGCTTCAAGTTCATCTGGTCGCCGCTGATGGATCGCTACGCCCCCCCGAACGCGCGGCGGCGCGGGTGGATCGCCATCTTCCAGGTGGTGCTGACCCTGGTGTGCACCGCCTTCGCCATCGAGGCCGGCGGCCCGCGCGTGGCCATGGTGGCGGTGCTGACGTTCGCGCTCTCCTTCGCCTCCGCGTCGCAGGACATCGCCATCGACGCCTACGCGGTGGAGGTGCTGGAGCCGGACGAGCGCGGCGCGGCGGTGGGCGCGCGCGCCGCCGTGTACCGCGTGGCCATGTACCTGGCCGGGGCCACCCTGATCACCGCCAGCGCGCACGTGGGCTGGCGGCTCTCGTACGCGGTGATCGCCGTCCTCTTCCTGGCCACCTTGGTCCTGACCTTCTTCGCCGCCGAGCCCCCCGCGCCCGCCAAGCCGCCCGTCTCGCTCCGCGCCGCTGTCTGGGATCCGTTCGTGGGGTTCTTCCGCCACTCGAACGCCCTGCAGATCGCCGCCTTCCTCTTCTTCTACAAGCTGGCCGACAACCTGGCCCAGGCGCTGATCCGGCCGTTCCTCGGGCAGATGGGGTTCTCGGCGGACGACATCGGCCTGGGCACCGCGGTGGTGGGCGTGTTCGCCACCCTGGTGGGGACGTTCATCGGCGGCGTGGTGACCACCGGGATGGGGCTGGGGCGCGCGCTGTGGTTGTTCGGGTTCGTCCAGATCCTCGCCAACGCCGGGTACGCGCTGCTCGCGCAGGTCGGCGTCAACCGGCCGTTGATGTATGCCGCCATGGGCGTGGAGGCCGCCGCCTCCGGGATGGGCGCGGGGGCGATGGGCGTGCTGCTCCTGGCCATCACCCAGAAACGCTTCTCGGCGACGCAGTTCGCACTGTTCTCCAGCATCTTCGCCCTGGGGAGGACGCTCTCCGGGCCGCCCGCGGGCGTGCTGGCGGACGCGCTGGGCTGGCGGAACTTCTTCCTCCTCACCATGCCGGTGGGCATCCCGGGGCTCCTGCTGCTGCACAGCTTCAGCCCGTGGGGGAAGTGGGACATCGCGCCGCCGCCGGCGGAGGGCGAGGGCGGCGCCGTGGGCGAGCCGCGCTCCCTGGGTAACGTCATCGCTCGCGGTCTGGCGGGCGCGGTGCTGGGCACGGGCGTCGGGTACCTGGTGAACGCCACGCTCGCCGCGCTCAAGGCCGTCCGGGCGCAGAAGATCCCCTTCAACCTCGCCGGCGGCTTCGACCGCCTCTTCCACCCGCCCCGCCCGGTGGACTGGGTGGACGTGGTGTCACCGCCGGTGCTGGGCCTGATCATCGGCTTCAGCGTCGCCGCCTACCTCACCGCCCGGCACGGGCTCCGCCGCGCCCACCCCACGGCATAGCCCTCCCTCCCCAGGGAGTGTCAGCCCCGCCAAGTAGGGTGCGCGCGCACGTGAGGTTCACCTTCGTCCACGCGGCCGACCTCCACCTCGATAGCCCCCTGCGGTCGCTGTCCGCCGCGGAGCCCCTGGCCGGGGTCCTCCGCGCGGCGACCTTCGGGGCTTTCGAGCGGATCGTCTCGCTCTGCCTGGAGCGGAAGGCGGAGCTGCTGGTGCTGTCCGGGGACCTGTTCGACGCCCGGGACCGGAGCGTGCGGGCGCGGCTGGCGCTGCGGGCGGGGCTGGAGGCGCTGCACCAGGGCGGGGTGCGGACCTTCATCGTCCACGGCAACCACGACCCGCTGACGGAGGACGTGCGCGCGCTGGCGCTGCCGCCGTCGGTCCACGTCTTCGGGGCGAGGTGGGAGGAGGTCATGGTGCGGCGGGAGGACGCGGTGCTCTGCCGGGTGCAGGGCATCTCGTACCCCCAGGAGAAGATGACTTCGGACCTCTCCCACTACTTCAAGCGGCGGGGGCCGGAGCTCACCATCGGCGCGCTCCACTGCAACCTGAGCGCGTTCCCCGGCCACGTCCACCACGCCAACTACGCCCCGTGCACCCCGGCCGACCTGGGCGACCGCGGGCTGGACTACTGGGCGCTGGGGCACGTCCACAACCACGGCGAGACGGAGCTGCCCGGCGGCGGCGTGGCCGTCTACCCCGGCAACCCGCAGGGCCGACACCCCAAGGAGGCCGGACCCAAGGGGTGCGTGGTGGTGGAGGTGGACGGGCTGCGGACGAAGCGGACCTTCGTCCCGGTGGACCAGGTGCGCTGGCACGAGGTGCCGGTGGACATCGCCTCTGCCTCCACCATCGACGCGCTGGTGGAGCAGGTGGTGGCCCGGGTGGTGGCGACGTGCGAGGAGGTCTCCACGGCCGAGGGGCGCGCGCTGAAGGCCCACGCGGTGCGGGTGACGCTGGAGGGCGCGGGGCCCTTGCACGCGGAGGTCGCGGCGAAGGAGGCGCTGGCGGAGCTGGAGCGCGTGTTCCGGGACGCCCTCGCCGCGCGGTCGTCGCCCATCGCGCTGGAGTGGCTGGTGGAGCGGACCCGCCCCGCGCTGGACCTGAAGGCCATCCGGCGGCGCGGCGGGCTCTCCGCGGAGGTGCTGCAGGCGGAGGGGACGCCCTGGCCGCAGGAGCTGAAGGCCCTGGACCTCCAACTGCAGCGGGCCGGGCTGACGAAGCTCGCCGCGGACCCGGAGCGGTTGGGGGCGCTGATGGAGTCCGCCCGGCAGCGCGCCCTGGAGCTGCTGGAGGAGGGGGTCACCGCGTGAGCCTCGTCATCGAGCGGATCCGGATCGACGGCTTCGGGCGCCTGGAGGACGTGGAGCACGAGCTGTCCCCCCGGTTGAATGTCCTGTGCGGCCCCAACGAGGTCGGCAAGAGCACCCTGCTGGGGTTCATCCGGGGGGTGCTGTTCGGGTTCGAGACGGCGCGGAGCGACCGGCCCCGGTACGAGCCGGAGCACGGCGCCTTCGGCGGGGAGCTGCTGGTCCGGGTGAACAAGGAGCCGTGGTCGGTCCGGCGGGACGGGAGCCGGAAGAAGGCGGGCGGACTGCTCACCGTGCGCGGGCCCCGCGGGGAGGCCATCCCGGAGGCGCGGCTGTCGGACGCGCTCTGCGGCATCGACCAGGAGCTGTACTTCCAGGTGTTCGCGTTCGGGCTGGCGGAGCTGGCCACCTTCGAGCGCCTCTCCCGGAGCGGCACCGTCTCCGAGGCGCTCTTCTCGGCCGGGGTGGGTGGCGCGCTCAAGTTCCGCGACGCGCGGCAACGGTTGCGGGAGTCGTGCGAGCTGCTCTGGTCGGAGACCGCCCGCACCCGCGACCTGAGCCGCGCGCTGGGGGAGCTGGGCGAGGTGAGGCAGCGGCTGGCAGGGTTGCAGGACCTCCCCCGCGAGCACGGCGAGGCGGTGGCGGTCATCGCCCGGCTGGAGCGGGAGCTGCCCGAGGTGGACCAGGCGCTGGAGGCGGCGCGCGCGGAGTCGTCGGAGGTGGAGCGGCTCCGGCGAGCGCGGGAGTCGCTGGTGGCGTGGGAGTCCGCCCAGGAGGCGCTGGGGACGTTGCCCCAGGAGTTGGAACGGGTGCCGGAGGACGCGCGGGCGAGGCTGGAGGGGGTGCTCGCGCGGGCGGAGTCGTGCGCGCGGGCGCTGGCGTCCGCCCGGGAGGCCCTGGCCACGGCGGAAGAGGCGGCGGCGCGCGCCGGCCCGCGGTTGTCGGTGGAGGGCCGCGAGGCGGAGGTGAAGGCCGCGCTCCAGGCGGTGGGGCGGAGGGCCTCGCAGCGGGAGACGTTCCCCGCTCGGGCCGCGGCGGCGGAGGCGCGGGCCCAGGAGGCGGCGCGGGCGCTGGACGCGCTGGGGCTGGACTGGACGGCGGAGTCGCTGCTCTCGCGAGAGCTGGGCGCGGCGGCGCGTGCGCCGCTGCTGGACCTCAAGGCCGCCGCGGAGGAGGCCGACGCGTGGGTGCGCGCGGCGGTGGTGGAGGCGCGGCGAGCGGAGTCGGAGCGGGAGCGGTTGGCGGCCGACCGGATACCTCTGGAGCGCGAGCTGGAGCGGCTGCCCGCGGTCCCGGTGGCCGCCTGGCGCGCCCGGCTGCGGGACGTGGAGGAGGTGAAGGCCGCCCGGAGCGAGGCTTCCCGGCTCCAGGCGGACGCCGCGGACGTCGAGCGGCGGATCCAGGAGCAGGGCGGCCCCCCGCCGGAGCCGCGGTCCGGCTTCCCCGACTGGCTCCTGGCGGTGGCGCTGCTGGGCGTGGCGGGCTTCGGCGTGGCGCTGGCGCGGTGGGCGGGATGGGAGGTCGGCGCGTCCGCGGGCGCGCTGGTGGGGGCGCTGCTGGTGGGGTTCCAGCGGCTGTCGGCGGGGAGGCTGGCCGCGGCGCTCGCCGCGCACGTGGAGGCGGAGGAGCGGCGGTTGATGGCCCTGGAGGTGCTGGACGGGCGGGCCCGAGCGGTCGCTTTCGAGATGGAGGCCCAGGCGCGGCGGCTCTCCAGCGCGTGCGACCGGCTGGGGCTGACGCAGGAGGCGGCCTCGACGGAGGCGCTGTCGGAGTGCGCCGCGGCGGCGATGGAGGGCGTCCAGCAGTCGGAGGTGCGGCAGCAGTTGGAGGCGCGGCGGCTGGAGCTGGTGGCGGCGCTCGGGCGCGCGCGGACGGCGTCGGACGCGGCGGAGGAGGCGGTGGGGCAGGCGAGGAAGATGCGCGCCGCGCTGGGCGCGCAGATCCAGGCGGCCCTGGTCGAGCACGGGCTCCCGGCCGAGATCTCCATGGAGCGCGCGCTGGACCTATGGAGCGAGGCGGTGGTCGTCCAGGGGCGGCTGCGCGATGCGCGGGCGGCGTCGAGCGCGGTGGCCGCCGAGGCCGCCGACCACGCCGCGGCCGAGCTGCGCTTGATGGCGGAGGCGGAACGGCTGGGGGTGAGGGGCCCGGGGGACGTCGTCGCCGTGGCGCTGGATGCTCGACTCCCCGGGCCGCCAGGCGGCGCGCCGTCGCGCTCCACGGTGGACGTCGTGGCGGCGGCGCTGGAAGCGCGGCTCACGGAGGCGGAGGCGCGGCGGCGCGCCCGCGAGGCGGCGGAGGAGCGGCTGTCCCAGGCGAAGGAGGCCCTTCCGCCCCTGGAGCGGGCGGACGCGGAGGTGCGCGCCGCCTTGGGCCGGTTGCTGGAGGCGTCGGGCTGCGCGGACGCGGACGAGCTGCAGCGCGCGCTCCCCAGGGCGGAGATGCGCGCGGCGCTCTGCTCGCGGCTGCGGGAGCTGGAGCTGCAGCTCCGGTCCGGCACGTTCGCTCCCCCGGAGCAGGCCCTGGCGAAGGTGCGGGAGCTGGGAGGGCCTGCGGCGCTGGACGCGGTGGCGGAGCGGCTGGGGGCGCGGGTGTCGGAGCTGGAGGGGCGGCGGCGCGCCGCGGAGATGGAGCTGGGCCGGCGGCGGCAGCAGATCCAGGCGCTGGAGCGGGACGGGGCGGCTCGCGAGCTGCGGCTGGAAGAGGAGACCTTGGCCGCCCGCGCGGGCGCGCTGGCCGAACGCTACGCGGTGGATCGGCTGGCGCTGGAGATGCTGGAGCGCGCCAAGCAACGGTACGACTCGGAGCATCAGCCTCGGCTGCTCCAGCTCGCCGGCGAGCGGCTGTCGGTGCTGACCGGCGGCCGCTACGCGCGCGTGCGGGCGAGCGAGGACGGGGTGGAGCTGTTCGCCGTCACCCGCGACGGGAAGGAGGTCTCCGCGGAGACGCTCTCCCGCGGCACCCGCGAGCAGCTCTACCTCGCGTTCCGGCTGGCCGTCATCGCCGAGCTGTTCGAGGCGCGCGGAGCGGTGCCGGTGGTGCTGGACGACGTGCTGGTGAACTTCGATCTCGAGCGCGCCCGCGGCGCCGCCCGGGCCCTGCGCGATCTCTCCCAGACCCACCAGGTGCTCGCCTTCACGTGCCACACCCTGGTGGCCGAGGCGCTGGTCGAGGCGGGCGCGGAGCGGGTGGATCTCACCACCCACCAGCAGTCGCTGTTCAAGTACGGGACGTAGCTTACGCCGGCCGCCGCGCGTCGACGTTCAGCCGCACGTAGTCGAGCGTGAGCGGCGGGTCGTCCCCTTCCGCCTTCTGCACCAGCGCGTCCAGGTACTGGTCCCGCAGCGCGTCCGTGGGGAGGGAGTCCAGGTGGACGCGGAGGATGACGCTCTGGATGAAGCGCCGGAAGGTGGGCGCGTCCGGGAAGCGGGTCGGCGCATCCTCCAGCCAGACGCGCGGCTCCTCGAAGCCGAGGCGCTGCAGGCGCGCCAGCGTCTCCTCCGGCCCGGCGAAGTTCCACGGGTCCTTCCAGTGGACGTAGTGACCGGAGAAGGGCGGGGTGTGCATCAGCTCGCCGGCGCGCTCGTGGATGCGGTGGAGGTTGGCGCCGCCGCCGCACTGGGAGACCAGGCGGCCGCCGGGCTTGAGCGCGCGGAGCAGGCCGGCGAAGAGCGCGTCGTGGTCGTGCACCCAGTGGAAGGTGGCGGTGGAGAAGACCGCGTCCGCCACCCGGTCGAGCTCGAGGGCGCCGAGGTCGGCCTTGAGGAAGGTCACCCGGTCCCCGAAGCGCTGGAGCGCGACCTTCGCCTCGCGGAGCATGTTCGCCGAGTTGTCGAGGGCGATCAGCCGGCCGCGCGGCAGGCGTTCGAGCACGGCTTCCGAGAGCCGCCCGGAGCCGCAGCCGGCGTCCAGCACGGTCTCGTCGCCTTGCAGCGGCAAGCGCTCCAGCACCTTGAGTCCCCACTGCTGCTGCGGGAGGGAGATTTGGTGGTACGCCTCGGCGTCCCACTCGTTCGTCGGCACGGACATGAGGGGATCCACCATGCCTCAAATGTCAGACCCTGAGGATAGAAGCGGCGCCGGACGAGGGATGGGGGCGACGCCAGCCGAACAGATCGCGGCGCAGGGTGGGGAGCCGCTGACCCCCATGATGCGCCAGTACCTGGAGACCAAGGCGGCGCACCCGGGCTGCATCCTCTTCTTCCGGCTGGGCGACTTCTACGAGATGTTCTTCGACGACGCCGTCCAGGCGGCGGAGATCCTCCAGATCGCGCTCACCTCGCGCGCCAAGGGCTCTGACCGCGTCCCCATGTGCGGCGTCCCGTACCACGCCGCCCGCCGCTACGTCGCCCGGCTGATCGGGCATGGCCTGAAGGTCGCCATCTGCGACCAGGTGGAGGAGGCGGGGAAGGGCCTGGTCAAGCGCGAGGTGACCCGGGTGGTGACGCCCGGGATGGTGCTGGACGAGGAGGTGCTGGACAGCCGTTCCAACAACTTCCTCGCCGCGCTCGTGTGCGGGGAGCGCGGGTACGGCGGCGCGCTGCTGGACGGGTCCACCGGGGAGTTCCTCGCGTTCGAACGGGAGACCGCGGAGGAGGCGGCGGAGGTGCTGGACGGCGCCTCGGTCCGGGAATTGGTGGTGCCCGAGGACCAGGCGCAGTCGAGGGCGCTGGAGGCGCTGAGGGGGCAGATGTCGGCGGCGCCCGCGCTCACGCCGGTGGAGGCGGCGGGGTTCTCGCCCCAGCGGGCGGACGCGTACCTGCGTTCGCACTTCCAGGTCGCCTCGCTGGCGGGGTTCGGGGTGGAGGAGTTGCCGCTGGCGCGGGGCGCGGCGGCGGCGGCGCTCCGGTACCTCAAGGACACCCAGAAGACCGGCGGCGCCCACGTGGACCGGCTGGCGGTGCTGCCCCAGGGCGGCGCGCTGCTGATGGACGAGAACACGCGGCACAACCTGGAGCTGCATCGGTCCATGCGGGACGGCGGGCGGCGGGGGACGCTGCTGGGCGTGCTGGACCGCTGCGCCACCGGGATGGGCGCCCGGAGGCTGCAGCGGTGGGTGCTCACGCCCCTGTGCGCGAAGGAGGAGATCGAGGCCCGGCTGGACGCGGTGCAGGAGCTGGCGGGGTCGCTGTCGCTGCGGCAGGGGTTGCTGGAGAAGCTGCAGGAGATCTCGGACATCGAGCGGCTCACCGCGCGGCTGACGCTGGGGGCGGGGAATGCTCGGGACCTGAAGGCGCTGGGGCGGTCGCTGGAGGCGCTGCCGGCGCTGTCGGCCCAGCTGGGGCAGCGGCAGGCCGCGCTGCTCAAGGCGCTGGCGCCGCCGCTGTCCGCGCTGGGGGAGCTGGAGGCGCTGCTGAAGCGGGCGGTGGTGGAGGAGCCGCCGCTGGCCTTGAAGGAGGGCGGGCTGATCAAGGCGGGCTTCCACTCCGGGCTGGATGAGCTGGTGGCCTTGTCCACCTCCGGCAAGGACGTGCTGCTGTCCATCGAGGTGCGGGAGAAGGAGCGGACGGGGATCGGCTCTTTGAAGGTCCGCTTCAACAAGGTGTTCGGCTACTACCTCGAGGTGACGAAGCCGAACCTGGACAAGGTGCCCAAGGACTACATCCGCAAGCAGACGACCGCGAACGGCGAGCGGTTCGTCACCCCGGAGCTCAAGGAGTACGAGGAGAAGGTCCTCACCGCCGAGGAGCGGCGCTGCGCCCTGGAGCTTGAGCTGTTCGAACAGCTGCGGGGAGAGGTGGTGAAGGTGGCCTCCGCGCTGCGGGCGGCGGCGGGGGCGGTGGCGGCGTGCGACGCGCTGGTGTCGCTGGCGCGGGCGGCGGCGGAGTACGGCTATTGCCGGCCGGAGGTGGACGAGTCGGACGTCCTGGACATCGAGGGCGGGCGGCACCCGGTGGTGGAGCGGATGCTGGAGGGGGAGCGCTTCGTCCCCAACGACGTCCAGCTGGATCGGCAGCAGTCGCAGATCCTGGTGATCACCGGGCCGAACATGGCGGGGAAGAGCACGGTGATGCGGCAGGTGGCGCTGACCGTGCTGATGGCGCAGGCGGGCTCGTTCGTGCCGGCGAAGCGGGCGCGGGTGGGCCTGTGCGACCGGATCTTCACGCGCGTGGGCGCGTCGGACAACCTGGCCAAGGGGCAGTCCACCTTCATGGTGGAGATGACGGAGACGTCGCACATCCTCCACCACGCCACGCGGAAGAGCCTGGTGGTGCTGGACGAGATCGGCCGCGGGACCTCGACCTTCGACGGGCTGTCCATCGCCTGGGCCGTGGCGGAGCAACTGCACGACCGGGTCGGCGCGCGGACGCTCTTCGCCACCCACTACCACGAGCTGACGGACCTGGCCCGGGACAAGCCGCGGGTGCGGAACGCCACCATCGCGGTGAAGGAGCACGAGGGGAAGGTGGTCTTCCTGCGCAAGCTGGTGGCCGGCGGCGCCTCCCGCTCCTACGGCATCGAGGTGGCTCGCCTGGCCGGCCTGCCCCCGGAGGTGGTGGCGCGGGCGCGGGAGATCCTCCTCAACCTCGAGTCGGGGGAGCTGGATGAAGCGGGCAAGCCGCGGCTGTCGAGGTCGAAGGTGGCGAAGCGGTCCACGGAGGGGCAGTTGGGGTTGTTCGTGGGGGATTCCGGGCCGCCGGTGTCGGACGCGCTGCGGAAGGTGCTGGGGGAGCTGAAGGAGGTCTCGGTGGAGACCACCACGCCGCTGGAGGCGCTCAACCTGCTGTTCCGGTGGAAGCGGGAGTCGTCGAGCTGAGCACCTGCAGGTAGTGGGGCTAGTCCCACACGTTCGCGTCGTCCCCCAGCGGACCGCGCTGCGGCCGCACCACGCAGAAGCGCTGCCCGGTGGGCGCCTCCATCACCCACCACGTGTTCCGCTTCTCCACCCGCTTGGCGCCCAGCTTCTCCAGCCGCGCCGCCTCCGCGTCCACGTCGTCCGACTCGATGTCCAGGTGAACCCGGCTCGGGTGGTCCACCTTCTGAACCAGCATCATCGGATCCGTGTGGCGCGTCTCCAGGGTGACGTAGTTCCCCTCGGTCGCCTTCACCTTCTTCCCCAGCGCGCCGCTCCAGAAGCGGGCGGCCGCGTCCAGGTCGGCGTTCTGGCAATCGATGACGAAGGCGACGAAGCGGCTCTTGTGCATGGCGGGCGAGCCTATACCCGCCCACCGCCCGGGGGCTCAGGGCGCGTAGCTGCGCGACCCCAGCCGCGAGCGGATCCACAGCCCCAGCCCTCCCAGCAGCACCCACGGCGCGACGTGGAAGGCGTAGAGGTGGTCGGCCGTCCCGACGGGGCAGTGCAGGTGCAGCGCGAACACGCCGGTCGCCGCCGCCGCCACCGACCCGAGCACCGCCCGCAGCGGATCGAACGCGAACCGGCGCTGGAGCCACAGCGTCACTCCCAGCGGCAGCGCCGCGCACGCCAGCTCCACCGACGCGCAGGTCCTCCCGGCCACCAGGAAGGGCTTCAACGCCGGCAGCCCGCTCCCGCACGCGCCGAGGAGCACCGCCGTGCTCACCGCCGCTCCGAACAGGAACCACCGCAGCCGCGGGAACCCCGGCGCCACCGCCGCCAGCGTCCCGCCCACCGCGCACGCCCCCAGCGCCAGCCCGAGCACCACCAGCACCACCGCCGGCTCCCGGTTCCCCAGCACCCGGCCGTTGTTGCCCAGGAACACCACCACCCCCATCGCGACCGCGGCCTGGATCACCCCCAGCAGCAACGGCTCCCAGAGCGCGCTCCGGGCCCGCGTCCCGGCGGTCCTGGCCAGCTCGTGCTCCAGCGTGGAGGTGAGCGCCAGGGGCGCCCGCCGCGTCACCCCGGCCTTCGGCTCCAGTGCCCGGTACGCGGCCACCGCGGCCGAACAGTGGGGACACGACGCGGCGTGGGTGGCCAGGTCCGCCGGGAGCTCGCCTTTCCCGAGGGCGTCCATGAGGCGCTGGCAGTCCGTCATCGCTGCGCCTCCAGGTGACCCAGCAGCTCGCGGAGCTTCTCGTACCCCCGGTGGGCCCGGACCTTCACCGCGGTCTCGGTGGCGCCCACCGCCTCGGCGATCTCCGCGAAGGAGAGCCCCTCGAAGCGGTGGAGGACGATGGGCACCCGTTGCGATTCCGGCAACTGCTCCAGCGCCTGGCGCACCGCCTTCTGCTGGAACGGATCCACCTGCGCCAGCGGTTCGTGCGACTCACCCTCCGCGTGCTCGATCGGATCCTCCGGCCGCTTCCGCCGGTGCTGGTCGCGCGCGGCGTTGGTGGCGATGGCGTACAGCCAGGGGCGGAAGAGGGCGCCCGGATGGAAGCGGTCCCTCGACCGCAGCACGGAGAGGAACGTGAGCTGGGTCAGGTCCTGGGCTTGCGCCTCCGTACCCACCATCCGCAGCAGGTAACCGTGGATCGGCTGGCTGTACCTCTGGAACAGCACCTCGAACGCTCCGCGGTCACCCTCGATGAACCTCGACATCAGGGCCTCGTCCGTGGAGTCAGGAGGCAAGCCGGTCTCGCCGCCGCCATGGGCGTCCCTCCCCTGGATACGCAGCGAGGCCGGATCGGGTTTCAAGGGCGGCGCGAAGTGTACCGACCGGCCGGACGAGGCGGAAAAATTGCGGGCGCGGAAAAGCGGTGATCACATGCCTGTAGCAGCACCGCTCCCATGCGCCGCCACCTCATCGCCCTGGCCCTCGCCACTTCGGTCCCGGCGCACGCCGCGGGCCGCGCCGAAGCCCGCGCCGAGGCTCGCAAGGCCTCCAACGCCTACGAGGAGGCCCGCCGCGGGTACTACGCGCTGAAGGCGGACTCCAAGCGCCGCCAATACCGCCACCAGTGGTTGGCCGCCGTCGATCGCTTCGAGGCCGTCGCCAAGTCCTACCCCGACGCAGAGAAGGCGCCCGACGCCCTCTACACCTCCGCCGAGCTGCTGTCCGACCTCTCCCACATCTCCATGCTCCCCGAGGACCTCCAGCGCGCGATGGCGGACTACCGCCGCGTCCTGGAGAAGTACCCGAAGCACCGTCTGGCCGACGACGCCGCCCTGATGCTCGCCCGCGTCTACGCCCAGCGCCTGGACCAGCCGGAGCAGGCGACGCAGCTGCTCGCGCAGGCGGAGAAGCAGATCCCCCGGGGCGACTGCTTGAAGGAGATCCACGCCCTCCGCCTCCGCCTCCAGCAGGACACCCCGGAGCCGCCTCCTCCCACGGCCGCCCCACCTCCGCCACCCGCCCCGGTGGCGACCGCGAAGCCGAAGTCCAAGCCTGAGCTGAAGTCCAGCAAGCCCTCCGTCGTCGAGGTCCACCCGGCCGCCGAAGTCGCCCTCGACGCCGACGGCCGTCCCACCGCTCCAGCCACCCCCGCGCCGGCGCCCACCGCCTCCCAGGCGGCGCACGCCCTCGCCAAGCTCAACGCCGGCCGCGACAAGGACATCACCATCGC
>DASRBA010000262.1:0-15931 GCA_035637895.1 Myxococcaceae bacterium
TCCGTATTCATCGCCGACCCGAGCATCTTGGCAGCAGCGCCGCCCACCACGACGAACTCGACCATTCCTTCCACCAGCCGGCGGAGCAATTCCGCCGCTTCGTTCACGTTCACGCCCCCCCCCTCTTTCGCCCCTCGCACCAGATGATTCCACCCATTCAGCCGCCGAACGCGGTCGGTGGGGGTCAGGTCGAGGTTACCGAGGAGGAGCGACACGTCGATGCCGTAGTCGATGGCCGCTTCCCAGGCGGGTCCGTAACTGGGAAACACCGAACGCAGCAGGGCCGCCTGGTCGAGCTCATCGATCACGCGCCCATTCTACCGCTACGAGATGTCCACCTGCTCCACGGACTCCACCTTCTGTCCGAGGAAGCGCGCCGCCACGTCGACGAACTGGTGCGGCACGTCGGTGAGGAAGTAGCGGTGATCGGGAGCGGACGACGCGCCCAGCTCTCCGCGCTGAGCCAGCAGCGCCGCCGCCGCCTCCGCCACCGCCTCCGCGGAGTCCACCAGCGCGACGTCCGGTCCCACCGCCTCGGCGATCACCCCGCGCAACAAAGGGTAGTGCGTGCACCCCAGCACCAGCGTGTCCACGCCCGCCGCCGACAGCTCCGCCAGGTACCGCTTCGCCGCCATCCTCGGCACGTCGCCGGTGGTCCAGCCCTCCTCCGCCAGCGGCACGAACAGCGGGCACGCCCGCGCCAGCACCGTCACCCCGGGCCGCGCCGCCTCCAGCGCCCGCTGGTACGCGCCCGACCGCACCGTCCCCTGCGTGCCGATGACGCCCACCCGCCCGTTCCGCGACCGCGCCGCCGCCGCCCGGGCGCCGGGCTCGATCACCCCCAGCACCGGGATGCTCAGCCGCTGCGTCAGCGCCGGCAGCGCCACCGCCGACGCGGTGTTGCACGCCACCACCAGCAGCTTGACGTCGTGCTTCAGCAGCAGCTCCGCGTTCCGCACCGAGTACCGCGTCACCACGTCCGCGGACTTCGTCCCGTACGGCACCCGCGCCGTGTCCCCCAGGTACACCGTGCCCTCGCCCGGCAACCTGGCCATCAACGCCCGCAGCACCGTCAACCCGCCCACGCCGGAGTCGAACACGCCGATGGGCCTGTGGTCCGCTGGAGACATCCCCTCGTCCACTATCACGAACCGTGCCGCCAAAAAGGCCGCGGCGCCCACGACCCACCGGGGGTCATGAGCGCCGCGAAGGACCGAGAGCGCCGGGGGGGCGGGCTTCGGAATCCCTGGGGAACCTAGTTCTGCCGGAGCACCACGCTGACCGCCGAGGTGTCGGCCGGGAACACGCCCGGCATCACCGTGAACACCGGGTTCGTGGTGGGCGACCAGCTGAGCGCGTTGGTCGCGGCCTGCAGGTCGATCCGGTAGTTCGTCCCGCCCGCCGCCGCCGACAGGTAGAAGTACCGGGTGGGCGCGGCGTTGCAGGTGTTGGTGTCGCCCGGCTGCTGGTAGACGGCGGTGTTGGTCGAGTCCACGAAGTTCACGTAGACGTACGGGTTGCCGGTGCCGAGGCAGGTCTGCGCGCCGCCGCCGTTGCTCTGCAGCGTCCAGCTCACCACCACGCCGCCCACCGCCCACTGCAGGTTCACCTGGTCCGCGACCGGGGCGCTGGAGTTGGTGGTGACGTTCCCGGACGCGGAGAACAGCGGATAGAGGTTGCTGGAGAGCGCGGTCAGGCTGATGGTGTGGGCGCCCGGATCGACCAGCGCCGAGTACACGCCCTGCCCGCCGTTGGCGACGGCGCCGTCCGCGCAGTTGGCGCGCACGGTGTTGTTGCCGTCCATGGTGATGTCCACGTACGCCACCCCGCCCAGCTGCTGCGCCGGCGTGTCCGCGTTCGCGCACGTCACGTTGCCGGGGAAGGTCCAGGTCACCAGCGCGTACGAGCCCGGCTGCCCGTAGGGCGTGAGGTCCACCGACTCCAGCACGTTTCCGTCGATGGTGAAGTCACCCGAGCCCGTGTAGACGGTGTAGCCGCCGGTATCCAGGCCCTCGATGCTGTAGGTGTACGAGCCGCCGGCGAAGTCGTGCAGGACGATGCCCTGGTAGGAGTTGGAGACGCACTGGTAGACGCCGCCGTTCTCCAGAGTCTCACCTGGGATGGTGATGTGGACGCTCGCCACCCCCGCGGCGCTGCAGCTCTGCCCGTAGAACGTCCAGGAGAACGTGACGTCGCCCGGGTTTTTGCCGTGCCCGTTGATGATGCACCCCTGGGCAAACGCCAGGATTGCGAGGAATGGGATCGCCAGCTTCGTGTTCATGGTGGAAACGCCCCTCGGGAAATTCGGCCAGTGACTTTGGCGAACGGTATGGACGGGCCCGGCCCCTCGAAATTCATCCCGCGTGCACCGCGTCGCGTTGACCCTCTGAAGATGGGGTGTTAGGGCCTGCCTCGCCATGTGGGTCTGGGCCGCCATCAACTACCTGGACGTCATCCGGAACGGCTCCTTCGTGGAGCTGTTCGTGCTGGGGCTCCTGGCGCTGGTGTCCATTGCCTCCTGGGGCACCATCGCGCTCAAGGCCGGACAGTTGTCCCGCGCCCGCTCCCAGTCGATCACCTTCCTGGACACCTTCTGGAAGGCGACGCGGCTGGAGGCCATCTACGAGGTCGCGCAGCGGCTGGAGGCCTCCCCGCTCTCCCGCGTCTTCGTGGCCGGCTACGACGAGCTGACCCGCCTGGCGCAGGCCAAGGAGGCCCAGGACGCGGCGGCGCTGGCGGAGCGGATGGGCGGCATCGAGAACGTGCAGCGGGCGCTCAGCCGGGCCTCCTCGGCGCAGATCACGGAGCTGGAGGCGCGGGTGTCCTTCTTGGGCACGGTGGGGTCGGCGGCGCCGTTCGTGGGGTTGTTCGGGACCGTGATGGGCATCCTCTCGGCGTTCAACGAGATCGCCGAGAAGGGCAACGCCACCCTGGCCACGGTGGCCGCGCCCATCGGCAACGCGCTGTTCGCCACCGCCGCCGGCCTGTTCGCCGCCATCCCCGCGGTGGTGGCCTACAACTCCTTCGTGGCCCGGATCCGGGTGTTCGACACCGAGATGAGCAACTTCTCCTCGGACTTCCTCAACATCGTGAAGCGGCACTTCTTCAAGTAGCGGGGACGACCAAGGCCATGGCCATGGGAAGCCGCGGCGATCCGGGCCGCACCACGATGAGCGAGATCAACGTCACGCCGATGGTGGACGTGATGCTGGTGCTGCTGATCATCTTCATGGTCACCGCGCCGCTCATCCAGCAGGGCGTGAAGCTGAACCTCCCGCAGGCGAAGGCGGCGCCGGTGGAGTCGACGGAGAAGAAGCTGGTGGTCTCGGTGGACGCCCGCAAGCGGGTCTTCATCGGCGAGGCCGAGGTGCGGCTGGACCAGCTGGAGGAGAAGCTGAAGTCCAACGCCAAGGCGCAGGCGGACAAGGAGCTCTACCTCTACGCCGACCGCGCGCTCCCCTACGGGACGGTGGTGGAGGTGATGAGCGCCGCCCAGCGCGCCGGCATCACCAACGTGGGGATGATCACGGACCCGGTGGGGCCCGGCAGGCATCCAACCTCCACAGATGGCCCCGACTAAGCCAGTCCGACCCACGCCCCGGCCGCCCCCGAGCGCGCTGGCCAGGAGGCCGGCGCCGGAGCTGCGGACGTACCTGCTCTGGTCCGCCGCCGGCCACGCCGTGCTGGTGGCGGCGGCTCTGATCCTCTCCATGTGGGTCCCGTCGGCCCGCATCGACCTGGACCAGAAGCCCATCCACGCCACGCTGGTGCGCCGGGGCCAGGCGCGCGACGCCAAGCTGCTGCCGCGCGTGGAGGAGACGCCGCCGCCTCCTCCTCCCCAGTCCACCGCGATGCCGCTGCCCGGGCCCAAGCCGCCGCCTTCGCCCGCCGCGCGGCCGCAGCAGAGCCAGACGGACGACGGCAGCCGGCGCTCGCGATTGTTCGACGCCTTCTCCAAGACGAGCAAGAAGGCCCGCGACGAGCCGCTGGAGGGCGCCGCGGACGGGGACCCGGAGGGCAACTCCGCTACCCAGGAGGGCGACCCCTACTTCGGGCTCATCGACCGCAACGTGCACCGCTACTACAACGTCTCCTCCGCCATCCCTGAATCCGAACGCCGGACGCTCAAGGCGCTGGTCTGGCTCCGGCTCACCGCCACCGGCGCGGTGGACTCGGCGAAGATCCAGATGCCCTCGGGGAACGCGCTGTTCGACAACGCGGTGCTGGCCGCGGTGAAGCGGGCCGCCCCCTTCCCGCCGCCCCCGGCGCACCTGCTCGACGAGCTGGTGCGCAAGGGCGTCACCATGGAGTTCACGCCATGAAGGCCATCCAGAACGCCGTCCTCGCCCTGGCGCTCGGCGCCGCGCCGCTGGCCCACGCCCAGCGCGTCATCTCCATCTCCGGGGCCAACTTCCAGCCCGTCCCCATCGCGGTGGCCGCGCCGCTGGCCGACCCCGCCGCGCGCGAGGACGCCCTGCAGATCGACGAGGCGCTCCTGTTCGACCTCACCGCCTGCGGGCTGTTCAAGGTGCTGGACCGCAAGAGCTTCCTGGCGGACCCACAGGAGGGGATGGACCTGGCGACCGTCAAGCTCAAGCGCTGGGCGGACGTGGGCGCGGACACGCTGGTCAAGGTGCGCGTGACGCGCGACGGCGGCAGGGTGAAGGCGGAGATGAAGACCATCACGGTCGCCACCGGGAAGGACGAGGTGACCACCACCGAGGTGCGGGACGTCAAGGAGGCCCGGCGGCTGGGCCACGTCTTCGCGGACGTCATCTACTCACTGTTCACCCACGAGCCGGGGCCGTTCCAGTCGCGCATCGCCTTCGTGAAGAAGACCGCCTCCGGCAAGGACGTCTGGATGGCGGACTGGGACGGGCACGGCGCGTTCCCGGTGGCGCAGGGTGGGCTCAACATCCTCCCCGGCATCACGCCCGACGGCGCGGGGGTGGCGTACACCTCGTACCGGCGCGGGCGCCCGGACCTGTTCTCCCAGCGCGCCGGCGGCTCGCCGCAGCTGCTGGTCTCCGCCGGGCAGATGGCCACCGGGGTGACGTACTCGCCGGACGGGAAGCAGATCGCCTATTCGGTCGCGAACGGCGAGGCGTCGCAGATCTTCGTGGCGAACGCGGACGGGTCGTCGCCGCGGCAGGTGACGGACGCGCCCTACACCATCAACACCAGCCCCTCCTGGTCGCCGGACGGGAAGCGGCTGGCCTTCGTCTCCAACCGGGGCGGGTCGCCGCAGATCTACCTGATGGGCGCCGGCGGCGGCGACGCCCGGCGGCTCACCTTCCAGGGGACCTACAACCAGACCCCGGACTGGTCGCCGCGCGGGGACCTCATCGCCTTCACCGCGCGCGACGAGCGCAACGCGTTCGACCTCTTCACCGTCAACGTGGAGAGCGGGAAGATCGTCCGCCTCACCCAGGACGCGGGGAACAACGAGGAGCCCTCCTTCTCGCCCAACGGGCGGATGATCGTCTTCACCTCGACGCGCCGCGGCACGCCCCAGCTTTACGTGATGAACGCGGACGGGGAGAACCAGCTCCCGCTATCGATGGAGCGCGGGTCCTACTTCACGCCGGACTGGGGCCCGGTGCCGCACTAGCAGTCCTGGCCCCAGGCGAGCGCCGACTTGGCCCTCGCGCGCGGGCGCGGAGGCTGCCACGCTGCGGCGCTCAAATGCCCCCCATCAGCTCGGAACTGGCGCGGCACTGGACGCTGGACCCCAGGGTCGACTTCCTCAACCACGGCTCGTTCGGCGCCTGCCCGCGGCCGGTGCTGGCGCTGCAGAGCGAGCTGCGCGACCGCCTGGAGCGCGAGCCCTGCGTGTTCTTCCTCCACGAGCTGGAGGCGCGGCTGGACGAGGCGCGGGCCGCGGTGGCGCAGTTCCTGGGCGCGAAGCCGGAGGACATGGCCTTCGTGTCCAACGCCACGCAGGGCTTGAACGCGGTGCTGGGGTCGCTCCGCTTCCAGCCCGGCGACGAGCTGCTGGTCACCAACCACGAGTACAACGCCTCCCGGAACGCGCTGGAGTTCGCGGCGCGGCGAGACGGGGCGAAGGTGGTGGTGGCGGAGGTGCCCTTCCCCGGCACCACGCCGGAGCTGGTGGAGGCGCGGGTGCTGGAGGCGGTCACCCCGCGCACGAAGCTGGCGATGCTGGACTGGATCACCAGCCCCACCGGCTTCATCCAGCCCATCGAGTCGCTGGTCCCGAAGCTGCGCGAGCGCGGGGTGGAGACGCTGATCGACGGCGCCCACGCGCCCGGGCAGGTGCCGGTGGACCTGGACGCGCTGGGCGCCGCGTACTTCGCGGGCAACCTGCACAAGTGGTGCTGCGCGCCGAAGGGGGCGGCGGTGCTCCACGTGCGCCGCGACCTCCGCGACCAGGTGCGGCCCACCTCCATCAGCCACGGCGCGAACTCGACGCGCAAGGACCGCTCGCGCTTCTGGCTCGAGTTCGACTGGACCGGCACCGTGGACCCCACGCCCTGGCTGTGCGCGCCGGAGTCGCTGCGTTTCCTCGGGTCGCTGCTCCCCGGCGGCTGGCCGGCGGTGATGGCCGCCAACCGGGAGAAGGCGCTCCAGGCGCAGGCCGTGCTGTGCCGGGCGCTCGGCATCGACGCGCCGGTGCCGGCGTCGATGGTGGGGTCCATGGCGGCGGTGCCGCTGCCGGCCGGTCAGCCGTTGAGCACGCCGCAGAAGACGCTGCTGTTCCCCTGCGCGCTGCAGGAGCTGCTCTTCAAAGAGCACCACATCCAGGTGCCCATCGCGCCCTGGCCCGCGCCGCCCGCGCGCACGCTCCGGGTGTCGTGCCAGCTCTACAACCGCCCGGAGCAGTACGAGCGGCTGGCGAAGCTGCTGGCGGAGCTGGCCTAGCGGGTCAGTTCGGGTGGCCGCCGCGCCCCCAGCTGTACGAGAAGCCCGCCAGCACCAGCAGCCCCACCCCGAGGTACGCGTAGCGCCAGCGCGGCCGGTCGCGCAGCAGCTGGGAGAGGAACAGGAACAGCGGGGCGTTGGAGCCCATGTACCGGTGGATGCCGCGCAGCATCCCCGTCGTGAGCGGGAGCAGCACCGCCGACCCCGAGAGCAGCAGGTAGCTCGTCCGCCGGCGCCGGACGACGGCCCAGATCACCAGGGCCAGCGCCCCGAGCGTGAACAGGTGGTAGTCGGGCGAGAGGTCGAAACGGAACAGCGGCTCCAGCGGAAACGAGGGCCGCCGCCCCCAGCCCGCCTGCACGTGCGCGAAGTAGATCGGGTCCTCGTAGATCTGCCAGTCGAGCGCCATCAGGCCCGCGAGCGTCACCGCCGGGCAGATCAGCCACAGCGCGCGCCACCGCCAGCGGAGCCGCCCCTCCTCGCTCCGGCACAGCTCCCACAGCACCGGCAGCGCGAGCAGCGCGCCGCTGGACCGCGTCACCGCCGCCAGCCCGCACGCCAGGCCCGCCGGCGCCGCCAGCCCCACCCGCGCGCAGTAGAGCGCGAAGACCGCCAGGAACAGCGCCGTGGACTCCGGGTAGACGCAGGAGAAGAAGTGGCTGCCGGGGTAGGCCAGCAGGCAGGCCATGGCCAGATCCGCGTGCGGCTCGCCTTCGTCCAGGCGCGCCAGCTTGCGCAGGTAGATCACCCCCAGCACCAGCATCGCGTTGGCGATCAGGATGCCGACGTAGAAGAGGTCGGCGCCGCCGAGGAGGATGGAGAGCCCGCGCATCAGCGACGGGTAGAGCGGAAAGAAGGCCGCGTTGTAGATCCACCCCGGATCCGAGTGCAGCGCCGGGTACCCGTCGCGCGCGATGCCCAGGTAGAAGTCCGTGTCCCAGCGGCCCCAGACGTCGAGCGCGCGGATCGGGACCTGGCGGTAGTACAGGTCGCCTTCGTGCGCGGGCCACTCGGACGCCGGCCGGTGGAAGTAGGTGCCGACCACCATCGCGGCCAGGACCAGCATCCGCGTTCCGGCGATCCACAGCGCCACCTTCAGCGGACCCGACGGCCGTCGCATCGCCGGTGCTTGTAGCACCCCTCGACGGTCGCGATGCAGTATGAGGTCGAGCATGGAAGACGTGATCTTCGACGCCGGGTCCGGCCCCGCGGGTGAGATCAGCAGGGCCCTGGAGCGCGGGCAGATCGTCCGCTGGGCGCGCTGCCCGTTTCCGCTCCCGCCCGAGGACGACCTGCGCGCCCTCCGGGAGGTGTCGCAGGGGCTCCTGAAGCGGAAGAACCTCAGCTACTACCCGGACGCGGACCGGCTCAAGGGCGCCAAGGGAGATCCGGCGGCGGCGGCGCGGGTGCACGGGATCCTGCGCGAGCACTCGCGCCGGGCGCGCGCCTTCCTGGAGCGCGAGCTCCCCGCGCTGGTGCCGGGGTGGACGGTGGGCACCTCCAGCTTCCGGCCGCTGCAGGAGCGGGGGCGCGACCTGAAGGCCCACGCCAGCAACGAGCTGGTGCACGTGGACGCCGGCGCGTACGGCGCCACCCACGGAGACCGCATCCTGCGGCTGTTCGTGAACATCAGCCCCCAGGAGCCGCGGGTGTGGGCCACGCGGGGGACCTTCGCCGAGCTGTACGCCCGCCACGGGGAGCGAGCCGGGGTGGCGCCGCCCGCGCACGTCAGTCTGCGGGAGGGCCCGCTGGATCGGGCGCGGTCGGGGGCGCTGGGCTGGCTCTCCCGCCGCGGCCTGCCGATGGCGCGGGTGCTGGACTCCTCGCCGTACGACCGGGCCATGCGGCGCTTCCACAACTTCATGAAGGACGACCCCGGCTTCCGCGACGGGAAGGACGGCTACCAGGAGGTGGCGTTCGAGCCCGGCTCGGCGTGGATGGTGCTCACCGACACCCGAAGCCACGCCTGCGTCTCCGGCCAGTTCGCCCTGGTGGACACCTTCCTCATCCCGCTGCGGAACTGCCAGGTGCCGGAGGTGGCGCCCTATCACGTGCTGCGGGGTGGCCCGCGCCCGCCGGGGGCCTGAGTCCCCCAACCAGGGACGCCGCGGAAGCCGGCATGGCGCGGCAGTCGATCAGGATCGGTCCGCGTCAACCCGCCGCGAGGACCTCGCGGTAGGTGTCCGCGAGCCGGGCGGCCTCCCGCTCCACGCTGAAGCGCGCCCGGACCTCCTCCGAGGCGGCGCGGCCGATCTGCTCGGCCCGCTCGGGCGCGGCCATCAGCTCCGAGAGCAGCCCCCGCAGCGCGCCCACGTCGCCCGGCTCGTAGAGGAACCCGGTGCGGCCGTGGTCGATCACCTCCCGGGCGTATGGGAGGGCGGAGGCGATCACGCAGCAGCCGGAAGCCATGGCCTCCAGCGGCACCATGGAGAAGGCCTCCTCGTACGAGGGCTGCACCAGCACCGTGAAGGCCCGGTACCAGGGCGCCACGTCCCGCTGGCCGCCCGCGAGCAGCAGGCGGGACGGTCGCAGCCGCGCGAGCCGGCGCGCCCACCACCACTCCGGCCACTTCGCCTGGCCCACCAGCACCGCGGTCCAGTCCGGCCGTTCCTCGAGCACGGGCAGCACCGCGCTCGCGAAGTCCTGCTGGCCCTTGAGCGGGCGCAGCCGGCCGACCACGCCCACGCCGCGCGCCCCTGGGAGCCCGAGCGCTCGCCACGCGGCGGCGCGATCCGGAGGTGGCGGGAACCGATCGGGATCCACGCCGTGCCCGACGATGGCGCCGCGCAGGCCGAACGCGTCGGCGACCTGGCGGGTGAGCGTGACCCGCGCGTCGGCGCGCCCGGCCAGGAACCGGGTGGGCCAGCTCGGCGGCTGCGACGAGTGGCGCGTGAACACCAGCTTCAGCCGCGGGTAGAGCGCGCGCAGCAGCAGGCCGACGATCATCTCGTTGTTGCGGTGCGCGTGCCACACCGCGGGCTCGCCGCCCAGCCGCCGCAACAGCTCGCGCCAGGGGATACCGGGCACGCCGGCGCGGAGGAGCGACCCCATCCCGCGCGCGTCCTCGCCGGCCGCCGTGAGCGCGGTGACGACCCCCTCCACGTGCTGGGTGGTGCCGCTGCGACGCCGGTGGAAATGCGGGTGGACGATCAACATCGCTAGAACGCGAAGTACACGAAGTCGTACTTCTGCCCGCCGTAGCCGAGCGCCACGATCAACATCGCCGAGGTGAGGCCGACCTGGGCCCACGAGGGCCACGCCAGGAAGCGCTCGCGGTGGAGCGCGCGGGTCAGGAACCCCTGGAGGAGCGCGAAGCCGATCAGCCAGATCGCCAGCGTCTCCGGGACGCTGCCGTGACCCGTGTAGGGCGGCAGGAGCAGGCGGGAGAGGTAGACCAGGGCGACCTGGAGCGAGGGCGCGCGGAACAGGACCCAGAGCAGGCACACGCCGTGGAAGACCGCGAGCACGCGAACGACCCGGCCCCAGCCGGTGGGAGGCGTGCCCGGCCGCGCTTCCCCATGGCGCCAGTTGCGCCAGGCGCCCTCCAGCGCGAGCCAGGCGCCGTGGATCGCGCCCCAGAGGATGAAGCTCCAGCCCGCGCCGTGCCAGATCCCCGCCAGCGTCATGGTCACGACGGCGTTCCGCACCCGGTGGGCGCGGTTCCCTCCGAGCGGGATGTAGACGTAGTCGCGGAACCAGGCGGACAGCGTGATGTGCCAGCGCCGCCAGAACTCCTGCAGGCTCGCCGACAGGTAGGGGAGGTCGAAGTTCACCGGCAGCTCGAGGCCGAACAGCTCCCCCAGCCCGCGGGCCATGGTCGAGTAGCCCCAGAAGTCGGAGAAGAGCTGCACCGCGAAGGCGTAGATGCCGAGCCAGGCGTCGGTGGTGGGCAGGTTGGCCGGGTCCCGGAACGCCTCGTCCGCGAACTCGCGGAGCACGTCCGCCAGGCCGATCTTCAGCGCCATCCCGGCGAAGAAGAGGAACAGCCCGTGGTGGAAGCGGGCCGGGTCGAACCGCGGCCGCTCCCGCAGCTGCGGCAGGAAGTCCTTCGCGCGGACGATGGGGCCGGCGATCAGCTGGGCGAAGAAGCTCTTGAAGACGGCGAACACCAGCAGCGAGCGCTCCGCCGGCACGGTGCCGCGGTAGACGTCCACCTGGTAGGCGATCACCTGGAAGGTGAAGAACGAGATCCCCAGCGGCAGCCAGGGCGACAGCTCGGGCAACGGCAGCCTCAGCCCCACCGCCGCCGCCAGCAGGACCAGCTGGGAGGACACGAACCCGGCGTACTTGAACCAGAACAGCAGCGAGAGGTCGAACAGCACCACGCCGGCCAGCAGGGGGCGCGACCGGCGGCGCTCCTGGAACCGGGCGGCGGTGTAGTTGACCGCGATCGTCCCGAGCAGCAGGAACAGGCTGGGCCAGTGGTGGTACGCGTAGAACACCATCGACGCCGCGAGCAGCGCGCCCAGGCGGACGGTCCGCGAGCCGGCCGCCAGCCAGTAGACCAGGAGCGTGGGGATCAGCAGCGCGACGAAGGCGAAGCTATGGAACAGCATGCAGGCCGAGCCCTCGGGCGAAGCGCGCGTCCTCCGCCATCTGCCGCGCCACCATGCGGCTGAAGTGGCTGCCGCCGAGATGGCTCAGGTGGGTGGCGTCGCGGAAGTACTCAGGGGGGAGCCGGCAGTCGCTGAAGTCCCAGACCGGGCGGCCGGTGGCGGCCTGGAGCGCGGCGTTGAACGCGCGCTGCGCGGGCCGGCCCTCGCCCTCCGGACCCGGGTCCCTGACGGGCGGGATGTAGAAGGCCGCCTCCACGCCGCGCTCCGCGAACGCCCGGGCGATCCCGGCGTAGATGTCCCGCTCGGCGGCGAGGTCCTCTCCCGCGGCGGCGAGGAGCGGGCCGTCCGGGCGGGGCCGGCAGTCGACGGCCTGGAAGGCGGACGGCTCGTAGCGCCGCGACTGCCCGAGGATCGCGCGCACGTAGTCGGTGCCGAACTCCTCGGTGCCGTCCAGGGTGTGCCCGAAGAGCGCCACCACGCCCAGGCGGCCGAGGCTGTTGAGCACGAACACCTTGCGCTCGGCGAAGAGCGCGGAGTGCGCCTGGAGCCACGCGGCCGCCCGGGCGTCGATGTCCGCGTCTGCGGCCAGTGGCTCGGTCGCCCACGGCAGTGAGTTGCGGTGCAGCTGATCGTCGGAGATCTCGATCACCGCGACCTTCATCCCCGGGGCCGTGGAGAAGCGCTGGGCCACGACCTGGAGGATGTCCAGGGAGGAGTACGGGGTGCTCACGTTGTACGCGGACAGCGGCGGCGCGCCGCGCTCGCTCAGCTCGGCGAGCAGGGCGCCGGGCCGGAGCGCCTCCCCGGTGCGCGAGGTGCCGAAGAAGACGATGTCCTGCGGCAGGCGCCGCTCGAGCAGCGCCGCCTTGAAGAGGCTCCGGTGCGACGCGGCGCGGAACAGCGGCTGCCAGTGGCGGCAGGCCAGCTCCAGGGTGGCGGTCACTCCCAGCAGCGCGAGGACGTAAATCCCGAGCTTGGCGGAGGGCGAGGCGGGCATTTAGGGTTGGGACATATATCTTCGAGGGGAAGTGTGGGCCAGGGGCCGTCCGAAGCGCGCGCGCTGTCGTTGCTGGTCGTCCTGTCGGTCCTGCCGCTGGTGCTCGGGCTGGGCAACGAGGTCTGGTACGGCGACCCCTCCCAGTACGCGGAGGTGGCGCGGCGCATCGCCGTGAGCGGCGACTGGCTGCACCTGTTCGACAACAACGGGCCCAACCTGAACAAGCCTCCGCTCGCGATGTGGGGGATCGCGCTGTTCGTGAAGCTGCTCGGGCCGACGTCGGAGGCGATCCGGCTCCCGGCGCTGCTGTTCGGCGTGGTGATGCTGATCGCGGTGGCCCGGATCGGGACCCTGCTCTGGTCGCGCTCGGCCGGCCTCTGCGCCGCCGCGCTGCTCGCCAGCTCGTTGGCCTTCCAGGTGATGGTCGGCGACCCCAAGGTGGACATGGCGCTCACGGCGATGAGCGCCTGCGCGGTGTGGATGGCGTTCGAGGCGCGGCGGCGGCCGTGGACCATCTGGCTGGCGTGGTTGTTCGGCGGGCTGGGGGTGCTCGCCAAGGGGCCGATCGGGCTCGTCGCTCCGGTGGCGGCGGTCCTGCCGGAGGCGATCCGCCACCAGTGGGGTGACGCCGGGCCCGGCACGCTGCGCTCGCGCCTGTGGCGGCTGCAGCCGCTGGGCCTGCTGGTCGCCGCCGCGGTCGTCTACCCGTACGTGCGCGCGACGTTCGAGCAGTTCGGGGCGCACGGGCCGTCCGAGTTCCTCTTCAGCCAGAGCTTCGGGCGGGTGCTCAACCAGAGCGAGTGGCACAACGACACCACCCCGCTGTTCTTCCTGCACACCGGGCTGTGGGCGTTCGCGCCGTTCGTCCCGGCGCTGATCCTCGAGCTGTGGCGGCGGGGCGTGGCCCTCGCGAAGTCCCGCCGGCTCCCGTGGGACGAGTCCCGGGTGATCTGGTGGTGGTTGGGCATCCCCTTCGTGGCGATCTCCGCATCGTCCTACAAGCTCCCGCAGTACCTGTTCTGGCTGGCGCCACCCGCCGCGCTGATCGCCGCGCGCGCGCTGAGCGACGGCGCGCCCAGGGCCCTGGGGTGGATCTGGACGGGGCTGGGAGCGGTGGCGGCCGGCGCCCTGGGCGTGCTCCTCCAGGTCGGTTTTCCTCCCCGCGCATTCGCCGTGACCGTGGCGTGGATCGGCGCGGCGCTGGCCGTGACCGCCGGAGCCCGGGCGCTCTCCAGGCGCCTGCCTGGCCTGGCGCGGCCGGCCGTCCTGGCGGTCGGCTCGATGCTCACGGTGGAGCTCTTCTACTGGACGTACCTCTACCCGACCATGATGGAGTTCCAGCCGGGCGCGGAGTGGGGGGAGCTGCTGCGCCGCGAGGATCCGGCGGCGCCGTTCGTCGTCTACTCCGGGTGCGAGCAGTCCACCGCGGTGTCCTATTACGCCAACCGTCCCGCGATCGAGCTCACTCCCGAGCAGCTGGCCGCCTCCGTCCGGCGCGGCGAGGTGAAGCTCGCCATCACCGAGGCGCAGAACCTCCACGCGCTGGAGGAACAGGGGCTCGTGGCGGAGCGCCTGGGCGAGCTCCCGTACTACCCGACCAGCGTCCCCCGGGGCGCGTTCTTGAACGCCAGGACGCGGCCGGAGACGCTGACGATGCAGCTCCTGGTGCGGTTGCGCGTCGCCGGCCCTTAGGCGCGTCGCTCGGCGGCCTGCGCTTCCTGGGCCGCCTGGGCGGGCGCGATCGCCATCGCCGCGTCCTGGCCGATGTCGTCCTGCCGCGGCAGCGCGCCCGTCAGCGACGAGACCAGCCACTCCATCGCCGGGAAGAAGCGGATGGCCTGGAGCGGCCAGTTCATCCACCCCACGGTGATGCAGTAGTACTTGTTGAAGGGCGCGGCGTGGTGGATGGCGTGGTGCTCGGGCGGGAGGATGAGGTGCCAGCGCTGGAGGAACGCGATCCATGCCGGTGGCGAATCCAGGTGCGCCCACTTGTGGAACTGGTTCGTCATCAGCACCCAGAACACCAGCGCCACCAGGAACACCGACCCGAAGACGCCCAGCCACCCGTGGTCCAGCGGGATCATCAGCGACAGGATCGCGCCCGGCATCGACACCA
The DNA here is from genome assembly GCA_035637895.1 of Myxococcaceae bacterium. Classification (GTDB taxonomy): domain Bacteria; phylum Myxococcota; class Myxococcia; order Myxococcales; family Myxococcaceae; genus DASRBA01. Next base: position 14,552 of record DASRBA010000262.1, read on the forward strand.
GGCAGTTGTTCCCGTTCGTCTCCACGAAGTCGTGGCGGGTGATCGCCTTCTGGTCCACGTGGTGCTCGCGGAAGGGGCGGATCAGCGCCCGCCCCAGCAGGCGCATGCCGGGCGTGCCCCAGGTGTCCCCCATCCAGTGCACCAGGCCCGAGATGATGTCCGCGCCGATGTAGGCGCTGCACACCGCCAGCAGGACAATCCACGGGTTGCGGGGGACGTGCTCCCACAGGCGGAACGCCGCCGTCGCCATCAGCGCCACCAGGCCGCCGATGCTCCACACCTCCAACCGCCGGATGGTGCGGGAGTACCCGCCGGCCAGCGAGGCCGCGTCGTGCTGCTGGATTCGCGCAGGGTGCTTCATGTCAGGTCTCGTGGAAGGGCCGAGAGGGGGGAGTTCATCCCCGCTCTGTCATCGTCACGTCATGCCCTGATCCCACTACGCCGGGAACCCGCGTCCGGATGTCCGTCAGCTCGGGCGGGCCTCGGCCAGGCGCTCCACCTGCACGAAGGCGTTGTAGTCGGGCTCGCCCGACACGGGGTCGTACTTCCGCCCGACCAGCACGTTGCACTCCGGCCAGAACGCCTGCAGGTGCCCCGGCCGGCAGGGGCCGATCTCCACCACCCCGTCCATCGCCCCCAGCGCGCTCTTCAAGCGGATCGCGTCGCCGTTCCGCAGCGACAGCCGCGTGGCGTCCTCGCGAGCGAAGAACACCGCCCGCCGGTCGCCCGCGCCGGTCATGCCGTCCTTCCGGCCGTAGGTCATGGAGTTGAACTGCTTGCCCCGGCGCGAGGTGAGGAAGAACTGGCCCTCGGGGACCTCGATCTTCGGGATGGGGACGGCGGAGAACCTCGCCCGCCCGCCGGGCATGTTGGGGAACTTCTGGTCGGCGGCCAGCCGCTCGCCGCCCCACTGGATCCAGTCGCCCTCCTTGGCGAGGCCCTCGATGCCCTTGTAGAGCGGCATCACCCGCGCCATCTCGTTGCGGACGTCCTGGGACTCGTGGAAGGAGAACAGGTCCGGGCGGGTGGGCTTGAGCGCGCGGCCGATCAGCACCGGGATCTCCCACTCCGGCTTCGCCTCGCCGATGCGGCGGCCCGGGATCTCCGGCGTGAAGCGGACCCGGCGCTCGGTGGAGGTGGAGGTGCCGCCGCCGCGCTGCTCGTAGCGGGTCTGGGCGGGGAGGACCAGCACCTCGCCCCCGTCCAGCTCCGGCTCCACCAGCATCGAGGTGTTGAGCACGATGTCCTGGTGCACGCGCAGCCGGACACCAGAGAGCGCGTCGGTCATGAAGGCCCGGTCGGGCATGGTCTCGAGCAGGTTGCCACCCAGCGAGTAGAGGAAGTCGATCTCGCCGCGGTGCGCCGCTTCCATCATTTGCA